>JAEUSJ010000002.1:40901-48021 GCA_016788215.1 bacterium | reverse complement strand
AATCAAGATTTATAAAAATCTTCCCGGCGAGGAAGCGCGTCAGCAAGCGATTGCCGTTTTGCCGGCCGGCAGTTTTTTCGGAGAAATGGCGCTGCTGGATGAAGAAACCCGATCCGCCGGCGCGGTAGCGCTGGATGAATGCGAGTTGATGTTTCTGTCGAAGGAATCTTTCAATGGATTCATCGGACAAGATCTCAAAATGGCTCATGAGATTCTTACGCGGATCTCCAAAGTGATGAGCAAACGGCTGCGCGATACCAATAACCTTTTCAGGGAAGTTGTCAGCTGGGGATACCGCGCGAGAAAAGAAGTGCGCGACCTGAAATCCAATTTTTTGTCGACCATATCGCACGAACTTCGAACGCCCATTCATTCCATACAGGGGTTCAGTTCTCTTATGCGTGATTCGGGAAATGTGGATGAGGAGACAAAACAGAAATTCATCGAAGTTATTCTCACCGAAAGCAAGCGCTTGGCCGATCTGATCAATGACCTCATCTCATTGGCAGAAATCGAATACGGTGCGATCGTGTTGGAACGCAAACAATCCGATCTTACCGCGCTGATCGAAAAAGCGCTGGATCGTTATAAACCTGAGGCGGAGGAGAAGAAATTGAATTTCCAGTTGCTCATTCCGGCTAACCTTCCCGCCGTGATGATCGATGGCAATAGATTATTGCAGAGCATTGAACACTTGATCGAGAATGCGATCAAGTTTACGCCGTTCAACGGTGAAATAAAAATTGAAGTTGCGCAAATGAAGAATTCCATCGATATCATGGTCACCGACACGGGGGAAGGAATCCCGGCAAAATTTCATGAACGAATTTTTGATAAATTTTATCAAATTGACCAGTCTACTACAAGAGCGGTCGAAGGCGCCGGAATCGGGCTCAGCCTAGCGAGGCATATAGTCGAACTGCACGGCGGTATAATCAGCGTGCTAAGCAAAGAAGGCGAAGGCTCCACGTTCAAGATTTCTCTCCCTAAACAACATATTCTGACTTGATATTTACCGTTTTTGTTTGTCCCCATGACTGAACCCTTAGTTTATCTTATCGTCCTCTCCTATAACGGGAAACAACTTACCCTCGATTGTTTATCCTCGGTTCTGAAACTAAATTACACAAACTTTATTGTAGCGCTTGTGGATAACGCTTCCACCGACGGCAGCGTCGAAGCGATCAAAAGCGAACACGCGGCCGAATTGTCCTCCGGTAAAATGATTCTTATTGAAAACGTGATTAATTTGGGTTTCGCCGGAGGAAATAATATTGGAATCAAATACGCATATGAAAAGAAAGCAGATTATGTTTTGTTGCTGAATAACGATACGCTGGTGGACAAAGAACTTCTCTCAAACATGATCTCGAAATGTGAAACAGATGAAAATATCGGTATTGCCGGACCGAAAATTTACTATCAGAATACCCCGGATCAGATTTGGTTTGCCGGAGGGGAGATTAAACTGTACAAAGGACGAAGCCGGCATATTGGCATTCGCCAAAAGGATACGGGGCAATTCAATACGGTCAGAAAATGCGATTATATAACAGGGTGTGCGATGCTGATCAAACGCACAGTAGTAAATCGGGTTGGTTATCTCGATACGGTATATCCGATGTATTCCGAAGATGCGGATTACTGTTTTCGGGTGAAACGGAATGGATTTAGCATGCTATATATTCCAACCGGCGTGGTCTGGCATAAAATTTCCGCGGCAACCGGCGGACAGTTACAATGGAAGAAAATTCGATTTCGCTTACGCAGTAATTTCATTTTCCTTAGGCGCTACGCGTCATGGTATCATTGGATTACGATACCGGTCTATTTAGCGGCTGACGCTCTGCGGGTTGTCTTTTCGGTAGGTATGGGGAGAATTAAAAATTGATGTTTTTAGCGTTGAATTTTAGCCGTAAGTTCAATAAGTTTTTCGCCGTTGATGAAAAAATATTAAAACGTTATGATTTCAAATATGGATGTTAAAGGTTCAGATCGTCAGGAAAAAATTATTAAGGCCTGGAGCGAGACATTGTCCGGACTGGTAAAAGGGCTTTCGACGGCTAGCGCGGAATCGTATGTGCGCAAAAGCATCCTGGAAGCGGAAACCCTCACGGAACAGAAACTGGACGATATGGACAAGAGAGGGCTCGCAGATCCTTCCAAAGCGCGTTTTGTAGGGCATGTAGTTTCTATCATGTATCATCTGGTATCCAATGATCATAACGGAGTCGACACGGAAACTTTGCGAAGAACGCTGATTGATGTATACCAACAATTTCCTGATCATACTGAAAAATAAGAAAGAGTGGATTCGATGAACGACGTACTTATGAATAGTCTAATGGCTTTCCTGCGCTCTCCGGAATTTTTCCTTTTGTTGACCGCCGTAGTAATTATCATGTGGGAAGCCATAGGCGGAAATGAGCGCCCCTGGGTTTCTCCGATCCTGACGTTATTTGGTTTTGTAAGCGCTTTATTGCTCATGGTTGCCGTCGATGAACCGAAAGGCGTTACTTTTTTTGGAACTTATACGCATGACGGTCTGGCGTATTTTATGAATATCATTTTTATTCTATCCGGAATTTTGACCGTCATTTCTGCATGGCATTTTGTGTCGAAATGGAGTAAGAGCCAGGGCGCATTTTATGTCACCGTCGTATTTGCCGTCTTCGGTATGATGCTGATGGTGTCTGCGACGGAACTGATCACGCTTTTTATCGCCGTCGAAACAACGACGATCGCGCTGTATATCTTAACGGCTTTTTTCAAACAAGATCATGCGTCGGCTGAAGCCGGAATGAAGTTCATCATCCTCGGAACCGTATTTGCAACTATTCTGCTTTTTGGAATGGTATTGGTGTACGGCGCAACGGGATCAACGGTTTTGCCTGAGATAGTTACACGTTCGCTGAATCCTGAATTTGCCGGATCTTCCGTAGTGCTTTTGGTTGGCGTAGTGATGATCCTGATCGGGCTCAGTTTCAAGATCACGGCAGTTCCTTTTCACATGTGGGCGCCAGATACCTATACCGGCGCTCCGACGCCGATCACGGCTTTTCTGTCGGTTGCATCCAAAGCTTCGGGTTTTGCGGTCATCATTCGCCTGTATTACGGCGTATTCAATAAGATAGCAGGACTGGAACCATTTCTTGCAAATTTGTTTTTCATACTAGCTGCGCTGACGATGCTTCTGGGCAATTTTCTTGCCTTGCCGCAAAAAAATATAAAAAGATTATTGGCGTATTCCTCCATTGCGCAGGCAGGTTATATGATCATCGGACTGGCGGCCTATTCGGACATCGGCGTTTCATCGATTTTATTTTACCTCACGCAATATCTGTTTGCGACGTTTGGCATATTTCTCGTTGTAACGCTGGTCTACAACAAAGTTAAAAGTGACGACCTATCCGCCTATGTCGGTTTGAGCAAACGCGCGCCGTTCCTGGCTTTAGTACTGATGATATGCCTGCTGTCGCTGGCAGGAATTCCACCGCTTGCCGGATTTATCGGGAAAGTGTACCTTTTCGCCGCTGGTTTAGATAAAGGTTATTACGGACTCGTAACGATTGGAATTTTGACCAGCGTGGTTTCGGTATATTATTATCTGCTTGTTCTGAAGAGGGCATATATTGAAACAGCCGCCGATGTATCGCCGATTGCCGTCCCATTCCCGGCAAAAATGGCTTTGTGGGGTACCATGCTGGGCGTTATCTTACTTGGCCTATTTCCGAGTTATGTTGTAAATTCCGTTCAAGTGGTCGGTAATTTTATTTATGCTAGCGTAAATTAATAACGAGTGCCTGCGTTTTAATTATAAGGTAAGTTGAATAACTTACCTTTTTTATTTGCAGAAACGAATGCTTATGGCCGGTAACATCCAATCATTGTTTTTTGAAAGCATACGATCGAGAGATAAATCTGCCCGTTCTAAAGGCGTTTTATCTAAAGCTATTTCGATAATTGAAAATGAGGCGCCGGAATCGCCTATGTTACTCAGAGAACTTTTCCCTTATCTGGGCAACGCATACCGTATCGGATTAACCGGCCCGCCGGGTTCGGGAAAAAGCACGCTGGTCAATTTGATAGCAAAAGATTTTGCAGATAAAGGACTGAAGGTTGGTATCATTGCCGTAGATCCTACAAGTTCATATACCGGCGGTGCAATCTTAGGCGACCGTTACCGCATGAACGATATAGTGATGCACCCCAATATTTTTATTCGAAGTATGGCCAGCCGAGGTTCCTTTGGCGGCTTGGTAAAAACGGCCTATCAGGTTGCGGATCTCATGGATGCCTACGGGATGGACATCATTATATTTGAGACGGTGGGCGTGGGGCAGTCTGAGATCGAAATTGTCACACACGCCGATTCGACCGCCGTCGTTTTGGTTCCGGAATCCGGAGATGGCGTACAAGCCATGAAGGCCGGATTAATGGAGATTGCGGATATCTTTATTATCAATAAATCGGATAGGGAGCAGGCGGATCATATTAAACTTGAAATTGAAGCCATGCTGGAATTGAAACCGCACGATGAAAAATCGTGGTTAACGCCGGTAATTAAAACGATTGCAACGCAGAAAAAAGGTACCAAAGACGTTTTGGAACGAATTGAAAAACATAAGGAATATCTTACAAGTTCCGGTGAGCTGAGACGCAGAAGGAAGGATAGAATTCAACACGAATTGCTGCGGCTGATCGAGAGCAGAATTCGCCAACAATGGACGGAGAGGGACTTTGTTGGTAAAATACAATCGCACGTGGAGGAAATTTTTTCCAACAAGAAATCGCTCTATTCAGTCGCGGATACTATTTATCACGAACATTTTAACGGCCGCCCTTAATAGTCTGACAGGGCGCCTCTCCGCACTACAAAATCTCCCGCATCCCATTCATACATTTTCTCAAAAGCCTCGGTATCAGTATACAGCTTCTTACCTTGTCCATCTTGTATATACATCGCATCCGGCAATCCCTTGACAAACGTAATGATGCCTTGAAATTGGTCCGGATGATTGATTTGGACAAACCCATTGAGACTTTCGTGTTCGCAGAGAGCCACTATTTCGTCGAGCGGCTTATCGACCAATTTCCCTGACAGAATGGTGTTCGTGTTTTTAATATTATCGTCAAAGGCTCCGATCATCGAGCGGATCTTGGCAATAAATAGTTCCTTTTTAAGCGGTTTGAAAAAATAGTCGACGGCGCCGTGTTCGAAAGCGTTGATCAGAATAGAAGTGTCATGGGCATGGGTTAAGAATAAAAAAGGAAGGTCCTTAACGGCCGGCCGTTTCTTTACTTCTTTTAGAAATCCAAAACCGTCCACGTCCGGCATGACGGCCTCTGCAACGATCATACGCAATGTGCTTTTGCCCTGAGTATCCAAATGCGTCAGTGCCTGTTGTGCGCTGGAATAACTAACCGTTTCAAAACCTGCTTTGTTTACCAATGCGACGACATCCGCGAGCATCGCCGGATCATGATCGACCACCATGATTAGTTTCTTCTGCATAAAATGTATTGCTTTATTAGTGTATTTTGAAATTCAGCTGAATAATAGAAATAATGAATCAAAGAGTCAAAATTTAAATACACATTCAAATTGATTTTTCTCCAAAACAATCATATTTTTTGATGCATTTCAACAACATTGTATTTTACATCTAACGATAAGGAACAGCGTTATGTCCGACCACATACTATCCCAGCTGGAGCCGCAAAAAGTATTTGATTATTTTTATCAGATCACGCAGATCCCGCGGCCGTCCAAGAAAGAAGAGAAGATCAGAGAATACGTCATCGGAATGGCTAAGAAGCTAAGTCGCGATTATCAGGAGGATTCCGCAGGCAATATTGTTATTCGTAAGCCGGCCTCACAAGGCTATGAGACAGCGCCGACCGTAATCTTGCAGGGACATGTTGACATGGTGTGTGAGAAGACGAAGGAGATCAATTTCGATTTTGACAATGATCCCATTCAGGTTCGGGTGGACGGCGAATACATCAAAGCGACACAAACTACATTAGGCGCGGACAATGGCATAGCCGTCGCGGCTATGCTGGCCATACTTGAAGATGATGCAGTTAAGCACGGGCCGTTAGAATTATTGTTTACCATGGATGAAGAAACCGGTCTGACAGGAGCAACCAAATTAGACCCGAAAATGCTAAAAGGGCGTTATCTTCTAAATCTAGATTCAGAAGAAGAAGGATTACTGTATGTTGGCTGCGCCGGCGCGAAAGATTGTATTATCACGGTTCCGGTTAAGTGGAAGGCAAGCCATCATGAGGATCTGCTGCAATTAAGCATCAAAGTGGATGGATGCGTGGGCGGGCACTCAGGACTGGATATTCATCTGGGACGGTCTAATGCAATCAAAGTCCTTACGCGTATATTATGGAATTTACATAACGAATTTGGGATTCGAATATGTGATATCCGCGGCGGGACCAGAAGAAATGCTATTCCCCGCGATGCCGATGCGGTAATCATGATTCCGACAGATGAACTCAATTCAGTTCGCAAGCGAATTCAGTCACTGCAAAAGGCGATCAAATCGGAATATAAATTGACAGATCCGAACATTAAAATTTCTTTTAAGGAAATGGCAAACCAACGTTCCCCCATGATGAAAAAATCGCAGACGACCGGACTTTTGAATTTGCTATACGCCCTGCCCAACGGCGTGATCGGAATGAGCCGGGATATTCCCGGATTAGTGGAGACTTCGGTTAATCTTGCCACGCTGGAGACGAATAAAACTTCCATCATCATAGGATCAAGTCACCGGAGTTCCGTCGAAAGCAGGAAGCGTGATATTGTGGACCGCGTATTTGCCATTGCAAGCTTAGCAGAAGCCGACGTGGAAGAAACGGAAGGATACCCGGGTTGGAAACCGAATTTGAATTCCAAAGTTCTTAGAGCATGCCAAGAAGTGTTTGGAGAGATTTACGGTAAAGAGCCGGTTATCACGGCTATTCACGCCGGATTGGAATGCGGTATCATAGGCGAAAAATTCTCCGATATGGAAATGATTTCATTTGGCCCGACCATCAAAAATGCGCATTCCCCTGATGAATGTCTGCATATTTCAAGCGTAAAGCCTTTTTATGAGTC
>JAEUSJ010000002.1:0-40802 GCA_016788215.1 bacterium | reverse complement strand
AGCAAATAGTATTGTTGTTCTGACCGGCGCCGGTATTTCTGCAGAAAGCGGAGTTCCGACATTCCGTGACGCGCAATCGGGTTTGTGGGCTAATTATGATCCGGAGGAGTTGGCGACACCCCAGGCTTTTCGTCGAAATCCGAAAATGGTTTGGGAATGGTACATGATGCGCCGCGAGATGATCAAAAAAGTAAAACCCAATCCGGGTCATTTTGCTTTAGCCGGTATTGAAAAAAAAGTTACACGGTTCCTGCTGGTAACTCAAAATATAGATAATCTGCATCGTCTTGCCGGAAGTGAGAATGTAATCGAAATTCACGGCAACGTTCAGCGAACCAAATGCTTCGACGAAGATGTTGTGATCGACGCATGGGAAACCACGGACGATGTTCCGCCGCGGTGTCCTCGCTGCGGAGGTATGCTAAGGCCGGATGTAGTATGGTTTGGCGAGATGCTGCCGTCCGGTGCATTTGAGAGATCCGCAGAAGCCGTTAGAAATTGTGACGTGTTTTTTTCTATCGGTACTTCTTCATTGGTATATCCGGCGGCCTCATTGCCGTACGAGGCTCTTAACAAAAGGATTTTGTCGATTGAAATCAATGCGGAAGCAACTCCGCTGACAGCCCATGTAGACCATCATTTCCGGGGCCTAGCCGGAGAGATATTACCGCAACTAGCTGCCGCAACTTGGGTATCCTGATCACGGCAAAGGAATTGACTTTACATTGGAAAGCCATTACATTCGACCTATTATCCATTAATTTAGATTATCAAATCAAACCATGTTGCACAAAGGTATTTTCGTAAGTTTTGAGGGAATTGATCGTTGCGGCAAATCCACGCAGGTTGAGCATCTCACGCAACAATTGCAGGACGAGGGTTATTCCGTATTAACTCTTCGCGATCCCGGCGGCTCTGAAATTTCTGAGCAAATCCGGAACATCTTGTTATCGATACACAATATGAATATCGATCCTATCACTGAACTTTTGCTCTATGAAGCAGCGCGCGCCCAAATCGTTGCTGAAAAAATCAGACCGGCGCTCCAGAAGAAAATGATCGTTCTGATTGACCGTTTTTATGATTCTACAACGGCTTATCAGGGCTATGGCCGGGGGCTCTCCCTTCAAGCCATTGAAAAAGCAAATGCGCTTGCTACCGGCGGGTTAGTTCCGGACCTCACGATATTTATCGATGTCAACTGGGAAGAGTCGGAGCGGCGTCGCGGAAACCTGGCGGCCGACCGTATGGAAAGCGAAGATCAGTATTTTTTTGAGCGTATCCGGAACGGGTATATTCAAATTGTTCAGGAAAATGCGAAACGTGTCAAATTGATCGATGGGAACCTGCCCATTGATGCTATCGGGGAGAAGATCTATCACGAGATTCTGAAGGTCATTAGAAAACACAATCCTATACATTCGAACTGAACTTTTCGATGTTTCAAAAGAACAGTGCGCCTGATCAGCATTTTTTGACACAGCATAAAGGCGAGATCTCGTTTGCTATTGCTTTGTCCGGGCTCATTCTTTCGTCCTTATTGATAAGCTTTACGCCGCAGACCTATTTAGTATTTCTAATAATCATTCAAACGGGATTTGAAGCCGGTACGGTGGGCGGCGCAGCAGACTGGCTTGCGGTGAAAATGATATTTGATGAGATCAAGATCGGAAATGTGCGGATCGTTCCGGCGTCCGGTATCATTCCGCGCAAACAAAAAGCGATTGCGCAGGCGGCGGGAAAATTAGTTGCAGACGAATGGTTGTCGCCTCAAAGTGTGAAAAACGTTCTGCAATCGGTTGACGTGGCCGGGGCGCTTGCAGATTATTTGGAAAAAATAAAGCAAAACGGGGAACTTTCAGGACACGTCAGCTGGCTTATCGAACGCTTTACTAAAATTCTTGAAAAGCCGGCAGCCAAAGAAAAGTTAGCCGGAATATTAAATGATCAGATTACCCGTATTCAATGGAGTCGATGGATCGGAGGCAGCATTACGGACGATCGGGCAAAAAAACTTCTAGATCAGTTGGTTCCGTTTTTTGCAGAAAAATTAACTGAACTTCTTAGTACGCAGGAAGCTTTTGATCTAATCGTCGAAAAGTTGTCTGAAGATAAGGGCGGGCTTTTGAAACAATTATTTTTTGATCCCGTAGAGACAGCTGAGAAGGCCATTCTTAAGAGTATACAGTTCCTGCGTGAATTGCAGGACAATCCATATCATCCTGTTCGCCTGAAAATTGATACGAAATCGTTAGCCTGGATCAATGATCTGCGTACGGACACGGCGTCCGCTAAGAAATTAGATAAACTCGGAGCCGAAATAATATCGGAACTGGAATTCACTTTATTGGCTGAAAAAGTGATCGGCAGACTAATTGAGTTTTTACATGAACAAAGCAACGAAAAGGAAGGCCTGATTTATCGTAACGTGTCGGACTGGGTTGGCGATGTTATACTGGAACTCAGGAACAATAGCGTATGGCAGAAAACTGTAAACGAGAATGTTATTTCCGTCATAGGCGAGGTCATTAATAGAAACCATCATTTGATCGGAGCAATGGTTGAAAAAAATCTCAGCAGCCTTTCTCCGGAGCAGATCAAAGAACAATTCCGAATCCGAACGTATAACGATATGCAATGGATTCGCGTCAATGGCGCCGTTGCGGGGTTTGCCATCGGAATAGTTATCGGAATTATTAGAGTTTTATTGTCTTAATAAAAAGGAGTGCGTATGAAGTATAGGATGATCTGTTTCTTCATCCTTTTTTTTGCGGTGCCCGTTCAGTCTCAGATCAATATGACTTACCTGAGTCAACTGGATCAACACGGCGCGAGCTACGCCAATATTTGGGGGTATACCGATTCCCTCGGCCGTGAGTACGCTCTTTTGGGCTGTAATACTGGAACGGCGGTGATTGAGATCACCAATCCGTCCATACCGGTGGAAAGAGCGTTTATTCCAGGCGGTACATCCAGTTGGCATGAGATCCAATCCTGGGGGAAATATGCTTATGTAGTGTCGGAAGCGGGAGGCAGCGGATTACAGATCATCGACATGTCGCCGTTGCCCGCTACGGCAACGCTGGTTAATACGTGGACAACGGCCGGTTACGATCACACGCATGATATTCAGATTCGCGACGGGTATGCCTATTTGACCGGCGGCAATGCGACGCCAGTGGGGGGCATTAAGATACTAAGTCTTGCGGATCCCGTTAACCCCGTGGAAGTTGGCAGTTTTAATAATGAATATATACATGACTGCTACGTTCGAAATGACACTATCTATGCGGCAGCCATATTTTCCGGAAAAGTATATGTGATCGATGCAAAAAATAAATCCAATCTGCAGATTGTTCACTCCTACACTTACCCGGGGGCTTTTACTCACAATACGGCACTGTCCGATAACGGCCAAATTCTTTTTACGACGGACGAAACAAGCAGTCCCGCCGGAAGCCTGCGCATTTGGGATATTTCAACGCTGCGGGACGGCATTGCGAATAATACAAATATATCTCAACTGGGAACGTACGGGAGTTCCGGGATTGTTCATAATGTATATGCCAAAGGGAAATACGCTTACGCTTCCTATTATACGGAAGGCGTACGCATTTTTAATGTCAGCAATCCATCAGCGCCGATTGTTGCAGGACATTATGATACGTATGCTCCGAGTAACTCCGCGCAATTCGCCGGCGCTTGGGGTGTTTATCCGTACTTTCCGTCTGGAAATATTGCAGTTTCCGATATCAGCGGCGGCCTTTACGTTCTTGGCTTTTCGGGAAAAGAAACGGGGCAGATAACAGGAACCATAACTGACAGTATTTCCGGAGAACCGCTCAAAGGTGTGACTATCACACTTTTGCAGGATAATTTGACGCGCACGACCAACGATTCTGGCCGGTATAATTTTACGGCATTATCGGGCAATTCAACTTTAAAAATCGTTAAACCGGGA
This sequence comes from bacterium, assembly GCA_016788215.1. GTDB lineage: Bacteria > CLD3 > CLD3 > SB21 > SB21 > SB21. The sequence goes on along the minus strand of JAEUSJ010000002.1, from coordinate 36,841 downwards.
TACGTTACTATTTATCGGGATGCATCTGTTCCGACTAATTCTACATCGAATTTTGATTATACGATGACCCGAAATTTACCGCAAACGCCTCAGCTTGTGACCATCAGCCATGATAGCGCATCGCTTACTTTAACCTGGCGGCAAAATCAGGAGCCCTTTTTCATGCGGTACAGAATTTATGGCGGCACGTCGCCTAATCCAGACGAATTGCTTGATTCTCTCGACAATCGTATGGACACGGTAATAACATTTAACGGACTTACAAACGGCACATTGTATTATTTCCGGTTGACGGTTGTGGATTCTTCATTCCGCGAAAGTGTGTTTTCTTCCGAGGTAAGCGAGGCTCCGAATATCCCTGGGTTCGAACCGCCTGAAACGCCTGCAAATGTTACGATCAGCAGCGACAGCGCCCGCGTGACACTACAGTGGAACCAGAATCAGGATGGTGATTTTATGAGGTATAGAATTTATGGCGGAACTTCACCGAGCCCAACAATATCAATAGATTCCGTTGAAAACCGGGTTGATACCATTAAAACTATCACCGGGCTTGTTAACGGCACGACTTACTATTTCCGTATCACGGCAGTTGATAATCATTACGTGGAAAGCGCTTTTTCTGCACAAGTAAGCGCTACGCCTCAAACGCCGGCATTAAATTTGGCGACTTCATTGTATCAGAATTCGCTGCTCACGAAATATGTTGACATTGTTGTCACTTCGGATGTTAATTTGACGGGCGCGCCAACCGTCAAACTTTGGCGAACGACGGACACGACCGTCATTGCCATGACACTCGTCTCACAAAACGTGTATAAAGGATCGTATACATTTGATTCGGACGGAATTTATAAAATCCGCACGCAGGCGGTTTCATACCGTGGGCAGGACTCAACCAAGGAGCGAACCTATTCAGTCTCGCTGGCGAAACCGGGAATTCCGGCGGTTCTCAAATCCGTTGACGGTATAGCCGGTCTTCAAATAATGAACAATACCGTTTCTGAAGAAACATGTTTTATTTTGAATAATGAGACAATCAAAAATGAAACCGCATATTATTTTGGACCCACAAACGAGTTTCCTTCTAATATACGGGTAGAGATTCAATACGATCCTGCCAGGTTTGCCGAGACGGATAAACTTTTTATTTTTAGATATGAGGATGAGCAATGGAAACGCCTCGAGAGTCAGGTTTTGCCAAGGTATAATAAAGTTGTTGCCTACGTAAATAAACTGGGCGTATTCAAAGTAGATGAAGATTACGCGATGAGTGTACGTAATTCAGTCGTGAAAGATTTTAATTTAAAACAAAACTATCCGAATCCTTTTAATCCGTCTACCACAATCGAATACGATATGCCGGAAGACGGGCGCTTGTCTATTGTCGTATACAACATGCTCGGACAGAGAGTCAGAACCTTATATGATGCGCAGCGTTCTGCCGGACGATACTCGGTTATTTGGGATGGACGAAATGAAAATGGACGCGAAGTTGCAAGTGGAATGTACTTATATCGATTACAAACGAAAAAATTTATTCAGACTAAGAGAATGATTTTTATAAAATAAAAGTGACAAGCGAAAATTGAATTGTCAATCAAACATAAAAAATTGTATGAAATCGAATAACTTTGTTCTGCTAGTCTTTGTTCTGATGTATCAAATTTCCTGCGGCCCCGACCCGGTGAAAGACACTACAACCTACGAAGATATGATCCTGGAAGGGTGGACCAGTTATAGCCAAAACGAATTCGATATGGCGACCGCCTGGTTTATCAAAGCCAAGAAAAAGGAGCCTTCATTTGCAGAAGCGTACACCGGTTTGGCGTGGATTCAAATGAAATTGGATAGTTTGATTAAGGCGGAGGAGTATTTTAATACCGGCGCGCTTAAAATAAACGTAACGGCTGATCACTACGCCGGCTGGGCATTTATGAAAAATGCACAGAAAGAATTTGACGGCTCCAATACATACGCCCAAGCGGCTTTGGATGTTGATTCCGAATGGAGTTTTCCATACGCCGTCGGCCTCAGTGCATCGGATCTGAAATTGTTACAAGCGCAAAATTATTTTCTTCTCGGAGATTACACAAACAGTTTGTTGGCAGTGAAAGTGTTAAACCCGGGTTTTGATGCGGATATTTTTGACAGCGCGGGGCAGGGACTGCTTGCTAAGGAAATTGAGCGGCTGCGAAAAATCGTATAAGTGTCATTCAAAAAAAAAAGTCCGGCCATCAGGGACGGACTTTTTATAATTTTTATTTGTTTTAAATCAGTTGTTAGTGCCAACGTAGATTTTCAGTTTTTCCCCGACGCGGATTGAGTTGGAAGACAATTTGTTCCAGCGTTTGATACTGCTTACTTCGACGTTAAATAGCTTTGCGATACTGATCAAGGTGTCGTTGTCCTGCACTACATAAATCTTCGTTCCCGGCTCGTCTGCTGAAATTTCTTTGGCTTTTTTCTTGGTGGCGTTGCGGTATCCTTCGTCAGGAATATACGTATCTATCCACAGAGTCAGCACTTGTCCAGGAAAAATAGGATCCCCGTAATATAAACCATTCCAGTCCCGGATGTTCTGTGCCAAAATATTGTACCATTCTGCAATTTCCCCTAACGTATTTCCTCCTTCGACTTTGTACAATATTTTTTTCTTCCCTGCTTTGTCGTCGACTTTTTTCTTTGTCGTTGTTGATCCAGCGCCGGATGAATAGTTGCCGGTACTTGTCGCGGATTTCGTATAAACAGGTGTTGTAACCGCCGAAGCCGTATAAGATTTCGGCGCAACCGGAATGATAATGTATTGGCCGGTGATCAGATTAACGGAACTTTTGAGTTGATTGGCCTGCATGATCGCTTTGATATCCGTGCCGTAACGGTTGGCAATCAGTGACAGTGTTTCACCGTATCTTACCTGGTATCTGACCCAGGAGCGTTTTTTCTCTTGCGGGATTTTCGCGTAATTCTCAAGGAATTTGGCGCGCGTGCCGGACGGCAGTTTGAGCAAGTACCGCGAAGTCGTAGGCGGTGTGCACCAGCGCAATAGGGCGGGATTGATATCACGAATGCTGTCCACGGTCGAATGTACGCAACCGGCAATAATCTCCAGGTCAAGACATTCGGTTACTGTGACGGTGTCGACAAGCATGGGAATGTCTTTCTCCAAAGTGACTCCGAATTGATCCGGGTTTTTGGCGATGGTCGCCGATGCGATAAAGTAGGGCACATAATTCTTTGCCTCTCTCGGCATCTTAGACATTTCCCAGTAGTCTCGCGTATTATTCTTTTTCATCGCACGGTTGACGCCGCCCGGCCCTGCGTTGTATGCGGCTAAGACGAGATACCAATCGCCGTAAATATTGAACAGGTCCTTAAGGTGTTTGATAGCGGCCTTGGTTGACACAAAAATATCTCGCCGTTCGTCAACCCACCAATCCACATTCATTCCGTAGATTGCAGCCGTTGATTTTGTAAATTGCCAGGGTCCAACCGCATGAGCGCGTGATCTGGCAGTCGCACTGAAACCGCTTTCGATCATAGCAAGATAAATTAGATCTTCGGAGACGCCTTCCTGCTTGATCACTTCTCTGATCAGGTTTTCAAATTGTCCCATTTTCTTATACAAAAAACGAATGTTGGCGCCGCCATCTTTGGTCATATAGTCAATATACTTTTGTATTCGTTCATTTTCGATATTCATTGGGATGTAATCCAAAGCGTGCCCTTTGGCTATGGGTGCTTTGATTGAGCCGTATGAACTGAGGCCGGATAAACCGGTATCAAAAAACGCCAGTCGACTCAATACCGTTTGATTAAATGCGTCGCCGTTAAATTCATTCTTAAGTTCAAGCAAATTCCTATAATGTTCAATAATTCCGTTTGCCAGCCAATTGCCATAGTCGGATCTGTCTGTAACCTGCGTATCATCCTGTTCCGTTCTCGTTTCTCCGATATTAAAAGGCAGCATGAGGTCGCCCCCGTTGCCATTGGCGGCATCTTCATCATACGACTCCTTACTTGCTAATATATCTCCCAGCGCGACGAGAGCGTCAATGGCGGCAAGGTATTCCTGTTTTGCAGCTTCTGCATTCTGTTCGACGAACCAGAAGTTAAGGGCATTGGCATAATGCTTTTTTACGTTCTCGATCGCCGCGGTTTCACCCGATCCGTTTGTTTGCTGAAAGGTCTTATCGGAATCTGAATCGACCAGCTTTAGGAATTGAACTTCCTGAACATTTTGCTGAATGGAATCTGACGTTTGGTTAGTGATCCCATCCGATTCTGTTACAGTCTTATTGAGCTCCGGATTAAGAACGCTTTGCGACGAACCGCATCCGATCATAATCCATGCAAAAACTGCCAAACACAAAGTTCTCAAGTAAAATCTCATCAACCTTATTTCTCCTAAATCATTAAAAAATCAAGCATTTCTAAACCGCGAGAATATAGAATAAACGCTTCGGAATGTCAATATTTTTAGAATTTAATAAATGCGGATTGCGGGCGTTATTTTGAAAAAATATCAACGTTTCTTTTAGTAATTTCCAGATTTTGTCTGCTCACCAAAACTAAGTTTTTGAAATTGATGCCGAAAATTTCAGATGTACGCCAAAGTTGATCCGATTCCCTTACATAAACCAGAGTCTCACCTGCCAAAGTTTGTATTGTTGCCTGATTCGGACCCTCCAATTCAATAGATTGCACTCTGGTGCCAAATTTTTGCATCATTGATGGAGTTTCATCCTTGGATGCGAACATATGGCTGCATAGTATTTTAAAAACGTCGTTTTCGGCAGCCGACGATTCAATCTCTCTGTACGTGAACGTATCTTGCTTAAAAGGTATAGAAAGATTATCGATAGCTTGTTCCTTTAGCGCATCTGGATATTCGGAACGGATAATGGAAACCACTTCGCGGGTTGTTTTGAGGTATGCATGAAAATCGGCTTTTGTGTCCGATGTGAGGAGTTCATACACTGTTTGATAGTCTTTATCGCCGAATGCATGGACAAATTTATTGTGGGCGCCATCCGGCGTAGCGGGATCCACATTGGTAGAACCGCAGCTCAGGTTCAGTATCACCATACTGCCCAAAAATAAAATACGCATCATGATATCCTGTGCAGGCTTTTTGGACAACGTATTCAATGACGGCCTTATATGCAAGAGGCATGTATAGCATTAAAATTAAGAATCAAAATGCTTGCAAGAAAAGGGTGGAAATGTTATGTTACGCCAATGAAGGTCCTCACACCAAACACTGATTTTACAGCCTCTATTGACAGCCCGATCCTAACTGAAAAACCGAATTTACTCGGCATGACGTTGGACGAACTGGAAACATTTTTTATTTCGATCGGCGAAAAGAAATTTCGCGGCGCACAGGTTTTTCAATGGTTGTATAAATACGGCGCTGAATCGTTTGACGAGATGACCGATATTTCCAAAACGCTGCGGGAGAGGTTAAGCGAAGTGGCAGTGATTCATCATGCCGCAGCCATTAGAACGCAGCAATCGGGGGAGAAAGAAGCCTATGCGACAAAGAAAATCTTGTTCGAATTGACGGACGGCCGGAAAATCGAATCGGTATTCATTCCGGACGACGAAAGACGAACGGTTTGCATTTCCACACAGGTTGGCTGTGCCGTCGGTTGTGAATTCTGCGCAACGGGATGGATGGGATTTAGCAGAAATCTAACCGTCGGGGAGATCGTCGGACAATTAATTTATATTCGGAAATATATTGACCCCGGTATTTCCAATGTCGTTTTTATGGGTATGGGCGAACCCTTTCTAAATTATGAAAATGTGATTACGGCTGCGCAGATTATTGCCAATGAAAAAGGCATCGGTATGGCGGCGAAACACATCACTATTTCTACCTCCGGCATTATTCCAAAAATTTATGAGTATGCGGATGCCGGTCATCCTTATAATCTGGCGATAAGCCTGAATGCGACAAAGGACGAAGTGCGCCAGCGCGTAATGCCCATTACAAAAAAATATCCATTGACTGAATTGCTTCAGGCGGCCAAACATTTTAATTCCACCCGTCGAAATCCAGTTACGCTTGAATACGTCTTGATGGCGGATGTGAATGATTCTAACGCCGATGCGCTTCGGCTAAAAAAACTCGCGTCTGAGCTCGGGCGGTGTAAAGTTAATGTAATTCCTTATAATCCGATCGAAGGACCGGCTTTGAAGAGGCCGTCACAGGAGAGAATTGATTATTTTATGAAACTGGTTTCCTCTATTCAAAGTCCGCTTACTTTGCGGAGGAGCAGAGGAACGGATATCTCGGCAGCCTGCGGGCAGCTTGCAGTGAAAAATTAGTTTTGAGGAAGATTTCATTTATTCACACTTAACCGGAGGTGTCGGGTATGAAAGCGAATCAAAAACAAATCAAAGGCCGTCCGCGAAAAGCGCCGGCAGGCGTATCGGATACAGCATGGATCAAGGCTAACTGGGACATGATCTCAAAACACTACGCAGGCCAATGGATTGCAGTTTTTCACGAGTCGGTGATTGCCAATGGTCATAATCCGGAAATAGTTCATCTTAATGCGAAAGAGATTGTTGGCGACGTAACTTTCACGGTAAAATACATAGAAAAGGGAATCGTATTTCTGTAATGAATATTCTAAACAGCAACGTGTTGACATATTTGGAAACAACTAACTTATAACCTTCAGGTTCGTATGCGAACTTCTTTCAGGCTCATATTTTTTCTAATTGTGACAACTTTTTTTGTTCAATCTGAAATTAACGGCCAGCAACCACAGACAGTAAAACTCAGTTTGAATTTAAGCTCAGTTGATGCAGCGGCTTTTACACTTGACGTTACAGCGGTAATTGACCCGCAATATCATATCTACGGTGTTGAACAACTGGAAGGTCCGGTTCCGACGACCGTGGTAACGCATTTGCCTGCCAACATCAAGTTGTCCGGCGATTTGATCAGCCCGAAAGGGAAAAAGCATTTTGATGAAGGATTTGGAATCGACGTAACATGGCATTCGGGGACGGTGGTCTTCAAACAGCTGCTCGATATCACGGGGCCGTTAAATACCGGCGATATGATCGGTGTGGAATTTCGTTATCAGGCTTGCACGGAGTCTTACTGTCTCCCGCCGAAAACCGTCAAAGCAACGTATTCGATTCCGCTATCTGTCATTTCCGCTTCCCAGAAAATAAATCAAGCCGCTGCCACCGTTACAAAAAACGACGCTCAGAATGATAAACTGATCTATAATGACCAATCGGCTATTAAAGATACCGTTTTGTCGTTTGTTAAAGGAAATTTGGCTATCGAAAGTTCAGATAAAACAGTTTTGGAGCGAACTGCTTCGTATGAATCGCTGCGTAGTGAGTCACTGGCTTCATTTATCGGTTTGGCATTTCTGACGGGCTTTCTTGCGTTATTGACGCCTTGCGTATTTCCAATGATTCCGATTACGGTATCGTATTTTACGAAACATTCGGCAACGTCGAGATTTCAGGCGATCAAACAATCGATTGTTTACATTCTCGGAATCATAGTTTCGTTTGCTCTATTTGGCTGGCTCATGTCATTGATTCTTGGTGCATCCGGCGCGCAAAATTTCGCCGCAAATGTGTGGGTCAATATGACTATCGGGGTATTATTTGTCGTTTTTGCTTTGAGCCTGTTCGGTGTTTTTGAAATACGGCTGCCGTCGTTTATTGTAAATTTTTCTCAGCAGCACAGCGACACCGGGCGCACGATCGGAACGTTGTTTGCCGGAGTGACGTTCACTTTGGTTTCCTTTACCTGCACGGTTCAGTTTCTCGGCCTTCTAATGGTTGCCTCGGCAAACGGAGAATGGTTTTTACCCGTGATCGGTATGTTATGTTTTGCCACGGCCTTCTCAGCGCCTTTTTTCTTTTTATCTCTTTTTCCGCAATATCTCGCTAACATGCCAAAAAGCGGAAGCTGGCTGCATGCCACTAAGATAGTAATGGCGTTCATAGAAGTTGCTGCTGCGTTCAAGTTCTTCAGTAATGTTGATCTCGTTTGGGATACACAAATCTTAACGCGGCCGGTGCTTCTTTCTATATGGATCGTATTGTTTGGCATCTCGGGTTTCTATTTAATCGGAAAAATCAAATTTTCAGAAGACGATACGGTGGATTCGGTCGGCGCCGGCAGAACAGGTCTAGGAATATTCTTTTTAAGTTTAACAACGTATCTGCTTTCCGGGCTTTTTGGACATCCATTGCAGGCCGATCTTGATTCCTATCTCCCGCCGGCAGATTATGGAGCGATTCATAGTGTGCGCTCATCAGCAGAAACGGACGAAAACGAATGGATCGAAAATTATCCTGCAGCGCTGGCGCGCGCGCGCGAAACGGGTAAACCGCTTTTCATCGATTTTACCGGGAAGACATGTACCAATTGCCGTTTGATGGAAAAAACAATATTTGTAAGAGAAGACGTGGATAAGCTTTTTGATCAAATGGTCTTGTCGCGATTATGGACGGACTTCGGTGAGTCACAGGAAATGAATCAGGAGTTACAGCAAAAATTAGTCGGCAGCGTTGCCTTACCCTTTTATGTAATCATTGATCCTGAAGAAAATGTGCTGGCAACTTTCGGGGGGCTGGAGAGAAATCCGGAGATTTTTAAAATGTTTCTGAAAGACGGTTTGGAGAAAATGAAAATTACGGCAGATATAAGGAAAAATTGAAATAAAGGACAACATGAAACAAATGTTTTTTGCTACGGCGATTATTTTCATGACGATCTCCATTTCCTCATGCGGCAAAAAGGAAGCCGGTTTGGACGGAGCAGTTGATTTCTCCATTACAGACCTTGATGGGAATTCTGTAAAACTGTCTGAATACAGAGGCAAAACGGTACTGCTTAATGTTTGGGCAACCTGGTGCGCTCCTTGTATCAAGGAAATTCCAGATTTGAAAGAGATACATGCGGAATACAAGGACAGGAATGTGGTTGTCTTGGGTGTTCTGCTGGAGTCGCAATCGCCGGAGGCTGCCAAACCAATTGTTGATCAACTGCAGATCAATTATCCCACATGGTACGGCGACGACGCCTTTGCAAAACAATTTCAGATTCAGGCATTTCCTACGACCGTAATTATTGATAAAAACGGAAAAATAGTCAGCCGTAATGTTGGGCTTCAGAACAAGGAACGATTCTTGAATTTGTTGAAAGCGGCGGGTATTTGAACGATTTTGATTTAATAAGCGCTCGTAATACAAAGAGATCCGGCCTGACTAACTCCGTCCATTTCCCGTCATTTGTGACCTAACATCACGAATTGTTTTATCGCAGCATATCTTCCAACGCCGTCGAGACATCCGTCTTCTCATCCCGGTACTTGATAATTATTGGCGTATACAATGATAAGTTTTTTTCTCTTGCAAAAATATTGGATACAATGGGGCGCGTACCCGCCACGACCACCGCACCTTCCGGAATAATGAGAGGTTCTTCTTTTGTTTTACGGTAGACGGAACTAGTGACCAGATCATAAACGGGTGTTCCGCCGGTCAGGATCACGCCCGCCGCGATAACCGCTCTGGTTTTCACAATGGTTCCTTCATAAATGCCGCAATTGCCCCCGATCATCACATCGTCTTCAATGATAACCGGCATGGCGCCTATCGGTTCTAACACACCGCCGATTTGCGCCGCGGCGCTCAGATGTATATTTTTTCCAAGTTGCGCGCAGGAGCCGACAAGCGCATGGGAATCAATGAGCGTTCCGGTGTCCACATACGCGCCGACATTGATGTAGGCGGGGGGCATGATCACCGTTTGCGGTGAAACGTAACATCCGTCGCGGATACTGCTTCCGCCGGGAACCAATCGTACGTTATCCTTCACAACCAAATTTTTTAACGGATACGTATCTTTATCAAAAAAACGGAAACGCCCGTCAATGGACATGTCCGACAAATTACCGATCCTAAATCCAAGTAAGATACCTTTTTTTACCCACTGATTAACATGCCAGCGTCCATCAATTTTTTCTGCCGCGCGAATGTCGCCGCTATTGAGCATTTTTTTGAAATTATAAAAGACTTCCAGCGCGTCATTTTTTTTGATCTTAATTTCATCAAGCGACAAATTATACAGTGATTCAACCGCGGATATCATTTCCTGCTTGTTCATATCTTTATCATGTTTATAAATTTCTTGAGGTTGGAGTTTTTATATGATAAAATACAACTATCGGGTTAAAAATCCAATCTGAAAGAAAAGCATAATGTCCTGTCGATTTTGCCTGTTTGTTTTAGTTATTCTGACTATTGCGTTACCGGATATTTCAGCGCAACAGAAGTCGGTGATCGCAAAAAAGGGCGCGGTGGTTTCTGTAGATGAATTCGCCTCCAAGGCAGGCGTTGCCATTCTTAAAAAAGGCGGCAATGCCGTTGACGCGGCAGTAGCAACGGCGTTTGTTTTAGCCGTCACTTATCCGCAGGCCGGTAATATTGGTGGCGGCGGCTTTATGCTGATTCGAATGAAAAATGGCGAATCGGCGGCTATTGATTACCGCGAAAAAGCGCCCATTAAATCACATGCACGGATGTTTCTGAATTCAGACGGCTCGGTGGATACGGTTTCGAGCAACTACGGTTATCTCGTAGCGGGTATTCCTGGCACCGTGCGGGGACTGGAAGCCGCATGGAAAAAGTACGGAAAATTGCCTTGGAAAGAATTGGTCATGCCCGCTGTGATTCTTGCGGAAAATGGTTTCCAGTTAAGCCCACAATTTGCCGACTATCTGGAATCCAGCCGGTTTGAGTTATCAAGATTCGATGAGACAAAACGAATTTTTTTCAAAGCAAATGGCGAGGCGTATCGGGCCGGGGAACTTTTGATTCAAAGAGATCTTGCCAGGACACTCCGCATCATTGCAGAGGGGGGAGCGCTTGCGTTTTATGAAGGAGCGCTTGCAAAGGCTATGGTGGAGGATGTGTCGAATAACGGCGGAATATGGACCGAAGACGACCTGAAAAATTATCAGGCGGTGATCCGGAAACCGATTGCGGGAACATATCGCGATTATGAGATTCTCGGTATGCCGCCGCCGTCGTCGGCCGGGGTCGTGTTAACGGAGATACTCAACATCCTTGAGAATTTTGAACTGAAGCAAGACGATCCCGAGTCATTGCATATCATGACCGAGTCTATGCGACGGGCTTATTTTGACCGTGTGCGTTTTTTGGGTGATGCGGATTTCATAAAAATGCCGGTGGATAAGCTAATTTCAAAAGGCTACGCAAAAGACCTCGCGATGGCCATAGATAAAACCAAATCAACTCCAAGCGAGAAATTGAGTCAGGATATTTATGATCCCGAAGAGTCCATGGAAACGACCCACTTTTCTGTCGCAGACACGGACGGGAATGTGGTTTCCAATACCTATACCATAGAAGAATGGTTTGGTTCAGGCGCGGTGGTAAAAGGGCTGGGCTTTCTTTTAAATAATGAGATGCATGATTTCAATGTTCAGCCGGATGTGCCCGTTCTAAAAAATCAAAAAGGAAACAGTCCCAACCTCATCGAACCTGGCAAGCGTATGTTAAGTTCTATGGCACCAACGATTGTCTTAAAAAATGGCAAGCCGTTTTTGATAACAGGTTCTCCCGGAGGTAAAACCATTATCAATACAGTTTTACAAGTCCTAATCGGTGTTGTTGATTACAAATTAACTTTACGCGAGGCCGTTGATTATCCCCGCTTGAATCAAACATGGATGCCGGATCGGGTAACAATAGAAAAAAACAGGTGGAGGGTAAAAACAGTTGACGATTTGAGATCAAAGGGACATAATATATTGGAGGTTACTAACTTAGGAGATGCCCATTCGATATGGATTGATCCCGTTACCGGGTTGATTTACGGAGAGGCCGATACGCGCAGATACGGATGGGCAGAAGGATACTAGCAATTAACAATGATCAATGAATATTTTTTTTTGATATACTTGTAACTCCGTTGACCTTACATCAATTTCAGATTATTTATTACTCAATGCTCAAACAAATATATTAAAGTCATTTCAAAGACCAAAACATATAACTTTACTTCGATCTCTCGGAATGAGATTGGCGGTTAAGGCTTTAAATCTGGCTAGAAGTTTTCCGGAGTGCATTCCAAGAGGTCAAGAGTGTCTAAATTAGTACTTACAAATTCAACAGGTTTTGTCACATCATTAAGTGGGTCGAGATAAGGAATGTGGATGATTAATCCCGAAGCGGTGATTGAGTAACGTATCTTGTGATGGCCTTCAAATAAGATCGAATCGTTTGAATAAGTAAAATCTATACAGTAAAAACATCCCTGGCTCGTTGCTTGATAATAAGTGCCTGTCTTTCCATCGTCCACGAACTTGATGTAACTTCGGCCACTTTCATAATTGAAAAATTTCTCCTGCCACTCTGTAGAGCTTAGTAGCTGCGCAGTAATCCTCATTTGAGGGTCTTCGCAACCCAAAATCATGGAGAGTATGAAAAAAGGCCAAATACCAAAGTAAAGGAAGAGCATCCGTGGCGATATTTTAAAAAAAGAATTCAAATCCATCATAGCCAATACTATCTAATGACAAAGTATCGTTATTGCAAATAAATGAATATGAATCGTTATCGTTGTTTAAAAACATTCTTATAGTGAGGCAACTGTCAGAATTAACAAAATTTTTGAAAGGAAATCTACCTGCCTCATAAGGCCAGTCAAACTCGCCATCTAAATTTTTATCAATCCAACTGATTACAACAATGTGTCTTAGCAAATCGGATTGGAAGCTTGACGCATTCGGCAACTGAATTTTGAAGTGTCTGCTTAAAGAATCTGCTTTCAGGATAACTTTCGTGTTGAAGACCGGAGGCGGTATGTAAAACGATGTCACGGTGTCGCTATTATTGGTAGACGCCACTTCATCAAACTGATCGAGCAAGGTTGCAACTCCTACGGGATAAGCCTTCAAGGAGTCGGGAACATTTACTGTTCCCCTTAGGTTGAAGTTGATCTGATTATTATCATTAGAACATGCCCCAACGTAAAACACTAGAATCATATTTATTATAGTGAACCGTGTATTCACGAAATACTCCCATGTTATAAAAAAATTAGAACTCCAGCATTTTAGAAAAGTTCCATGTTATAAAATCACTATTTCACAAGCAACATTCTTCTTGATCCTATATATTCACCAGCTTCTAAGCGGTATATATAAACCCCTGATGCAAATTTTGAAGCGTCGAAGTTCACATTATAAGTTCCAGCAGGTTGGTTTTCATTTACCAAGTCTGCCACTTCTCTACCAAGTATATCATACACCTTCAAGCTTACTCTAACCGATCTGGGCAATGCATATTGAATCGTGGTCGTTGGATTAAACGGATTAGGATAATTATTACCTAATTCAAAATACGTTGGTACCTTTAAAGTTGCTTTTTCAGATTCCGTTTTCTTAAGTGAAACGCCAGCTTTTGATAAATTTGATGTTTGTAATTCGTAACGTCCTACCACCTCAATAACAAAATCCCGTACCCAACCGGATTTAATCTTGTCACCTGCATCAAACTCCAGATCAATACTTTCAAGTTTATCCAATTCTGCAAATTTTTTGTCTGCAATTAGCAATGACTGTTTCACGTTGCCTGTGGCTGAATGATTCGCTGACAATAGTGTAAGCTCTTGTTTGCGGTATCCTCCATACAAGACTTTGGTCACACCGGCATATCCCAGACTAAAATCACGATTCCAGTTCATACTGATACCTTCAGACAAGAGACTTTGATCAACGGGAACAACGACAACGGACTTGCTTTCACGACGTGCAATCGTAGCGATGTTACTGGAGGAGTTGCCATATTGAATAACTGCGGCAATTTCTTTGGGCAATTGTTGTGCGGAAACAGCGCTTGGATCCATAATGATTGCTGTGCTGTCTTTGTCTTGGCTATTCCCAAGAGTATTCTTCAGGTTAGTAAATGCCTGCACATTGTTGATGTGACTCGGAAAAGATAGGTACAATGATTGTTTTTTGACACCGCTAATACCGCTCCGAGTCGGCGAGAATTGGAGATAATTGGTATGAGACTGTTCATATATTTTTGCGTCATTAGTCGAAGTAACCGTATTGGGATCAAAAACCACTATATCATTATTCTCGGTAACCGCCAGTTCAGTTCCTGCCGGATGATCGACTGCATAAAGCTTGATTTGATCGAAATAGCTGTGATCCTTGTTTAATTCTTTGATGGCTAGTTTGTAACGATTATTTTCTTTTTTAGGCAGGACGTTTAGTTTATAAAGGTCAGTAATATCTTTACCGCGATTTTCTGCAAATTCAGACCTGTGTAGCAGGTTATTGTCAATCGTGAAACCGTCATCGGTCTTGACAAAAAGGAAAGGACAGCCTCCACCGCCGCCAGTACATTCAGAAACAACGACACTTCTGGATGTGCTCTGCGAGCCACTGGTAACAATCACGGTCAATGTAAAGTAAATACCGCCTGTTGACACCGATGAACCGGTTCCAATCTGCATGCCGTCTTTTATCCACTGATAAGTATAAGAGCCTGTCCCGCCTGATGCGTCTGCATACCATGTGCCGGTTGTATATTTATAGAGGCATGAGGGACCTTCGATGGAGACTGTCAAAGGTTGGACTGGAAGTATCTCATTTGCTATCGGCGACACGAGTTCGGGTGGTATCTCGTCATGATAGTAGTTTTTAACTGATGCCGTCATTGTCATATTGAATTTTGACTGACCATTGACCAGATCGAGAGCACTCGTGTATGGGATAAAAGTTGCATCGCACTGCCTGTTAACGGTAATGCCTCCCCAGTAAACCTGTTTATACGGCGCGTCGGTAATAGATTTCGGTAAGTAGGACCCTGCTACCGTCAGGGCTGATTCCAAATAAAAAGACTTCTCAAATCCACAAATATCGGTTCCTGCTACACCAGTCCATCTTACCTTCATATACAATGCGCCCATGGGATTTGGATTGATATAGCCGTTTGAGAATGATATTGCAATATTTTTTGTTATGTGCGGATAGCCGTCTCCATTCAGTTGATTGAGTTCATTAAAAAATGACGAGTGAGCGGTTCCATCATCAAATGCTGAGTAATTTAATAGCTGCTTGGCTGCATCACAACTCATCCCATATGTGCCAAATAATTTAGAACTGGATTCAAAAGGACCACAATCTGGAGGATCTTTAATAAATCGCTGCAGGGATGCGTGAACGTTTGCACCTTGTTGCGGCGCATCAATCGAAACGAATTTAAGAACGTTGAGCGGACTCGTGGAACCTTCTGCCTTGGCTAAAGCGTATCTCGCAATGACTCCTCCCATACTCATGCCAGAGGCTATGATTTTCTTATTCGAGTTGAGTACGGAAATTTTTTGCACTGCTGAGTTGAAAACGGCTGCATTATTTCTGAGGCTCTGGCCGCCCCATCGATAATTCAGGAGGTAGATTCTTCCACCCCTTTGGAGCAACTGAGAAGTTAAGTCGCTTCCAACATATCGTAAACGTTCTGCGCCACTAGTATTGTATGGATCGATACCTTCGGATAGGAGAATTGGAAGACCATTGGATCCACCATCCCAAAGTGTTAATTTATTACCATAGTTATCTAAATATAGCTTTTGTGCTGCAGGAACAATGTTCACTGTGTGAGACCTGTAATGTATGACGTTCCCAACGTCCCACCATCGCAGTTCAAGAGTATGTTGACCGAGTTGACCAATAAAAGGGGGTTGTATCCATTTACTTGCATCTGTTGTTTTGTTGTTGACAAGTGTCGTCCAACTTCCTCCATCATATTTTGCTTCAAGTCTAACAAACAATCCATAGCGTAAAGTGTTAAACCTCATCCATCCGTTATTCTGTTGAAGATAAATATCTGTGTTTTTCACCGAAATCAGGCTGACCCAAACACCTTGCTTCAAATTGGTTTCTTCATGCCAAGTATAAGAGCTCGGAGTGTTTGGTGTGCTAGTGACGAAAACATCATGAACGTTGGCGTACTGCCAGTTTATTATTGAAAGGCCAGCTTCATCTGTTTCCATAAACGCTGAATTTTCTTGTTGCTCATAATAAGCATCTTCGCCTGCTGTTATTTCCATAGCGCCGAATAGAAACAAAGCCAAAACAACAATCCACTTTATCATATCATCCTTTCCTTTTTATAGAGACCGTACCAATGTTGTTAACTTATCCAAATCAGTATCTGCTAAGAATAAAATCAGAAATCACAATTTCTCAACAACTCTCTTCATGATCGCCGTCATTTTTGGCTCTGTCTCACCGGCTGTTTTAAGAATTTTCTTAATATCAACGGGTTGTAGTGAATCGGGAAAGCATTCATCGGTGACAATGGAAAAACCTAAACAAGCAATGCCCATGTGGTTCGCGACAATAACTTCAGGAATCGTAGACATGCCGACCACATCCGCTCCGATATACCGCAGAAATCGGTATTCCGCACGTGTTTCCAGATTGGGACCCATCACGGCAACATAAACGCCGCGCTGAACTTTAATTTTTTCTTCAAGCGCAATTTGTTCCGCCATCGCGCTAAGTTTTTTTGAATACGGTTCGCTCATATCCGGGAAACGCGGTCCGAGGCTGTCTTCGTTCTTACCGCGCAGCGGATTATCGCCAAGCAAATTGATATGGTCGTCCATGATCATGATATCACCGGCCACATATTGGGGATTCATCCCCCCGCACGCATTGGAAACTAAAAGCGTTTTAACTCCCAAAAATTTCATTACTCGAACGGGAAATGTGATTTGCTGCATGGAGTAGCCTTCATAGAAATGAAATCGTCCCTGCATGGCCACTACGTTTTTTCCGCCGAGTTTGCCAAAAATTAATTTTCCGGCATGGCTCTCAACGGTAGAAAGCGGGAAGTGGGGAATATCGGTATATGAAATTTCAGTTTCTTTTTGAATATCCAGCGCCAACCCGCCCAGTCCCGTTCCAAGGATTATGCCAACGGGGGTTTCCATTTTCGTTTTTTTTCGTATCGATAGAACGGCTTCTTGAATTTGATCCAGATAGCTATTCATTTTTTCTCCGATTTCTTTTTTTCTAGTTCCTCGTAGATGTCGTCGATCATATCTTCCGGTTTTTTCTTGGCGTATTCTCCCAGCATCTTGTCAAAATCAGCTTTCTTAAATATGCCGGTCGGATTTGTACTTAGGCTATCCAGGTCTTCAATGGCTTTCTTTTTGTCGTCTTTTTTCTCATCGTCTTTTTTGTCGTTTTCGCTCATGGTTTTTCCTCGGGATTGGAGTTATCTTTTTGTAATGATTTTTTCTTTTCAAGTTCGGCATAGATCTGATTGATCATTTCCTCCGAACGAGTGTGAATATCATCGCCGAGCATTTTGTGGAAATCCGCCTTCTTGAACATTCCCGTCGCGTGTTCCGATATGGCATCGAGATCGTCGAGCATTTGCTGCATCTTTGCCTGAGCTTCAGGATCGATTATGCGGGGTTCCTCGTTATCCTTGTAACGGCTCAGCGCATGGGCGAGTTCCTGGGGAATATCGTCGAGCTCAACATCGCTGAGAAAACTATCAATACCATCCACTTGTGTCGTTTCTAAGGGTATCTCGTTCACAGCATTTTCCGCTGGTGAATTATTTGAATTGACGGAATCAGTTTCCCTTGCATCCGTTACGGTGTCGATATTTACGTCTGTGCCGGAGTCCGCACGCGGCGTTTCCTCGCTGTCCGCAATGATTCCAAGCAGAGCCATCTGCGACTTTAGATATTCCCGTAAATGGGCGGCCACTTTTGCGCGTTGGTCAAGCAGGAATTTTGTTTCCGAGGCGATCCGGTCAGCCTGTTTTTTGGATTCTGTAATGATGTGTTCCGCTTCAGACTTGGCTTTTTGGAGGATGAAGTCGGCGTCAATATTTGAATCCATCAGGCGCTCCACCTTCGCCATTTCATGTTTATAGCTCTGGAGCATTTTTTCGTTTTCATTGAGTTGAATTCTTAATTGTTCCATTTCAGTTTCAACGAGTTTGATTTTCTGCAGGAGAGCGGCATTTTCATTATTTAATTCGGTATAATTCTCTGCCACAACCTCTAGAAAAGCAGATACCTCGTGGCGGTTATAACCACGGAACGCACGCTTGAACTCCTGATGCAATATATCGGTCAGTTCCAGTCTCACGATTTTTCCTCCATTGGGTTAGAAGCGGCCGTTAACAAACTCTTAACTGCACGCTTGCGCTTTCCGAAAATAGCCGTTCCGATACGAAGATGCGTCGCGCCTTCTTCGATAGCAATCTCAAAATCATTGCTCATTCCCATGGAGAGGCAGTGCATGTCCACGTTCGGAATATTCTGATCTGCTATAAATTCCTTCAATTCCCGTAATTTTCTGAAATACGAGCGGATCTTAACAGTATCGTTTGCTGTGGCTGCAGTCAGTGCTCCAATAGTCATGAGTCCTTTGATCTTCAGGTTCTTAAGTTCCGAAACTTGTTTGACCAATTCGAGTGTATCATCGGGGTCGATACCATACTTTGATTTTTCGCGTGAAGTATTGACCTGAAGTAAAACCGGCATAATTTTGTCTTTAGTATAGGACCTTCGATCAATTTCTGCGGCAAGCCTCAATGAATCCACGGAATGTATGATGTTAAAAAGGTCGACGGCTTGCCGAACCTTGTTGGTTTGCAAGTGTCCGATATAGTGCCATTCAACGTGGGACAGATTCTTATCTTTCTGCAGTATGGGCAGTTTTTCTTTTGCTTCCTGTACTTTATTTTCTCCGATGTGATGAATGCCTGCATTTAGAGCTTCTTTGATCTCTTCCACACCGTAGGTTTTAGAAACCGCTATCAATTGGATGTCTTCCGGATTTCTTCCGAAGCGTTTGCATGCATCCTTAATACGCTGAATAGTCGCGTGTACTCTATACCGGGTAGAATTTATATTAGATTCCATTATAAGGTATCCTGTATTTTATTCTGCGTTTTTGCCGAAGCCGGACCGGATTCTTGCTTCCGGGTCGGTTTCAATTTTAATGCGTTCAATACCGCCGATCACGTGTTTTAAGTACTTGGTCAGGACGTTATCGCCAAGATAGATGATGGACAATATCATTTTTTCATGGGCGATTTCAAAGCCGACACTGCTGAATGTCACTTTCTTGATATACTTTGTCAGTTCAGGATTTTTTTCAACGGCCTCTAGTTTGCTTGCCAGTTCTTCGTCCAGAGGAAAACGCTGGTTAAAAGCCAGAAAAGGCTCTCCAAATTGCGCAAATCGAAACTCATGTTCGGTGATGGCGTCCGAGAGTCGTCGAATGCCCTCAGATATAATCGGTGAAATAGCGCTTCCATCCGTCGTAAAAACTTTTGGGGATCCGAATTTATCCGATAAAATAAGCCCGATGCTGTTGTGCTTTTCTATGATCTTCTTAAAAAATAATTCGATAGCGACGTGCGGTATGTGGCTCCGGTTTTTTCTAGACTCAAATATCTGCGCAACGGTCAGGATATCTTCTTTGATCTTGCGGATCGCACACCGGGAGTCCAACTGAAAACAACCCTCATTCAAACATGCTTCAATCGACTCGGAACAACCGGTTCGTTCCTTATAATCCAATAAATTTTCAAATTTATTGCGTATATCCTTCTCGTTGGCTGAAATATTAAGCGCCTCGCTGTAGTAAGCGACGGCAGTCCGAATCAGCGCTTCAAGAAAGTTTCTAAGCTGATCATAATTCAGTTCCTCTATAAAAGAATCGTATTCCTTATAGATATGAAATCGGCTTTTGATTCTGTTTATTTTGTCATCGTCAAAAAGCCTCGGATCGAGTTCGAAACTTTTCTGAAAATTGCCTGTTTCACCGCCCGAAATTTTCTGCACGACTTCAGGCAAAACGGCATCGTGAATCTTTACTTCCATTCGATTAAATCAAATTTCGTGGATGTGGTTCCCCATAGATTTGAACAATATATTTTTTAAAACCTTAAAAATCAATAAAAATGTCCTGCTCATAAATTGTACAATACCATAATTTTGTGTTGAAAAATAAAAGAAAATACACTATCATTCATATTAATTAATACTTTAATTAGCATTTCATATTTCACTGAAGGATAAATCCTATGGTCAAAAGAGCTTGTTTCGTTTTTATAGCGGCAACATGCCTGCTGTTCATTAGTAACCATCAGGTAGAAGCCCAATTTACGGTTAAAGTGGATCAGGACACGATTTTGGCTGGCGATCAGGAAGCGAAAATCATCGTTTCACCGTCAAAGGGGGAGGCTAATCTGAATTGTGTTTCCCGGAAGGGCGGCGGAAATTTCAGTGATTTTAAGACGGTTCAATCAACTGAAGGCAGTGTCAGCCAGGCTACTTTTACAAGCCCTTTTCCAGGCGAGGTTGAAATCGACGTATTAGACGGAAAATTTAATAAGATCGGAAAGACCAATATCACCGTGGTTGCTCCTACAATAACGGTAATGGAAGAAAAGTCGGTAAATAGCATTGACTGGCAGAATAAGACGATGCCTCTTTACGTGCGTGTTACGGATCACCGTGATAATTTGGTTAAAACGGCCTCGCTCAAATGCAGATTAACGGAAATTGTCGGGAAAAAAGTCGTGTCGACGACATCCAAAGTCACCGAGTTTGTACTTCGCGCTGATTATTATGAAGCGACGATAACCGGTTTAAAGGATGCTTCCTATCGGCTTGAGGTAATAGATGTCAATCATCTGGAAGCGTTTGATGCTTTAGATAATCCTGATAATCCGCATCCGTCTACTGTGATTGAAGGACTAAACATTTCTTTTTAGATCGATTCAATCTTATTGATTAAACCCCGTGGTGGAGACGTATGGGATGTCCTGTCACGGGGTTTCATTTTATATTCTGTGGACTTTGGTGCACTATTGCTTGAGCCATGTTGCAAGTTGAGATTATTCAAAGAAAGTATCTGAGGTAATTAAGGCCTATCACAAAATCGATGAGTTTGTTATTTATTGAAACTAAGTAAACTTTCTATGGTAATTAGCCGCAATCATCTTATCATCCTGACAATTCTGCTTTTCGCGTGGGGTTGCGCCAGCATGCAGCCTCCGGGCGGAGGCCCTGAAGATAAGGAGGCGCCGGAAGTTATATGGACAATTCCGGCAAATGATTCGGTAAGAGTTTCCAGAAAAGTGGATATTTTTGTTGCATTCAGTGAAAAAATGAATCACGAAACGGTTGAAAATGCCGTTTATCTGTCGCCGCATCCGGCCGGTGAGATCAAGTTCAGCTGGAAAAAGAATGTAATGAAGATTGAACTCGAGGATTCACTGGAAAGCAACAAGACCTTTGTAGTCACGCTGGGTACGGATGGAAAGGATATTCATGCAAATGCGCTTCAACAAGCCCATAGTTTTGCTTTTTCGACCGGCGATTCCATAGACCGAGGTTCTATAAATGGCCGCGTCATAGCAGAAAATACAAAGGGAATATCGATATGGTCATACAGACTGAGTGGACAGGCAAATGAGGACAGTCTGGTTTGCATCAAACGTGCAGATTATATAACCCAGGTTGGAGCCGGAGGCAAATACAAATTATCGTATTTATCGCCGGGAAAATATCGGGTATACGCTGTCGCAGATCTCGACGCAGATTATTTATATACGCCGTCTTCGGATTACATAGGGTTGACGTTTAAAGACGTTACGGTCGAACCGGCCAAACTTGAGGCAACCGGTAGTGATTTCATGATATTTCAGGAGGACACGGCAAAATTTACGCTTCAAACCGTCGTTCCTGTAGACCGGAGTTTGGTCGTTGTCGGTTTTTCAAAATCGCTGATGACGGAACTCTATTTTGAAAACGGAAGCCGGTTTGAAGGTCTAAAAAATCATTTCAGGATGACCGACAGTGTGAGCGGAACAGAGATTCCGATCAGAGATATGTACCTGAATCCGGTGAAATTAAACGAAATAAAAATTTTGACCGTACCTAGAAATATCCAACGACGGCATGTTTTGTCGGTCCGGAATTTATTTTCACAAAGCGGAGAAGAGATAGTTTCAGGTGACATGAGTTTTGAAGGCGGAGATGATAGTTCCAACATCAAAATTGACTCAGAGATGTTCAGCCCGCAGACTAAGGACGGTATAGTAATGGCGAATGATGTTTTCGGATTTCGATTTTCAAATGGCGTTCATAGGGCTTCATTTGAAAAATATTTCCGGATGCGGGATAGTTCAGGAAATCAGGTGAACGGTTTATTTAAGTGGGCTCATTCCGCTCAAGTAGAGTTTCAGCCGGCGGTATTGCTGCAAAGCCGGATGGCTTATACAATAGATATCATTGCGGATTCTGTGAAGGATTGGTCTGGAAAAGTGCTTGGAGATACGGTAATAAAGTACTTTGTTACTACATTTAAAACGGACAGTCTCGGCTTTGTTTCCGGGATTGTTGCGGATGACGATTCCGTCAAAGCAGGAGCGTACTACATTACCTGCCGTAATCTGAATCGCGGCATGCGGGATTATACCGTTCGGATTGACAAAACCGGCGTTTTTAATCTGAACTATCTCGTTCCGGGCCGCTACAGCGTCGTTGCCTTTAGAGATGAGGACGGCAATGGTATCTACAGTTACGGGCGCGTTAGTCCAATAATTTTTTCTGAACGATTTACAAGTTATGCTGATACGGTGGTCATTCGGCCCAATTGGGAAACATCAAACATCCTACTGCGTTTTAAGGATTAGCTTTTTTGAAAGGAATCGTATATGAAACGGGTGTATTATTTATATCAGCAGGTTAACGGCAGAAATTTCCGTATTGAAGAAGGGCAGGAAATTTCGTTTGGGCGTGCTTTTGATAACACTATTCACGTTGACGACGTCTCGGTATCGAGGCATCACGCGGTCATTAAATGGAAAAAAAGCACGATGTATATTACAGACCTGCAAAGCACGAATGGAACCCATGTGAATGGGGAAAAAGTTCAAGACAATTTTTATTATGAACTGAATTACACAGACGAAGTGAAAATCGGTAATGTCGCTTTCAAAGTATTGGATGAGGAGTCGGTCATAGGAAAAAATTTCGAAAATAATTTAATGCCGGCTAAAACCCTCGCGCTTGATCCCGAAAAAGCAAAACGAACATTAGATAAAAATGATTTTGAAAATAACCCGTAATATCCCTCAGGAGGTTTTTGCATGAGAATTAGTTGCTTAAATAACCGGATTGCCGTCTCCATTGCGATTTTGCTTTTCTCGGGTTGTGCCGCAAAACAAACTACTATCGCTGACCGCAAACCAATAGAGACCATCGTAACCTCTAAGGACTCCCTTAGAAATGACCGTACGTCAGTAAATGACTCGGCGTTAATACGATCTAAAAACGAAGAGATCAAACGCGCGGGAATCGCCATAGACGCCGATCTCATGGTCTTGAAGGAGGTAGGAGATTCGTTATATATAGCAGAGAATTTTGATGAAGCCTTGCCGGTGTGGATCAAAATCGCAGAAAAAGCAGGGAACGATAAATCGTTGGCCTGCGAGGCGCATTTTGTTCTAGGTAATATTTTTTTCCAAAAGGCTGAATACGGCAAAGCGGAAATTGAACTTAGACTGGCGATTAGTACTGACTCGCTATTAATCGACGCGCATCATAGCCTCGGATTATTATATTTCACGAAAGGGGATTATGATAAGGCAATTACGTCATTTCAAAACGTTTTGGCCTTAGCGCCCGGCGATTCGGATGCAACGTATTGGGTCGGTTACACGATCGGTTCCCAGGCCTATGAAGCAGGGCTTAGCGACTTTAATATAGAATGGTATGACAGAGCCATAGAACATTTTAAAACGGCGGCCGAGTATCTTGAATCCGACACATCGGCAAATTACAAGATCTATTTCTTTCTCGGCAAGGCTTTCATCGAAAAATTAGAATACGATCAGGCTTTGGTTTACTTGAATACATGCATCGAGTTGAACCCCATGTTAGCGGATGGCTATACGGAGTTGGGCAGCGTGTATTTTGCCCGGCGCGATTTTGAACATGCGGTTTCATTCAATGAAAAAGCAATCTCAATAAGTCCTCGCCATCCCAAGGCGCACAACAATTTGGGGTATATTTATTTTACGATGGGAAACGCATTTGCCGTGAACAATGACAAGGTCAAAGCGGATGAATATTATCAAAAAGCGATATTGCTTTTTGAGAAAGCGTTAAGCTTTGACCCGAATCTGGACGGCACACGCCGCAACATCACCCATGTAAAAAAGATCATCAGCGGAGAACGAAAAGTTACCGCTTTTACGATGATGCAGGCCGCTGTAAAATCAGAAAACAGCCCGGACAAGATCGCGCAGTTGAAAAAGATCATCAGCGAAGATCGAACCTATGATGATGCCTATAATAATTTAGGCGTAGCCTATTTTTACAGCGGCCATACGGACAGTGCCGTTACGGTAATTGAAAAAGCGATAGAGATCAACCCGTACAATCCTCAGGCGCATAACAATTTGGGCTATATGCTGGGTACTTTACATAAATATGATGATGCCCTGAAACATCTTTTCATTGCCATTCAGATAAAACGTGATTATTTTGACGCTTATCACAATCTGGGTTATGTTTACATGTGGAAAGAGGATTTTGCCAGTTCAAAGAAGATATGGGCACAACTGCTCAAGTCCAACCCGAACAATCAGCAGGCGAGGAAAGGGCTGGCAGAACTTGAACGGCGCGAAGCAATGATCAAAGCGGGAGAAAGTACCACTAAGATTGAGATCGGCGACGACACGGACGCGGGAACAATAAAAAACTAGACTGGGGTAAACATGCTATATGCAGTGATCATGGCGGGTGGCGTTGGGACACGTTTCTGGCCGAGAAGCCGGAGCATTAGTCCGAAACAATTGCTGAATATTTTCGGCGACAAAAGTATGATTCAGCACACGGTTGAACGTATCCAACCGCTGGTCGAAGCGAACGATATATACATTGTTACAAATATTCACCAAGCTGCTTCGGTGTCAAGACAACTGCCTCAGATTAGCAGTGAGAATATTCTTGTTGAGCCGGTTGGGCGCAATACGGCGCCGTGCATTGGTTTAGCGGCGCTTCATATCATGGAAAAAGACCCGGATGGCGTTATGGCGGTTCTTGCAGCCGATCATCTTATCAAACCCGTCGAGGTGTTCTGCGCGGATATTAGTTTTGCGGCCGAAATAGCAACCCAGACCGGCGCGTGCGTCACATTAGGTATCATTCCAACCCGCCCGGAAACAGGTTACGGATATATACAATATCACGATCATGATCCAATCGGTAAAAGCCGAAAAGCCTTTCGGGTTAAGGCTTTTGCTGAAAAACCGAATGCAGACACAGCCAAACGATTTATTTCCAGCGGCGATTTCTTGTGGAACAGCGGTATGTTTATCTGGAAGGCTTCCACGATTTTAAAACTTATTGAGGAGTTTCTTCCTGAATTGCATGAAGGGTTAATCGAGATCAAATCTGCCCTACATCATACTAATTATGCTGACGTGGTCAACCGTGTGTATCGCTCTGTCAAAGGTATTTCGATTGATTATGGGGTTATGGAAAAAACCAAAGAAGTATATGTGATCAAAAGTCAATTTGACTGGAACGACGTAGGCAGTTGGGAAGAAGTATTTCAGTTATCCAAAAAAGATTCCTTTGGGAATGCCTTGACGGGTAATCACGTTATAATGGACTCAACGAATTCGCTGGTCTATTCTCCAGAAAAGGTTGTCGCCATGGTGGGAGTTCATGATCTGATCGTTGTCAATACCAATGACGCGTTATTGATATGCCGCCGGGATCAGGCACAGGATGTTAAGAAAATTGTTGATGAACTGCAGAGTCAAAAACGAAACGAACTATTATAACTCTCTTACTCGATACGATTATGAAAAAAGAAAAAATACTTTCAACACTCGAAGAAGTTGCCCAACAACTCGATATCAAAGTTCGGCACGAAAAAGGTGATTTTACGGGCGGTTACTGTACCAAAGAAGAAGAGCATATCATATTAATAAATAAACGGCATATGATTGATAAGAAGATCAACGTTCTAGCTCGCGAACTGGCTCCGTATGACCTAACCGGCATTGAGATACCCAAAGCCGTAATTGAAATTATTGAAAGTGAGAGAAAACGCGCTTCCCAGATAGAGATGGAAGAACTGGAAGACAGCGAATAATAATTTTATTATACTTTAATGGATATCAGTTCCGATCTGCAGAACAAACTGGATAACCTGCCCAAGACGCCGGGGTGTTACCTTTTTAAGAGCGAACAACAAAAAGTCATCTATATAGGTAAAGCGAAAATCCTGAGAAATCGCGTGCGGCAGTACTTTCAGGAATCCAAGCGCGACGATCTGAAGTTACAGGTGATGGTTTCCAAAGTTCGAGATGTGGAAATTATTGAGACAGATTCAGAAGTAGAAGCGCTGATCCTGGAATCGAATCTGGTGAAGGAATACCGGCCACGGTATAATATTGAACTTAAAGACGACAAGAGTTTCCCGTACATTAAAGTTACCGATGAACTTTTCCCGCGTATCTATGTGACACGTGAGAAAGAGAAATCCGGGGGTCGGTTTTTCGGACCGTATACGGACGTCAAAAATTTGCGTCACACGCTTAAAACGCTTCACCGTATTTTCCCTGTTCGCAGCTGTACGCATCATTTCACGGCGGAAACAATTCATGCCAAAAAAGTGAAACTATGTTTAGATTACTATATTCATAAGTGCGACGGCCCGTGCCAGGGTCTGATCGGCGCAGGCGAGTATGGTAAAATCATTGAGCAGATGGAACGATTTTTGAACGGAAAAACGAACGTTCTTTTGAAGCATATGCGAAATGAAATGCAGGGATATGCTTCGGCGCAGCAGTATGAGGCAGCGGCGAAGATTCGTGACCGGATCATGGCTATCGAAAACTATACGGAATCGCAAAAAGTAGTCTTTCAGGATCTCTCGGATAAAGATATTTTGGCAGTTGCCGCCGAGGAAGATCAGGCATGCGGCGTAGTTTTTAAGATCCGTGACGGGAAGATGATCGGGAGGCAGCATTTCTATTTTACTCACGTGGAAGACAAGACGCAGCAACAGATTTTGGAAACGCTTTTAAAAAATTATTATCTTCAGTCGGATTATATCCCCAATGAGATATATCTTCAGTTGGAACCCGATGAGCCGTCTGCGTTACGGGACTGGCTTCAGAGCAAATCCGGCGAGGCGGTAGTTTTTGTCGTTCCAAAAATCGGCGAGAAACACAAGCTGGTGGATATGTGCGAACGCAACGCGCGCTTGCTCCTTGGCGAGCTTAAGTTGCAAAAACTGAAAGCGAAGGAGGCCTTTATACCGAAAGTGCTGCAGAGTTTGCAGCGCGATCTAAACTTAAAAACTCTGCCGCGGAGGATAGAGTGTTTTGATAATTCAAATATACAGGGAAGCGATCCCGTTGCGTCGATGGTGGTGTTTGAAGACGGGAAACCAAAGAAAAGCGAGTATCGAAAATTTAAGATCAAAACGGTGGATGGCCCGGATGACTTTGCCAGCATGCACGAGGTGCTGACACGCCGTTATCTAAGGGTTCTTGAAGAGGGTCTTGATTTTCCGGATATGATCGTGGTTGACGGAGGTAAAGGGCAATTGTCTTCCGCAGTGTCGGCGCTCGAAGGACTCGGCATAACGGTTTCTAGGTCGGGTTCGGAGGGCCAATCGATCATCGGGCTGGCAAAACGGATGGAAGAAATATTTTTTCCGGGTGTAACCGATTCCATCATGATTCCAAAAACCTCCTCGAGTATTAAGCTGTTGCAGCACGTACGCGACGAAGCGCATCGTTTTGCGATTACGTTTCATCGGGATCGGAGAGAAAAACGTGTTATCATGTCTGAGCTCGATGAAATAGACGGAGTGGGCGAAAAGCGGAGAACATTGTTGATCAATCATTTCGGATCAGTCAAGAAACTGTCGGAAGCCGGGATGGATGAAATCGCAGAAGTGGAAGGCATTAACGAAAATATCGCCAGGCGAATTTATGGATATTTCAATGAACGGAATACAGATGACGGGGGACATGATTTATGAAGGATAATCTCCCAAATAATTTCCTGGAGACTCTGCGCGAACGTATATTGATTTGCGACGGAGCGATGGGTACGCAATTATACGACAAAGGGATCACATTCGATCACTGCTTTGATGCGATTAACATGTCCCACCCTGAAATGATACGTGATATTCATTCGGCTTATATTGACGCAGGCGCCGATATCATTGAGACAAACACTTTTGGCGGAAATCGTTTTCGTTTGACCCATCATGGTTTTGAGGACAAACTGTTTGACATCAACCGCACAGCGGCAAATCTCGCAAGGGAAGTAGCCGACAAAAAGAAAAAAGAACTCGGAAAGCACATTTTTGTAGCCGGATCCGTCGGTCCGCTTGGAAAACCGCTGGAGCCGATTGGAAAAATCAAACACGAGGAAGCGCGCGCATATTTCACGGAACAAATTCAGATTCTGGCTGACGGCGGCGTTGATCTTATCATGATCGAGACGATTTCCGATATCGAAGAGGCTAAAGAAGCAGTGTCGGCTGCGCGTAAAGTGACATCACTGCCAATTGTTGCGCAAATGAGTTTTACTGAAGACGGTAAGACATTGATGGGTAATAAACCGCAGGAAGTTGTAAAAATATTGAAATCGCTCGGTGCAGACGTTGTCGGAGCCAATTGTTCCGTCGGCCCGCAGGTGCTTCTGGAAGTTTTAGAAAAGATGAACGGAATGGACGATACTTTTTTTTCGATCCAGCCGAACGCAGGATTGCCCCGTTACGTCGGCGGAAGGTATATCTACCTGGCGTCCCCCGATTATTTTGGCGAATATGCTAAGCTCATGGTAGCTGCGGGAGTGCATATTATCGGCGGATGTTGCGGTACAACACCGGAACATATTCGCTCGATTCGAAATGCGGTCGGCATTCAAGCCCCGAAAAAAGTAGATAAAAAAATTAGCGTGGTTGAACCGGAAGAAGTGACCGTAAAATCGCAAAACCGTAAAGACACGCATCATTCCTCTCTAATCGACAAATTTAAGTCCGGAAAATTTGTGATCAGCGTGGAATTAGATCCGCCGCGCGGTTTAAATTATGAGAAAGTGATCGAAGGCGCTATCTTGTGTAAAAAACATGACGTAGACGCAATCAATATTGCCGATAATCCTCTGGCCAAAGCCGGCATGACTCCGCTGGCAATGGCATCGTTGATAAACAAAAGCGTGCACATAGAAACGATACTTCATTTTTCATGCCGGGACCGTAATTTATTGGCGATGCAGTCAGAGTTGATGAGCGCGCATGTGATGGATATTCGGACTATATTAGGCATAACCGGAGACCCGCCGATTGTTGGCGATTATCCGAACGCAACCGGTGTTTTTGATGTCGATTCGATCGGACTGATCAAACTCATTAATAATCTCAATCAGGGGATCGATCTGGCAGGAAAACCTATCGGATCAAAAACTAACTTTTTTAAGGCCTGCGCAGTTAATCCCACGCCGGTGGATCTGGCAAGGGAGCATGAGCGGATTGAACAAAAAATTGCAGGCGGTGCGGATTTCGCCATGACGCAGGTTTTATATGATTTGAAACCTCTGGAAGAATATGCAAAGAAATTCAAAGGGCGGATTCCCGTTCTACTCGGCATCATGCCTTTGAGGAATGCAAAACATGCGCAATTCATGCATAATGAAATTCCGGACATTACCATTCCTCAAACAATACAAGAGCGTATGAACAAAGCAGGTGACCGTGGTCAAGCTGAAGGCGTTCAGATCGCAAAAGAATTTCTGAAAGAAGCCAAGCATCTCGTGGAAGGCGTCTACGTCATGCCGCCATTTAATAAATTTGAAATGGCGTTCGATTTGCTGGAAGTTCTGTAAAATAATAATATGAAAATTATCACAGAATATAGAAAATTCCGTCCAATGGAGTCGCCTGCATTAACTCCGGCAGAACGGCTGCGGTATTTATTTTTGTCCATGCGCCCGGTGCACTGGACAAAAAATATTTTTGTATTTGTTGCTCTGCTTTTTTCGCACCGTCTTTTTGATTGGATATCGATTGTTGAATCCATATATGTGTTCTGCGTTTTCTGTTTGGTTTCAAGTACGATTTATATCATTAACGACATTGTTGACCGGACGGAAGACGCCAATCATCCTTCGAAATGGATGCGGCCGATTACGCGCGGGCTTGTGAAAATACCGCATGCGGTTTTGTTTTCTGTAGGCCTCGGGTCGGTTTCAATACTATTGGCATTTACAAGCGGCATGACCGTGGGTTTGGTCATGCTGTCGTATTTAACGCTCAATCTGCTATATTCGTTTTTTCTGAAAAAAATTGCCATTGTTGACGTCGGCATTATAGGGTTGGGTTTTGTTTTTCGCGTCCTTGCCGGAGCTGCTGCGCTTGATGTTGACGTATCGAACTGGATTCTGATATCAACATTTTTTCTTGCTACACTCGTTGCCTTGTGTAAACGCCGATATGAGATCATGTCGGATCATGCCTCGGTTCATTTTGAACGCGGATACTCGCCGTACTTTCTGGATATGCTCATTGTGACGCTGGCCGCATCCGTAATCGGTTCATACATCTTCTATGTCATTTCACGCGGACAATGGCAAAACGGAATTGCGGTTATGTTAAGCGTGTTAAGCGTGTTTTACGGCGTGATTCGATACCTGCTGATCATCTACCGCAATGAAGAAAAACTGGATCATACACGTTTGATCCTTTCGGATAAACCGCTGGTGGCCTCCGTCCTTATCTGGATCGGATTGTCGATTATTGAAATGTATTATATCAACCCCAATTTACGTTTTGAATAAATGCTGAATTCTCATATCAAATTGAAAACTGTTTTACTGATCAATCCTCCCGGTCCATTGTACCAGCGCGGTGAAGACCGGTGCCAGGCTAATATCGAGGAATCGTCTGCCGTGTCACTGCGGGCTCCGAATGATTTGGCGTATATGGCGGCGGTATTACGGCAAATGGGGATTGCGCCGCTCATTGCAGACTATCCTGCCGAAAAATTATCGTGGGATAAATATGAGCATGATTTGAAGAAATGGTCGCCGGACGCGCTTATCATGAGCGTGACAACCGCTACAGTTCTGGACGATCTCTACGCATTTGAACTTGCAAAGAAAGTCAACCCGTCGATTGTCACGGTTGCAAAGGGCGCATTATTCTTTTCATCGGATTTGAAATTATTCCTCAGGCCGCAATTCTCAAGTATGGATTATGCGTTAGCCGGTGAGGCGGAAACCATAATACATGATCTGATTTCCGGCCTGACAGGGCAAACGTCAATTTCAGCGATTGCCGGAATTATTTGGAAAAATACAGATGGGCATTGGATTCGTAATAATCAGAAGGAATTTGATTTCGATTTGGATTCGATCCCATTTCCGGCCAGAGATCTACTAAAGAACGAGCTGTATATTCGTCCGGATACAGGAGCTCCGCAGGCAACGATTCAAACCTCACGCGGCTGTCCCTCAAAATGTATTTTTTGTTTGACCCCTGCGATTTCCGGACAGAGAGTTCGCCAGCGATCGGTTCAGAATATTGTTGATGAAATTGAAGAATGCGTGAGCAAGTATGCCATTAGAGACTTTTTTTTTAAAGCGGATACGTTTACAATCAACAAGAAATTTGTAATCGAGCTTTGCATGGAAGTTCTTAATCGGAAATTGGACATTCGCTGGGTTGCCAATAGCCGTGTGGATACGATCGATTCGGAAAGGCTGGAGTGGATGAAAAAGGCCGGCTGCTGGCTTGTGGCATTCGGTTTTGAAAGCGGGGATGACGAGATTCTGCGAAAAATGAAAAAAGATGCGACGGCAGCAGATGCAGTTAACGCCGTAAGACTCGTCAAAGAAGCCGGATTGCGTGTATACGGCTTCTTTATGATTGGCCTCCCATGGGATGACCATGTATCCGTAGAAAAAACGATACGGTTCGCTAAAGAACTGGATTGCGATTTTTCAGAAATTCACATTGCGACGCCGTATGAAGGAACGGAACTTCATGCGATTGCAAAAGAATCAGGTTTACTCGATGATGAAGTCATAGGGCATGATTATTTCCATGATCCAACCATGGCTACGCTTTTCTTGAGCCGTGAGGAGATTATGGATTATAGAAAGAAAGGGTTGCGTCATATTTATCTGTCTCCCAAATACGTCATCAAAACTTTTTCCAATATCCATTCCGTTCAGGAACTCCGCCGATACGCATCGTACGGCGTGCGTATGGTTAAGAACGTTGTTATCCAGGCCCGTTAACGAATCCAGGCTGACGGAACTTTTTACCTCATGAATTCAAAACTCAACGACAAGGTCAAATCATTACGTGCGCTGATAGATCAGCATGATTATAAGTATTACGTTCTCAACCAGCCCGATATCTCCGATGAACAATACGATGAACTTCTTAAGGAGTTAGTTGGATTAGAATTACAGCACCCCGAGTTAATCACGCGTGATTCACCTACGCAGCGTGTGGGATCGGACCTTACAAAAAATTTCCCGACCGTTCCGCATATTCAGCCGATGATGAGCCTGTCCAACACGTACAGTAAAGAGGAATTAGTGGAATTTGACCGCCGGGTTGGCGAGGTATTGGAGGGGCACAAATACGAGTATGTGTGTGAATTAAAATTTGACGGCGTGGCGATAAGCCTGATTTACGAAAACGGATATTTGGTCAGAGGGGTTACGCGCGGCGACGGAGAAAAAGGCGAAGACGTGACGGTCAATATAAAAACTATCCGTTCGATCCCTTTGAGCACGGGAAACAAAACACGCCTGGAGGTACGAGGGGAAGTTTTGATGTATCGCGATGACTTTATGGCAATGAATCAGCGGCGCACCGAAGCCGGAGAAGCGGCATTTGCAAATCCGCGAAATTCATCCGCTGGGACGCTGAAAATTCAGGATCCGAAAGAAGTTGCCGGGCGCCCGCTAAAGTTCTTCTCGTATTATTTAAGGAGCTTAGATCCGTCGGCCAATTTTAAATCCCATTTTGACAGTTTGAGAGAATTAGAAAGATTAAGATTTCCCGTGATGAAAGCGCACCGTGTGTGCAAGGATATTCATCAGGTTTTCGATTTTTGTAAAGAATGGGAAGAAAAAAGGGACACATTGCCGTTTGATATTGACGGGGTTGTTATAAAAGTGAATAATATCAGGCAGCAGGAAACGCTCGGGGCCACGGCCAAATCACCGCGCTGGGCAATTGCATATAAATTTAAGGCGCAACAGGCGAGCACCAAAGTCCTGGGAATTACTTTGCAGGTCGGACGAACAGGCGTGGTGAGCCCTGTGGCTGAACTCGAACCGGTGTTTTTGGCGGGATCGACCATCAGCCGCGTAACATTGCACAACGAAGATTTTATTCGTGAAAAGGATATTCGCGTAGGAGACATGGTTGTAATTGAAAAGGGCGGAGATGTAATACCGAAAATTTCGATGGTCATGTTAGATAAAAGAGCGTCGTCATCTAAACGATTTACTTTTCCGAAGAAATGTCCGGTCTGTAATTCCGAAATCATCAAAACGGAAGGCGAAGCTGCATGGCGGTGTGAAAATATGACTTGCGATGCGCAGATAAAGAAACGCATTGAACATTTTTGTTCACGTGATGCGATGGATATAGAGAATTTAGGAGAGGCTGTCGTGGCGCAACTGGTTGATCGGCATTTGATCAGAGATGTTGCCGATCTGTATTTACTCCAATTGGAGCCGTTAATTGATCTTGAGCGTATGGGACGGAAAAGTGCATCGAATTTGATCAATGGGATTGAAAAAAGTAAACAGCAATCACTTGAAAAATTAATTTACGCTCTTGGTATACGTTTTGTTGGTGAAGAATCCGCAAAAGACCTTGCGAAATATTTTAAGTCTTTGGACAAGTTAATGAATGCGAATACCGATGAACTTCTTCAAATTCAAGGAATAGGTGAGCGAACAGCCAACAGCGTGGTGCAGTTTTTCAAAAACCAAAAAAACAGCGCCGTTATCGAGAAATTGATGAATGCCGGTGTCAATGCAAAATTAACCAGTTCATCGGCGAAGCACATTCCACAGATATTCTCTGGAAAAAACTTCGTTTTGACCGGCACTCTGCCGACCCATTCAAGGGACGCCGTAAAAAAAATGATCGAAGAGCGTGGCGGTAAAACAACCGGAAGCGTAAGTAAAAAAACGGATTTTGTGTTAGCCGGTGAAGAGGCGGGATCTAAATTAGCAAAGGCACGAGAACTTGGAATTGCCGTCATCGACGAAAACGAATTCATCAAAATGATTGACAAAGCATGAGACCGCGTTTTATTTATTATGCTATTTTGTTTCTTCTGTCTTTGATCGTTATGGGATCGCTGGCGATGTCATCCGGCTTAAACCGTGAAGGAACGATCGAATTGGACGGTATGATCTATGGAACGGCTCCTAAACCATTCGTTTATAGACAACTAATGCCGGCGACAGTTCGGTTTACAGTACAAGCTATTCCTGCTGATATGCGAATCGCAATGATCGAGAGGGCGTTGAAGAGCTCGACTATCGCACGCATCATGTCGCGTCTAAAATTGTCCGGTGACTTGTTTGTTGACTATGCTGTCTCGGTTTTCTTTATCTATGTATCACTCTGGGGGTTTCTCCTCTCATTTCGATTCCTGCTTGTCCGTTTATATGAAACTACGCTTTTTTTCGCGGATGCAGTTACGGCGGCCGCATTGATTGGAATTCCGGCATTTTTCGGTTTCAGCTATATCTATGATATTCCTACGCTGTTTCTATTTACACTCGGTTTAGGAATTATGTTAACAAGACGGTGGAGTTTATATTTGTTCCTCTTTTTTATTGGATGCTGGTCAAAAGAAACAATGATCCTCCTGACATTGGTTTTTGTCATTCATTTTTACTTTAATACAGAAATGGATCGCCGTCTCATGAAGAAATTGCTGGCGGCTCAGATTGGCATTTTTCTATCAGTCAAAATTATTCTGGAAATTGTATTCTATCAGAATCCGGGTGGTTTGATTGAATTTCATTTTATTCATAACCTACTTTTCGGCTATCATTACTATTTGACTACATTTCTGTCCTGGATCGTTTTAGCATTATTGCTTTTTTATAAGTGGAAAGAAAAACCCGCATTTCTTAAGAATGCTTTATGGATCGGTGCTCCTTTATTTGTTCTAACCTTATTTCTAGGTTTTCTGTATGAAATACGCGATTACGGCGAATTATATCCTATACTGATCGGATTAACCGCGCATAGCGTAGCGGTTATATTAAATATCCCATGCTTACCTAAGGAAAATATATGACACATATTAAATGGCGCGGTATGGTCGTTTTTACTTTTTGCGTTTTCATGCTTGTGGCTCCGATGCAACGAAATGATAACAAAATCGATATCGTATTGAAAGACCGATTGTCAAAAATGTCTTCCGATGAGAAAGAACTTGTTTGGATTTATTTCAAGGACAAAGGAGCGGATGTTAATCTGAAAAAAAATCGCGCTTTTCAAACTCTGTCAAGTAAAGCCCTTAAACGCCGCGCAAAAGTGCGGAGTTCTGATAATCTTGTTGATGAAAGAGATGTTCCTGTTTTCCAGAATTATTGCAAAGCAATTGAAGAAAAGGGCATAATTATTCGTAATACATCCAAATGGTTTAACGCAGTAAGCGCTTGGGCTACGCGGGAACAGATTGAAATTATGAATAATTTTGATTTCATAATCAGAATCGCCCCCGTTGCGCGATTCCAGAAAAACAAGGATATCGATGAAAGTGAATCGGTTGAACTGATGCGCGTATTGAATAAGGCTTCTTCAAGCGAGTTTGATTCTTTGTTTTACGGGTACAGTTATTCACAGCTCAAGCAGATCAAAGTACCCGAAATGCATCAACTTGGTTTTTTCGGGCAGGGTGTAACTATCGCCCTTTTGGATAACGGTTTTCGGCTGTTGTCTCACGAGGCTTTGTCAGGTATGAACATTATTGATACCTACGATTTTGTCGACAAAAAAGAAAATGTGGCTCCGGTGAATACAAGTTCGGCGTTTGGTTCGCACGGCATCAATACGCTCTCTGTCATCGGCGGATATAAAGCCGGCAAATTAATCGGGCCGGCTTATAAGTCAGATTATATTTTGGCGAGAACGGAAAATGACAGCAGTGAAACGCCATTCGAAGAGGATAATTGGATCGCTGCTATGGAATGGGCGGAAGGGCTTGGCGCTGATATTATAAGCAGTTCATTGGGGTATATTAATTTTGATTCATCCGGTGCGCTGACCTATGACAAAAGCGTATACAATTGGGCATGGATGAATGGAGATTCAACGAGGATTACTAAAGCGGCCAATATCGGCGTAGGTATGGGTCTCGTGGTTGTAAATTCCGCTGGAAATGAATATGCCAATATTTCACATAATACGTTAGGTGCGCCCGCGGATGGCGATAGCGTCATAGCTGTTGGCGCAGTCGATGCGTCCGGCATAAGGGCGGCATTTAGTTCCGTTGGGCCGACAACGCGCGGACAGATAAAACCGGACGTGATGGCAATGGGATACGCCGTCAGTATGGCCAGCGCAACCAATGCCACAGGGTATGTATTGAACCCCGGGACTTCTTTTGCGTGTCCGCTGACGGCGGGCGTATGTGCTTTGATGTTATCCGCTCATCCGGGACTAAC
>JAEUSJ010000029.1:1300-22635 GCA_016788215.1 bacterium | reverse complement strand
TAGCGGAAGAAAGTAATGAAATACACACTCGAATATGTTTATCCAGTTCTCATTCAGAACTAAGATCATTCTTGTTTTTAGTGGCATCACAATCGGACTGGTCATGATCATGTCGCGTATGAGTTATTATACTGTGCGGGAAATTTATCTGAACCAGCTTTCCGATCAGGTTATGTTATCGGCGCGTATCGTAATGAGCGGTTTGAATGCGCAGCACCTTGGCTATTTAAACCCTCAGGACAATAATTCGTTTGTTACATCGTATTATACGAAGTATTTGTTGGAACAAAAAAGCACACTTCAACTTGAGAATGCATCGATTTTTAATGAGCAGCTTCAAACATTGGTATCGACCGATACGTTGAATAGCGCGGGCTACGTTGAACCCCTTCTTGTTATTCAAAGATCACTTGTTAAGAACCTAAAAGAACGGCAATCCGTCACATCTATGCCTTTCAAGGGTGAAGATGAAAGTTGGTATTTATGGGGTTTTTATCGTATTGATGAGTCACATTGGCTGTGTATTCGCGAAAACGCACATCGACTGGCACGCGTAGAGCAGCTATCGATTATGTTCTGGGGTATCGGGCTCGGTGGAATCCTATTAACACTTCTTGGCGGGCTATTTCTCTCGAGAACGCTCGCACGGCCGATTGAGCAGTTAGTACACTTCAGCCGTGAGCTTGGGAAAGGTGAATGGGAGACTCCCGTGCCAACACATATCAAGGGCGAACTTTCGTCCCTAGCCGGAGCCATGCACCATATGCGTGAAAGCCTGGTATCGCGTCAAAAGGAAAAAGAAACGATTTTGGCGCATATTGCCCATGAAATCCGGAATCCATTGGGCGGGATTGAATTGCTGACTGGTCTTATTAAAGAGGATGTTTCAAACCGCGAAAAGAATATGGAATATACTCAGAAAATTCTGGATGAGATCGGAGGATTGAAATCACTGATCAATAATTATCTGAATTTTGGCCGCCCTTCTGTCCCAAAACCTGAAAATGTTTTGGTGTCCGATGTGATAGATGAAGCCACCCACGTTCTGCAGAACTCTATCAATGAAAAAAAAGTTTCCATTGAATGTCAAACAATAGAAAAGATGAGGTTTGACAGAAATCATTTACGGCATATTCTTATCAACCTGTTGACGAATGCGATCCAGGCCGTCAATGTAGGCGGGCAAGTCTCTATTACTCTGCAGCAAAAAAGCGGGAATAAACTTCTGGAAATATCAGACGACGGCCCAGGTATTGATGAGAGTGTGATGCGCACCGTGTTCGAACCGTTTTTTACTACGCACAGTAATGGAACAGGTCTTGGGTTGGCGATTTGCAAAAAATTATGTGACGAGAACGGCGCCACAATCTCTGTTAAAAATAACAATGAAAGCGGTTGTACTTTTACTATAACTGTTTTTGAGAATAACGAGTATTCATGAGTTCCGAAGAAATCTTAATTATTGAAGATAACGCATCCATGAGATTGGGCATGGTGGAGAGCCTGCGCCGTGACGGATTTAGTGTGTTTGAGTTTGGCAGTGGCGTGGATGCTTTAGAATTTTTTCACGGACATCCGGTCGAACTAGTCATCACCGACCTGAAAATGGAGCCGGTGGACGGCACCGAAATTCTCAAAAAAGTAAAGACAGCATATCCGTCCGCATCGGTGATGGTCGTATCTGCATTCGGAACGGTTAATACAGCCGTGGAAGCAATGCAGCTGGGCGCGGCGGATTTTATGACCAAGCCATTCTCTTCGGAGGAACTTCGAGTACGTGTGCGGCGGATCATGGAGAAGATACATCAAGAGAAAGCTTTGGTGCAGCTTAAGGAACAAAATGTTCTTTTGCAGGACGAAATATTCAAGAACTACGGTGAGATCGTAGGGCGCTCGGAACCGGTAAAAAGAGTATTTGATTGGATCGATCGAGTTGCGCAGGAAGACAGCACTGTTCTTATCGAAGGTGAAAGCGGTACCGGAAAGGAATTGGTCGCGCGCGCCCTCCACAGCAAAAGCCCGCGTCGTGACAGACCATTCATTAAAGTTAATTGCGGAGCACTCAGCGACAGTCTGCTTGAAAGCGAATTATTTGGTCATGAAAAGGGCGCGTTTACCGGAGCGGTGCGCCGAAAAAAAGGGCGATTTGAGCTGGCTGATGGCGGCAGCATTTTTCTGGATGAAATCGGCGACATTTCGGCTTCTATGCAGGTAAAATTACTTAGGGTCTTGCAGGAGAGAGAGTTCGAAAGAGTGGGGGGTGAAGAAACTCTATCGGTCAATGTTCGCGTCATTTCTGCTACCCATCGTCAATTATCAAAACTGATTCATGAAGAAAAATTCCGTGAAGACCTGTACTATCGGCTCCGGGTGATTCCGATCGCACTGCCCCCGCTTCGTGAACGTAAGGAAGATATCCCAGCTTTAGTCGAACATTTTCTTAAGAAATATGCAGACAACAAAAGCGCGAAACCTAAGACGATTGATCCAACAGGCCTGGAGCTGTTTTCGCATTATAGTTGGCCCGGGAATATCCGGGAACTTCAAAACCTTGTCGAACGTTTGTGTGTGATATCGCAGGGTTCGCAGATCGAAGATGCGCTTATTGTTCAGCATCTTGGAGGTTCGGTAAATAATTTTACAAACGGTCTGGAACATCTTTCATTGGATGAGGCTTTGGCTAATTTTGAAAAAAATTTGATCGTTCATGCACTGAAGAAAAGTGATCACGTAAAGAATAGAGCGGCTAAATTACTTGGGATTCGAACCAGTTCGTTATATTACAAAATGGAGAAATTCGGATTACTATGAAAAAAGTATTTTTGGTATATATTGTACTTGTGTTTTTTGTTCCATCTCTTTATAGCCAGTCGGCAGAGGAATTAGAAAAGCAGTACCGATCATTAAATCCATCGATCAGAGAGGAACAGGCCGTTTTAGATTCGTTAAACGGGCTCATGGAAAAAACGGCAAAAGACATCGAGCGCGAAAAGAAAAATGCAGCATCCGATCAGAATAAGATCGTAAAGTGGATGGCGCACGCGGTCACCATTTCAAATCAGATCAAGGAGCAAGAAAAGAAGGCAGCATCTGTGCAGTTCTCAGCTGAGAACTGCAGAAACCTCCTTGAAGAACTTTACTCACGAATTATCGATTCACTCAAACAAGAAGAGCGAACCGGAAAATATGACGGCGATAAAAAGGTGCTTCAGAATCAGCTCTTGTTTTGGACGGAGCGCCGTGTTCTTGTTTCTCCACTGGTCGCTACCTTGACATTTGATCCTCAAAAAGTGCAGGGGATAAGCCTGACCGGCATCTCGGATCCGTTGGACAAAACGATTATTGAGGACTATCTTCAAAGGGCCCTTAACGAGATTGAAACGCATATACAGCTCGTTACCGCACAGCGGATCGAGCTTGAAGAGATAACTGATCTGCGCAAGCGGACATTGGACTTTGTGAATGAAGCCAACGAACAGGGCCATATCGGTTCGATTACACGTTCTCAGATAGTATCTTCAGGAGGGACTGAAAATCCATTGGACCCCGATTATAAAACCTTTCAGGTTAAATCCTTGGTCGGCTTGATACAACAGTTGAATACCGGTTTGATGATGACGCAGGCATTCCAGAAGCCGATTTCATCGAAACCCGGATTGACTCAAGAGGAATACATTCAACTGCTGAAACAAGCCGAAAAACAATTGAAAACCTATCGGGAAATGGTACAAAAAAAACTAAAATGATTTGAATAGCAATTCTACGTGTTCTAAATTCCCCTGCACATCAAGTATTCAATAAAACCCCGATTCTGAATGTGATTCAAAAAAAAGTCCTGTTTGTCATAATCGCTCAAGTCTGGAGTATTCTGGTTTCAACAGAACTTCATGCGGGTGGATGGGAATGGAAATTAGGCACGGAAGGCGGATACTTTCAGGCCGAAGAAGATCTTAATTCGTCGAAGATCAAGTATATCGCAGCTTTATCCGGTTCGGCGCGTTATAATCGTACGTTTGGGATGAATTCATATCTATTGCAATTTCGTTTACGACCTGAACTTTACGGCCCGCAGAGGAATAATTATACGATCAACGCTTCAGCGGCAGGCCAATATCTTCGAAAATGGGGCGACTTCGATCTGAGTACCGGTATGACCGTTCGAAAACAAAATTATCACCTTCATTCGGATCGGCTGGATATAAGTACCTTTCAGATGTTCGGTTCCGTTTCATGGTTTTTTGCAAAAAAATTTTCATCGGAATTAGAAGGACGCTATGACAACGCCGTATTGTCAGGCAATGCAAGGAATATTATTTCCTCATGGTCTGCTTCTCCCAAATTGCGATTTTTGTTTTCCAACTACGGAAGCGTTTCGGCGGGAATGCTGGTTGAGTCTTTTTCGGCGCACACTAACGACGTTTTTTTTACTTCTCGTTCCAGTACCGGATGGCGCTTGGGTCCTGAATTTGCCATTGATTACTCGCGTAATTGGTTGATCAGCATTCATTACCTGCCCTCTAAACGATTTTATAACAGCTCGAATGAGGCACACATGGAACAAGAGATCAATATTGTGGCGGGAAAGGATATATCGGCTCATTGGTCTGTATTTATACTGGCAGATTATTATTTCAGGGATATTGATTCCAGTGCGAGTCGTGTCGTCTATACGCATACCAATTACGAAAATCGTATTCATGCCAAGCTAGTATATAGCTGGAAAAAATGTTATGCGGCTTATTTTAAGTTGGCTTATACGAAAAATGAACTCATCAATGAAAAAATAGCATGGTCCGGTACGCAGGTGTCTGTCGGAATTGAAATTCAGAAATAGCTCATGTGAATAAAAATACGCGTGTCGGCCGTATCTACTTGACAGGAAAAGGGTCTAACGTGCTTGCGGAAAATAAAATATTACATATACCTTCTTGTATTTTCGGTATTCATACGCATCAACGACGCAATAAACGGTCTTCATTCTTATCTTGAAATAGCAGTGCTTGTATATTAAATTAGACTATATCTCTTTAGAAAACACCCGCTCATGTTTATTAATACGGCAAAAAATAACAGGAGGTATTTATGAAAGCTTATTCAAGTAGGCTCAATTCTTATTTGCGTTCAGCTTCGTTTCTTTTGTGGGCTGCGGCGATGACGAATTAAAGCCTGAAAATTTTGCCAGCCAGGAGGACGCCCAGGCTAAGGAGCGTTGCGGATCTTGCCGCAACTTTTGACGGCTCCAAGCCTGACGATTTCGAATTTTTTAAGAGCAATCGTTCTAAGACTCTATGCAAGAAGCATTCTCCTCATACTTTTGGATACAATGCTCAAACAGGTTATTGAACCTTTGACACAACAATAAGTTATTATTTTATCACCAAAAGAACCAAAGGAAGGGAGTTATGAAAGAATTTTCGAGGTTAAGTATACTGACACTCAGTATAGTGTTTGGACTCTTTATTTTCAGTTGTTCAACTGATGAAGAGGCGGGTACGGGTAATTTCTCGTCACAACAAGAGGCGATAGATGCTGTAAACGATCTTAAAGAACAAGGATTTTTTGATGAAGTCGAAGGTGATCTTGAACAGGCAGCGGATCAAGCAACTGACTTCAGTCCGGGATACTTTAAAACGAAAAAAGAAAAAGGCCGTTTGAGCAAAGTCCGCGGAATTCAGGATTTTGTCTATGGAACAGATCATTTCTGGACCTATTCTTCCAGTGAGGACACAACGTTTAATGATACGACACTCTCGGGAATAGCTACAATAAGCCTTTCAGCAGACATGCTTTACAAAGTCCGTTTTACGGATCGGGACAACTTTGGTTTTCCTACCGCTACTACTGAATTAATGGAATGGATCGCTGATTTCAGTTTCAATACAACGTCGACCGGTAATGGCGCTACCACAAGCTTCGGTATTTCATTTGATTCTGACATGGATGTTAATGGCATCGCAGGTTTTAATGCAGGCACGGGAAATCTCACAATTGACGGAAGTGGCCATCAGAATTTTAACCTTTCTTCGACTTCAAGTCAATCGTCTTTTGAATACGACTATCAGACATCCCATAATATTAATTCGTTTGCCTTATCTCCGACCGGGAACTATCCAGAGAGTGGCACTATATCTTTTATAGCGAAAAGAAACGTTACGCCGGCGGTTTTACAGCAAGTCTTTCCCAATTTCAATGTATCGGGAACAATTACGTTTAACGGAACTAATATTGCGGTTTTGGAAATTGGCGGTTATACTTTTTACATCAATCTGGATACCGAAATCATTACGCCGGCCTAACAAAAAATGACCTATCAACAGCCACCCTGAACACATTTCCGGGCGGTTTTTTTATTATCCGCCTATCTTTGACCGTTGGGTCAGATATTCCAGTAGCGCGACGTCAAACGAAGTGCGCGTATCGAGCAAAACATAGTCAATTTTATTTTCACGGCATTCTTTTCGGTAGCTTTCGATAAATGCCTGCATCTGTTCGCGGTAGCTGGATCGTATATGCCACGGCTGTGTACTGATACGTTCCTTGGTTTCTATATCTTCAAACACCACGTCGCCGCTGTAAGCCAGTTCGCGCTCCTGCGGATCCAAAACATGAAATACAATCACTTCGTGCCTGCGATGGCGAAAATGTTTTAGTCCGGCCATAATCTTCTGGGGATCGTCAAAAAGATCGCTGATCAGAATAATTAGCCCGCGCCTTTTAATACGCTCTGCTATTTCATGCAAGGTCGGCGCCAAGTCAGTGTCCTCATGGTCCCGAATGTTCTGCAGATTTTCTTCTAATACTCTTAAATACCCCATCGTCGCGCGCGGCGGCATATACTTCCTGATCTTCTTGTCAAACAGCACTAAACCCGTTGCATCCTTTTGATGAATCATCAGATAGGCGAGCGATGCCGCAAGATACGAACTGTATTCAAGTTTCGTGATCGCAGAGGAAGTGAACGTCATAGATCCGCTTGTGTCCAGAAGGATATAGGTTTTAAGATTTGTCTCTTCTTCATAGCGTTTAACGTAATAACGCGAAGTACGGCCGTATACTTTCCAGTCAATGGAACGAATTTCATCGCCGGGCATATATTGGCGGTGTTCTGCAAACTCGACACTGAAACCGTGATAGGGGCTCTTGTGCAAACCGGTGATGAAGCCCTCAACGACCAATCTGGCCTTTATTTCCATATTGGAAAGTTTGGCTACTACATCCGGTTGTAAGTACTTTTGAGTTTCTGACGTCACGTTTCCTTTACTGTTGCGTCAAATATAAAATAATAAATAGCCAATTTCCACAACGATGTGCCTTGAAATCGTTGATTCAACATGGCCGGTTGTTTACAACAATATCATTTTGTAAAAATCTTTTGAAATCAAAGAAGAAACTCACGGGTAGGAGCACTATTTTATCATTGTGGCGAAAGAATATATAAACGGAGTTTCTCGTTTTGCTGTTTGCATCAATGTCATTTTGTAAAAATCTTTTAAAATTAAAGAAGAGACTCCCAGATAGAGGGCAAAATTTCATTAACGCGGTGAAGAAATAATATATAAACTGAGCTTTTCG
Organism: bacterium; assembly: GCA_016788215.1. Taxonomy (GTDB): domain Bacteria; phylum CLD3; class CLD3; order SB21; family SB21; genus SB21. The sequence continues at coordinate 15,063 of JAEUSJ010000029.1, read as the reverse complement.
TTCTAATGAATTTTTTATTTGGAACAAAAAAGATTCTTTCGGAATGACATTCAGGGGTCCGTAAGAATTATCGATACGGAATGTCTTTACCTTCGGCGATCAGCTTTGACCATTTGATGTATCTTTGAAGACGGTAAGTAAGCCTGAATGCGGCGGTATGAAAAGCCTGAACTTTCGAAATGGCCATTTCGTTGTTTACGGATTCGAGTTGCCGTTCGAAACCAGGCAGAATCACGTCTTTGAAATATTTTTTATACAACAGATTGCTTTCTTTGAAATCCCCGTCAGTATAACTGTAAATGTCATACCATGACGAGACTGCGCCCAGACTGAAATAAGTATTCGTAGACGTGATCACCTCATCTATACCGTTTCCGTCGACATCCCGCACTTCCGCAAAGGGTCCGAATCCGGCTGCCCGGTAGTTTTTACCATCGTGGAAAAGGATCACGGTGCTATTCTTGCCCCATTCGTTGCCGTATTCAATGAATCGCAGAAAAACATCAAAACCGGGTTTATCGTCGATATTGACGATCCGGATGTCGGATGGATGAAACGAATTTTCTGAATACGTTTTTGTTAAAACGGTTTTGTATTTTTCATCATGTAATTGTAACACTTTAAAGAATATTTTTTCTCTTTCATCCGTAGTGGCCTGGCTCATACAAATGATAATGAGTTCGTCTTCGCCGTCGCCGTTGAGGTCTATGTAATACCCCATATCTTCACCGATATAGGCAAGCGAGCGGTGTGGAGTCTCCATGAGATTGATCAAACCCATCGAGAGTAACTCATTCTGACGCAAAATTTTAAATTTATGATGAAACGAATGCACGATTCGCTGATACGTGCTGTCCGGTTTTCCAATGCTGAATATTTCAATATTTGAGACGAATTCATCACCTGCAAATGCGGCGGGAAAATAGGTCAGCGTTGCGGTTGGATCCATGCTTTTTCCAACCCAATTCTCTTTGACAGCAGTTAAATCGTACGTCAAATCAACTTTCGGGCTTATCTGGATGCCGCGCGTCCCGCTTGCAGAAGTGACAGAATCTAAATTGGCCGAAGCATCGATCAAATAGGGATGTCGATCGTGAAAATATTCAAAGACGTATTCGTCGATCGGCATGGAAATCATGGACGAAATTTCAGGAAGGGCCTTAATTGAGATAAAGCGATTAGAGGTAGGATCATAGAGCTCGACGCCAAAAGAATTTTCTTTAGTTTCCCAGTTCACCGGAACGTCTACCGTGTATCCGTATTTTACGTTGGAATATGTGCCCCACGCTGTTGGTTTGGACTCCATTCTTACGTACTGAACAGGATGGCAAACCAGGAAATTAAAAATAACAAAAAGAATTATGGCCGACAAAAGAAAGGCCAACTTATAACTGAGGTTTTTTACGCTCATACGTCACGCGCCGTGGTTTTAGAATCTATTTAAAATATAGATTACTAGCGCAATTGAGAAAGGCAATCAAACAGGGTAGGGTCAAACAATTCATGATCGCTGGTCTTGATGAGCAGATTGTGAAACAGTTCTGATTCTCTTCCTAGAAATAAACCCGCGATGATCGGCGCACCGCTGGCGCGAAAGGCATGCGCGAGCGAAACGTCAAAAGTTGAACTGAAATCCAATACAAGATCGAATTGTTTATCCTTCCAATTCTCTAAAATATTCTTTTTTAAAATCCCCCAGAACCCGATATCATCTTTTCTTACGACATTCATACGATCCGGCGGGACGGACGATTGTAAAAAATTCCGGCTTGCGGAGGGTAATCTTTCTACAAGCACATATTCCAGATGTGCGTCAGGGAAACAGTTCTTGACGCGTTCCTGAATGTAGTGAACCCGCTGTTCAGATACCGAATCCGGAATATAGATCAGCACACGTTTTGTCAGTCCCACGATCGAACGGTAATTGATAACCTCGGCCGGTTTTTCGAACCGTGAAGACCAGATCAAGAATTTTGTGAACAGGGATTTTCCGATGTTGCCAAACATACAAGTCCTTTATAATCGGACGTCCACGTAAAATTTGGACCGGATTTGTGCGATCCACTTTTCCATTTCTTTGAATTGTTTCTGACGAAGCGCCATACTTTCAATATTCTGCCAGTCTTCTTTTAAATTAAGCTTACGCTGTTCCCGTTTATCGTTTAGTTTCAGAATATGAAACCCAAAATTCGTTTCGAACGGCTGTGAAATTTCGCCGATAGCGAGCGACTGGCTGACTTTTAAGAAACTTTTATCCTGAAACGTTGCGATTTCGATCCATCCCAAATTACCTAAATTCCCTTTTTTTGCGGGATCGTCGGAATACTGCAAAGCGGCTTTTTCAAAGGAAATTTTGTCGTCTACAATGTCCTGTCGAATTTTTTCCAGGCGCTCTTTTGCAGCCGTTTTATCCTGCGGTGTCGTCGGTACGCTGATCAGGATGTGACGGACATGAATTTTCTCTACATTTTTTTCGATCATCTGGATGATATGGTATCCGAATTCCGTACGAACCACGTCAGAAATCTCCCCGGGTTCCAGCCGCACGGCTGCTTCTGCAAATTCCTTCACAAAATCCGTTCGATTGTACCAGCCCAGATCGCCGCCCTTTTTTCCGGAGCCGGGATCGCCTGAAAATATTCTTGCAAGCTGCGCGAAGTCGGCGCCTTTTCGGATGGAGTCCAATAAAATGACCGCGGTCTTTCTTGATTCTTCAAATGCCTCTTTGCCCGGCTTTATTTCTATAAGGATCTGACTGATATTAATAGATGTTCCGACTTCCGGCAGGCTGTCTTTATTATTTTCAAAGAAATTTTCAACCTCAGATCGTGATATCTTAAAGTCATTAAATCTAGAAGACTGAATTCTTTGAGTCAAAAGTTGTTTCTTTACGTTTGCCCGGTATAATTTTCGAATTTCTTTAATGGATTTACCCAGATATTTTTCTAATTCCTGTTCACCCCCGGCCTGCTGAGCGCGTTCCTGAATCTGTTGATCAAGAGTTTGTTCGACCTGAGCATCGTCGATGACGATGCTGTCGAGTTTTGCCTGGGCAAGTAGAATTTTCTGGTTGATCAATGCCTCAAGAACCCTTTTCTCAATTTTTGCAAACTCGTCAGGATCGGACTGAGGAGTGATTTTCAGATTCTGCGCTTCGAAGTACACGTATTGCTGAAGTTCTGATGCAAGGATCACTTCGTCATCCACCACGGCGACTACTTTATCAATAAGTTGACGCTGCGCGAAAAGTTGGGATGCGATCAAAAAGGCTAATGTGAATAAAAATCGGGACATTCAGTTCATTCCTTTGCTTAAGGGGGTGATTAGTTAAGATCGACCCAGACCGATTTGACCTGAGTATAAAATTCATAAATGGCTTCCATACCGCATTCACGCGTAAATCCAGACATTTTGTAGCCGCCATAAGGCATCGCGGCGTCATACATATTGTACGTGTTAATCCAAACGGTGCCGGCTTTTATCTTTTTTGCAAGCGTGTGCGCTTTTTTGATGTCACGCGTCCAGATGCCTGCGGCTAATCCATAATAGGTTTGATTTGCTTTTATGACGGCGTCGTCAAAATTTTTGAATCGCATAGTTGACAGCACCGGGCCGAATATTTCCTCCGTGGCAATTTTCATTTTTTGTTCTACTTGTGAAAAAACGGTCGGCTGAAAAAAATATCCGTCATTCCCGATTCGATTTCCCCCGGCAAGAAGTTTGGCTCCTTCTGATTTTCCGGATTCGACGTACTGCATAACCTTGTTGAGCTGTATGTCAGAAGTGAGCGGGCCCAGCTTGGTCTCAGGATTAAGAGGGTCGCCCGGAACCATTTTTGCGACGCGTGCCGCGAGTTTTTCTATGAATTCATCGTGAATAGTTTCTTCGATCAGTAACCGCGATCCGGCCGTACATACTTCGCCTTTATTGTAAAAGATCGCAGCAGCAGCCATTTTCACTGTAGTATCGATGTCAGTGTCTGCAAAAATGATATTCGGAGATTTTCCACCGAGTTCAAGCGACAAACGTTTCATCGTAAGCGATGCAGTGCGCATGATTTCCTGTCCGGTCGAGGTGGAGCCAGTGAATGCAATGCCGTCAATATCCGGATGATCTACTAATGCGGCGCCAGCAGTCTTTCCGTAACCGGTTACCACGTTGAAAACGCCTTCGGGCAAGCCGGATTCGGCAACGAGTTCGGCTAATTTGAGCGTGCTCAGCGGCGTGAATTCAGACGGTTTTACCACTACGGTATTTCCGGCGGCGAGGGCTGCTGCAATTTTTCGTGCAGCGGTGATCAAAGGAAAATTCCACGGAATGATCAGGCCAATGACTCCAAGAGGTTCCCGAAGAGTATAATTAAAATAATTTCCGTTAACCGGAATAGTCTCGCCTTCGATTTTTGATGCGGCTCCTGCATAATATGCAAAAATGTCAGCCGTGACAGGAATTTCAATATTTTTTGTTTCAGATATGGGTTTACCGCAATCGATCGTTTCAAGGTAGGCAAGTTCGTCGGCATTTTTTGAAATCAGTTCACTGATCTTCCAAAGGTATTTTCCACGCCGGCTTCCGCTGGTTTTCGACCACTTACTTCCATCATCAAAGGCTTTTCGCGCCGCTGCGACAGCGACGTCGATGTCGGCCTTGTCACCTTCTGAGATTTGCGACAGCGATTTTCCAGTGGCAGGGTTGAGTGTATCGAATTTCCTGCCGGAAATACTGTCTATATAATTATTGTTAATAAATAATTTAGTGTTCTTTATTTCAAAAGTCTTAACATTGGCGGGCGAGTTCATTTTACCTCTGAGTAATAATGAAAAATGATGAGTAGATATAGCATTTACAGTGACATAACCTAAAAAGGAAACGATACAAAGTCAAGTATTTTTAGCTCTATTAACAAGTTATAAACATGGGTGTAAAGATAAGTTTACGGAGATTTATGATGGATTTTAGCGTGTAAAATGAAGATTAACAAATGCAGTGAAAAGCAATCTTAATTGGGAAACTTTTCACTGCATTTGAATAGCATGTAAATCTAATTCATTGCTTTATAACGTTCCAGATTTTGTTCAAATTCTTTCCGCATTCTGGATTTTTCGGGTATTAGCTTTACTGCCAGTTCGCCAAACCTCACAGCATTCGGCTTGTCGCCCGACAATTCGCATAAATTGGCAATCGTATCTGCTTTGTACGCATCCTGCTCGCTTGCGGGCGTGTCATTCCACACCCGAATCAGTGCATGTGCAAATTCCGATGGCGCGATTTTCAATTCAAAGGCCGTCCAGCCGACGTTGTTAAGGTCATCTAATGATGCAGTTGGATTATTTTTTAACCAATTGCGTAAAACTTTATCCGCCATGGGCAAATCATTCCATTTCTGGTACCAACCTGCAGCTTTGCTGACGTCGGAGGCTGCATTCATATCCAAAGAAGCAATGGCATTATACGTTTCTTCTTTGGTTGCATGATCAGTTAATAACTTGATCTGCTCCAGTTTGGCGGAAAGATTCTTTTTGACGTTGTCATTCGCGAGTTCATATCGCCTCATAAAAAGATCCCAGGCTTTTTCTTTTTGTCCATTCCGTGCAAAATAAAACGATAGATCCACCATCAGATTCAGAGCGGGTTCTGTATTGGGAAATTGCTGAATAAATTCTTCCGCATACGATGCTTTATTTGCCGCTTTTCCATAGTAGAGTTGGTTGACAGCATAATTGGCCATTAGATCCATTGTTTCCTTTTTTTCACGATTCTCATCGGCATCCAAAGCGAAACGGTAATACGGCTCTGCGGCGGGCATGTCGTAGACCATAAAATAATTGGCTATTTTCACGGCCGGTGAAAATGTTTTTTCCTTTTCGAAACTTTCGATCCACTTCGGAAGGACGTCTTTTCCTTCGATAATCCGGTCAATCTCTTTCAGGTAATGAGTGAGATCCGGGTCGTATCCGATCTTTCTCTCGATTTCTTTTCCCGATGCATCGACAAAAACTACGCTGGGATACACCCGAATGTTGTACTGGTTAGCGATGTCAATACCTTCTCCCTTTTCTGCATCTATTTTATAACAAACCATTTTCTCAGTATAGGCTTTAAACAAATCGCTTTGATAAATATTTTTGTCAAGAAGTTTACATGGGCCGCACCAGGTCGTAAAAAAATCAATCATGACGATCTGATTTTTTTGTTTGGCAGCATTGAATGCTGACGCAGCGTCGCCGTAATGAAAACCGGGAATCGTTTCTCCTGCAAATACAGAATATATCGGCAGAAGAAAAGCCAACAGAAAAAGAATATTTTTTTTCATAAGCTCCTTTCTTTATATCATGCCCTTACAACGTATTATTTGTTCTTTGGTTTCAGTTCTTTTTCATGAATTGTATATGTCCAAATCAGCTTACCATTAGAATCAAATGTTTCCATCGTCAATTTACGGTCGTTTCTTTTTCCTGAAAACCTAAGCATGCCGAAATTATGGAAATCGGTAACAAGGGTATTTGGGACCAATTGTGGATTTGAAAGTTTATTGGGAGCACTCAAACCGCTGGTAAATGGCGAAGAAGTAAAATCATATAATGTGTAAAAGTCAGGCAATTCCGTCTTTAATAATTCCGTATGATGTACATCGCCGCTGAGGAATAAGACTCCGGAAATATTATTGTTCTTGATAAAATTCAAAATGTCCGCGCGTTCCTTCTTGTAAAAATTATACGATTCATAGGTCGTGTTCTCGTTCAATACCTGGTTGCCGCATACGACGACTTTAAAAGTTGCCTCGCTGCTCAACAGACAGTCCTTGAGCCATGCCAACTGTTCGTTGCCCAGCATGGTTTTAGCGCCGTCATCTTCGGCTTTGTCCGGCGAACGGTAAAACCGGTCATCAAGCATAAAGAAATCCGCATCGCTCCACCGGAACTGGAAAAATACGCCGGGCGTTGAAGGCGATCCGTAATTCGGATTACCCCAATACAACTTGAAAGCTTCCAACGTTTTGTATTTATGAGGATACGTACGATCGCAATTATTGTAACCGTAGTCATGATCATCCCATATCGCGTAATGATGGGTAGAGGACAGAAGCCGCTTTAACTCAGGTAATGCGCGCGTGTGACGGTTACGGTGGAGAATCCCGCTCCAGCTGTTCCAGTCTGTTTCCCGTAAATACGTATTATCGCCGAGCCATAACATAATATCCGGGTTCTTATCCGCAATGGCTTCTAAGATTTCGTAATGGCTGCCGTAAGGTGTGCCGGGTCGGTCATAGATGGGTTCATTCACGTATAAGCAGGAACCGAAAGCGGCATAAAAATCCTGCGGATCGGTTCGCCATTCCCAAAGACTTTGCGTTTGAAATGTGAACGGATAATTATGATCAGTAGGATCCTTATTGATCAGCACCTCATAGTCGTACTTCGTTCCCGGCTCCAGATCGCCAACGGCTATGTGTGCAATAAAATCATTTTCTTTTACAGTGACAATCGCATCGGTCGTTTTGGAAATTTTGGATACGGGCCGATCACGAGAAATTTGACTCTTGTCCCAGTACCTAATCTGAACTTTTGCCGACTTCCTGGTTTGTACCCAAACCATTACTTCACGTTTTTCAGAATAACCCAACATAGGCCCGGATTGTAGCAGATCGTTTTGCGCTTTGACTGTAAACGAAACGACGCTCAGCATGCATGTCAACATAAGAATTCGCATAACGGTAACTCCTTGCAATTAGATCATGTGCACCCATATTAATAGAATCATCGTAATTTTACAACATCAAAAAGTCCTTCCGAGATTGACATAATACTTTTTAGTGAACGTGTCGGAAAATGAGCATCCAAGGTACAGCGGTCCGACGATCGTATCTATGCCCAATAATATCGAGTATGAATACTTTAAATCGTTTGTGCTAATCGATTGATTGGTATTCCATGCATTGCCGGTTTCGGCAACAAGGCCTGCATAAATCCCTTCGGAATACGGCGAGGAACTTTTTGCCACATGAAACATGTAGATCGCGCTTCCGTACAGATAACGATCCCCGGTAATTTGATGCGGGTTGTATGCCGATAAATGAAGAAATCCACCCAGCATCCATTGGTCATAAACGGGAAGACGTGAGCCAAGGCTGGAACCGCCCTCCAATGACAATATCCATGTGTGCTTTCCGGCGGTGAGTGTTTTCAAATAGCCAAGACGTAAACCCTGGTAGCTTGAATCAGCGCCAAGCGATTTGCGGGACGAGTAATACTGCACAATAGAGCTGCTTCCGAATTTTGGAAAACTTGGATTGTCCAAATTGTCAAATCGTAATCGAGCTAAAATACCTGCTCCACGTATGGTGACGTCAGGCAGATTTGACCCGACGGTGGCAGATGCTTGCCCATACGTCCGGGTGAGCCCAACCCGCCCTTCCGCAGAATTGCTTATAACGATACCGAGATCGGATCCCATGCGAAACTGGTATGCAGAATAAGTTGCCGTAGCATCCGGTGATTGAGGGGAGAAAACGTTAGCCTGAAATTTCTCGGCGGAAAAATTTGGCGCAACGAAAAAAATTCCGCGATGGTGAAGAGGCTGGTAGAATTCCGTTTCATATTTTGGAAAATCACCAATCCGTAATAAATGCTTCCATTCTCCTCCGCGTGAATTAAGTTTCGTCATTCTGTAAAGAGTCAGTACGTTTACAGATCCTGCTCCTTCAAGATCCATCGACATTACCAGGCCAAATCGAAGATAATTTGGGCCCCATGACTTTCGTTTTCCGTTTATCTGAAGCGCATAACGTCCGCTTTCCTCAAGCAGGTTAAAATCAACTTGTTCGTAGTCGCCCAATTCATATATGTCGTTCAAGTCCTTTCGGAGTTGTGCAAGATCAAGAGGCCTACCGAGGCTTGTCTTAAGGCGATGGTATACCCGCCGGTCATTCCGTAGATCGCCCCCCAATTGGATGTAATCGATCTGCATAGATTGCAGGGTACGCGCATTCTTCATATTCAAGAACGCGGCATATTCCTCGATAGAAACGGAATATCTGCCAAGCGATTTTGCAGCCGATCGAGCGGCTTCTTCACCGATTCGGATTGATTCTGCGAATCGCATGAAATCACTGCTCCCGATGTCGCCCAGTTCCGGCCTGATCAAAACGTCTTTTTCATTTAAGGTAGCTACTTGTTCATCTACTCTCTTCTGCGTAAGCACATTGAAAACCTGAACGGTAATGCCCATGAGGGAACTGAGTTCATCCCGTTTTAGAAGCGGTTCGCCTACATCTACAGCGATGATAATATCGGCGCCCATCGAACGGACCACGTCGACCGGAACATTATCTACTAACGCTCCATCAACCAGGATCATTCCGTTTATTTCTACCGGTGAAAATACGGATGGAACAGACATGCTTGCCCTCATTGCCAAAGGCAGATTACCGTTCGCAAGTATGACCATATCGCCGGTTTCTATATCAGTTGCAACGGCGCGAAACGGTATCGGCAGTTTGTCAAAATCCGAAATTCCCGCAACGGCCAGTGTTTGAGTTCTTAATACGAAACTCAATTTTTGTCCGGCAATCAGACCTCTTGGGAAAAAAATTTTTCCGTCATTGAATCCCACTTCAAAGCCCATGAGGTTGAGATTATCTTCTTCCTTTCTGCGGAAAGATCGGTAGTGGCGGGAAGGTTTATCGTTTAATACATCACGCCAATCCAAAGTTCGTGTTAGAATCTCAATCTCTTCGACGGACATGCCTGCTGCGAACAGGCCCCCGGCAATTGCCCCCATGCTTGTTCCCGCAATATAATCCACGGGTATGCGTAATTCTTTAAGGACATTCAGGACACCGACGTGAGCCAGACCGCGGGCTCCGCCGCCGCCGAGAACCAAGCCGATTTTCGGGCGCGGCATTGGTTTAGGGAAGTCACCGGCTCGTATATCGGATTTCTGCATAGTATACAGTATGAGGATACAGCCTAGAATTGGGGTAATATGGGCAGACATGATACAATGATAGTTTACAAAAAATCGATTTAATCAGGACGGCTGAATTTAGCCATTTAATTAAAATAAAACCAAACAAAAATACAGCAACCAATTGGATAAGTGTATTGCATGGATTACGGCACGGCGGTTTGGAAACTATTCGTATCGAAGGGCATCAATTACATGTGAGTTTGCGGCTTTCCAGGCGGGATAAAATCCGAAGAAAATTCCAATAGCCACCGACAGGCCGAAACTGAGGAGAATCGACTCCGAAGTAATAACGACCGACCACCCGGCATTGTACTGCAGGAATAGAGCAGCGCCTGTTCCGGCGAGTATACCGATACATCCGCCCAGCAAACAGATCATAAGTGCTTCGATAAGAAACTGCGCCAAAATATCACGACGTTTGGCGCCGATGGCTTTTCGGATTCCGATTTCTTTAGTGCGTTCCGTAACGGAGACGACCATGATATTCATAATACCGATACCGCCGACGATCAGGGAAATGGCTGCAATAGAAGCAAGAAGGAGCGACAACGTTGCGCTCGTTTCCTGCGCGGTAGCTACGATATCCGACATATTACGGATGCTGAAATCATTTTCCTGGTCGGAGCGGAGGCGATGCTGACGGCGCAACGTACGTTCGATATCAAACGTTACTTCCTCCTGGGGCGCCTGGTCTTTGAACATGACAGCAATGGAGTTAACATAATCTAACCCAAACAGACGCAGTTGAGCGGTGGTCAGGGGGATAACGATCTGATCGTCCTGATCCTGCATACCGGTGGAGCCTTTTTTCTCGAATTGCCCAATGACGTGAAAATTCTGCGCATTGACCTTAATAGTTTGGCCGACCGGCGAGATTCCGTCAAACAACTGATCGGCAATGGTTTGTCCGACTATGGCAACTTTTGCTTTTGCGCGCAGCTCTTCTTCGTTAAAAAAACGGCCTTTTGCCAGAGTATAATTGCGAACGCGAGGATAACTTGTTGAAGCGCCAATGACGCTGGAATTGACGTTTTTATTTTCAAATTTGATTTGGGAGTTACGTGACAGTTCAGGCGAAAAATCCTGAACCCATTCTGATCGCGCTTTAATCGCGTCTCCGTCTTCCGTTGTCAGCGTGATGGAGCTGCCCGCGGCGAGCACGGTGCGGCCCACACTCTGCGCACCGGGACGCACGATGAGCAAATTCGTACCGAGATTTTTCATGCGCTCATTGATTCGCCGCCGCGACCCTTCGCCGATGGCAACCATAGTAATCACCGCGCCAACCCCGATTATGATACCCAGCATGGTGAGCAAACTGCGGAGGCGGTTAGACCTTAACGCCATATATGCCGTCAATATACTTTCCCAGAAATTCATTGGGTTCCTCTCATTAGCGGCCGATGCCACCTGAGCGTTCTTTCAGTCTTTCTTTGAATCGTTCACTTTCCTGACGCGCTTGCGAGAATTGTACGAGCACCACCTTGGTTGAATCGGATAAACCGCTTAGGACTTCCGATTCATCGAAATTGCTCAGGCCAATGTGAACAGGCCGCAGGCGTAATTCGCTTCCTTCCTGCACTACTGCAAACTTTAGTTGACTTGCCGCGCCGGAGGCTTCGCCGGCGGATGATTTTTTTTGCTTTGACTTACCCCGCCCTGTGCTATTAGTATCTTGATCTCTTAATCTTTCAGGCATAATGATTCCGGCTGATTTTAAGACGCGTAAATCGTTCTCAACATCATTCTTAGTGCGAAGCAGTTCATTTGAGATGAGCAGAACATTATCTCTTCCGGCAATATCGATGGTAATCGTCGTATTCATCCCGGCTTTAAGCTTATTGGCTTTGTTTGGTACCAGAATGACCACGTCGAATGTGGTTACATTTTGCAGTACAGTAGACTGTGCAGCAACGCGAATTACTTTTCCAGTAAACGTTTCTCTGGGATACGCATCTGCAATAATATGCGCGGTGAGGCCGATCTGTACACTGCCGATATCCACCTCGTCCACGGCAGCGATGACGTAAACTTCATCCATATTTGCGATACGCGCAATCGCCGTTCCGCCGCCGGCATTGGACACTGCAGAAGAAACGATCTGCCCTGCGGACACATTTCGCGACAACACGAGGCCGTTGATAGGCGATAAGACGATGGTCTCGGCTAATTTCTGGCGCGCAAGCAGAAGATTAGCTTGAGCCTTGATAAGAGAAGATTTGGATCCGACATAAGTGACGAAGGTTTGATCGTAATCCTGCTGTGATAACAGCGTTTTTGCAAAGAGATCCTGCGCGCGCTTCCAGTTATTTTCCTGTTGAATCAGCACGGCGGCGGCAAGCTGTGAATCGGCAAGGGCCTGTTCAAATGCATTGCGCGTATCGGTTTGATCCAATTTAGCAATTAATTGTCCTACACGAACAGGATCGCTTGCCTCAATGGGAATTTTCTCGACAATGCCGCTGGCTTTGGATTTGATTTCAATAACGTTGATCGGCGTGACGGAGCCTGTTGCAGAGACGGAAATATTCAGATCGCCGCGTTTTAATTTCATGGGCCTTATTACAATGGCGTTGCCAACAGTATCCGGTATTTCAGAACTTTTATTTCCGGCAAAAACTAAGAAGTACAGCACAGCAAACGCAACGAACACGAGAAAACTATAAATCAGTTTTTTTTTCATCATTCAAATCAGAATATATATGGATGGTAATTAGTTCAAGTAATAAATCAAACAATTAGACATTTATTTTACATATGGGTTTAGCGAAAAATCAAAAAACACAAAAGCACCTGCGCGTTGGCACAGATGCTTTTAAAACCCCCTGTTACATTAGAACTATAGTTTCAGTTTCGCAATATTTTCTTTTACATCTTGAGCCGATTTGTCTAGCTCCTTCTGTTCTTCAGGCGTTAATTTGATCTGGATGATCTGCTCGACGCCTTTTTTGCCTAACTTTACCGGCACGCCGCAGAATACATCTTTTTGTCCGTATTCGCCCTGGAGCCATACGGCGCATGGCAGAATTCGTTTCTGATCACGGACAATGGATTCGATCATCTCAACGGCCGATGCCGATGGCGCATAATAGGCGGAACCCGTACCGAGCAGCTTGACGATCTCAGCGCCGCCATTACGCGTGCGGTCTACAATGCGGTCAATCGTTGCTTTGTCCATTAGATCGGGCAGAGGAATACCGGCCACGGTGGAATAACGCGGCAGAGGAACCATGGTGTCGCCATGTCCGCCAAGCACGAATGCAGAAACATCTTTGACCGATACACCGAGTTCCATCGCGATAAAACTGCGAAAACGCGCCGAGTCCAAAACGCCGGCCATACCGATAACGCGTTCTTTAGCGAATCCGCTGACCTTCCAGGCAACATAGGTCATGACATCCAGCGGATTGGTGACCATAACGATGATCGAATTAGGGGAACGTTTAGCAATTTCCTGTGTAATACCTTGAACGATCTCGGTATTCTTCAGCAGAAGATCGTCACGGCTCATGCCGGGTTTACGAGCCAAACCGGCGGTAATCAAAACAATATCGGATCCGGCCGTTTCATCATAACCTTGCGTTCCGATCATGTGTGAATCGAATCGTTCGACAGGGGCCGATTCATACATGTCCAATGACTTGCCCTGCGGCATGCCCGGAACGACATCAACTAATACGACTTCATTGGCCAATTCTTTTTCGGCTATGCGCTGAGCGGCCGTCGCGCCAACATTTCCGCCGCCTACTACTGTAATTTTCATGGGAATATCTCCTGTAACATTAAGAGGTGTA
>JAEUSJ010000029.1:259-881 GCA_016788215.1 bacterium | reverse complement strand
CCTAAACCTTTTTTATGTGCCATGGTATACTCCTTACTTTGAAATCGCGTTAACTTCAATTTCCGTAAAAGGCTGACGATGGCCTTTTTTCTTCTGGAAACCTTTTCGGCGGTATTTACGGAAGTGAATGACTTTGTCGTTCTGACCGTGGCTTAAAACGGTCGATTCTACTTTTGCACCTTTTACGGTAGGCGTGCCGATTAGGACGTCGCCATTTTCGGAAATCAAAAGGACGTTATCAAAAACGACCTTATCGCCGATTTCCGCTTCAGCAATGCGCGGGATAACGACTTTCTTTCCCTGTTCGCATTTGTACTGAAAACCTTTGATATCAACTACTGCGTACACTATTTGCCTCCAAAACTCTGTTGGATTACAGTATTATAAATTAGGCTGCAAATATAGCGGGCGAATCCGTACAATGCAAGGTTTTTTTTGATTTTTTTGGAGGTATATGGTGGAGCAATTTATCGCTGAATCGTCTTCATCTTACGCTCGAGGTCGCCCTGAGCCCAAACTACATCGAAGTTCAGTTCGCCGAGTAAAATGTCCCCTTCAGTTGTAATTTCAATCCGCTATTCCCCTGGCCATACCGTCGTTTTGTAAGAAAAGCCGCGATAGC
>JAEUSJ010000029.1:0-249 GCA_016788215.1 bacterium | reverse complement strand
CCGCCTTCGCGTCCGCCCTGAAGCAGATAACTGAGTTTTTCCTGAGAAATCCATTGTTTTTGGTTTGGTTCATACCTCTGCCAATTATAATAGATCGTCATATTCATTTCCGTCGGCGCAAAAATGGAAGTGAAACAAAACACCGTATCGCCCTGACAGTATTGATATACGCTGCTGGAATTTCGCCAAAACGCATACCATTCCGGCTTTTCAAATTGCAACGTGTACTGATAATCGGTTTTGGTGACA
>JAEUSJ010000299.1 GCA_016788215.1 bacterium | reverse complement strand
CGCGGATACTGTCAGGCAGGAACTGAACCAGACGATGGAAATATTCGGTTACGATATTCTTAAAGCGCTTGTTACAGATATTGATCCGGATTCGAAAGTGAAAGACGCGATGAACGAGATCAATGCGGCAACAAGGATGAGAATGGCGGCTGTAGAAAAAGGCGAGGCCGATCGTATTCTCAAAGTCAAAGCGGCTGAAGCGGAAGCTCAAAGCAAAGCCCTTCAGGGTAAAGGTATCGCCGATCAGCGTAAGGCGATCATCGAAGGGTTACGGGATTCTGTGGAGCAATTTCAGCAAGCGGTTGAAGGTTCTTCAGCCAAGGACGTTATGACGCTCGTGCTGATGACGCAATATTTTGATACATTACAGAATATCGGCGAGCATTCCCATACGAATACGATCCTGATGCCGCATTCTCCCGGCGGCCTTACAGCCATTGCCGATCAGATCCGTGACGCCATGATTATTGCCGGCGATGTGAATAAAACCAAACCGCCAACAAAATAATTTATTTTTTGATGGTGTCATTTGCAGAAAAACTATTTGATGTGAATGGATAATTCAAGTATGAAAAAATATTGGCAATTAAAGACCGACTGCGAGGAACCGGTGTGGTTACGAGTGCCTTAAAGCGGTAAGATTGCTAATTCGCTATTTGGACCAATGGTTACTAGGGACCTTTCCGGCACGGTTTTCCAATTCTCTTCGTCATTTAACTTTTCGGACGCTACAACTATGGCGCCGGGAAATACCGATGACTTATCGATATAATACAACGTCGCTTTTCGATGACCGAAATGATGCCGCAGCGCAATGACATGGTTTCCATCGGATATCCCGATATTCAATACCATATCAATTTTATTTTTCTTCGCAATAATCTCCAGATGGGAAATAGTCTTACGCAAAGCAGTTACCTGTTCGCTTAAAGTGAATGTTGTTTTGTCCGCTGCGTTCAGAAAACTCAGCCAGAGTCCAAAGACATGTTCTGAATCGGTATTACCTTTAATATGATCCCACAACGAAGCATGAATGTCCGGCACAATCGCGGGAAATATTTTTGTTCGGAAATCGTCGATAGCGCCGTTGTGCATAAATAAAAAATTCCTATAACTAAACGGGTGTGTATTGGTTGACGTAACGGGCATCCCGTCCGATGCGCCTCGAACATGGGCGAAAAAAAGTTCAGATGCAATCTTATTCATCATCCGCGGCACATTCACATCATGCCATATTGCCTGTGTATTAGTATAGATGGCAGGAGACGGATCTAATGCGGGATGATACCAGCCGAAACCAAATCCGTCGGCATTCAGGCGGCCGGATAACATTTCGTTGGCTTCATAACTTTGTTTGAATAACGAATGCGACGGATCGAGCACCAGATTGCTGATGGGCAGCGAGACGCCTTTATATATGACTAATCGGCACATAATTTTCCTTATTTAATCAGCCTAATATAAAACCTTAAAATTAAAAATCAATTCTTTCCGTTAACCCAGGAGACTTCATCGTGAAAAAAATGATTCTGATTATGCTGTTTTTGTACCCCTTATACAGCGCATCCGTTATATCTCAACAAAAAGATAAGATCACTTTTGCAAAAATTTACGATGACGATCTATTTAAGTCCATGCAATGGAGGAATATCGGACCGTTTCGCGGAGGACGCTCCATCGCCGTTGCCGGGCATGTCGATCAATCGTATACATTCTATTTCGGAGCCACGGGTGGAGGCGTTTGGAAAACCGAAGATGGCGGCATAACGTGGAACAACGTGTCGGATGGATTTTTAAAAAGCAGTTCCGTTGGCGCCATTGAAGTAGCGGCATCGGATCCAAATGTGATATACGTCGGCACCGGAGAATCCTGTATTCGCGGAAATATCTCACCGGGCGACGGAATATATAAATCCCAGGATGCCGGTAAAACATGGAGCCATGTCGGGTTGCAAGAGACTCAATTCATTGGAAAAATAGCCGTTCATCCAAAAAACCCGGACGTAGTTTATGTTGCAGCAATGGGGCAGGTCTTTGGACAAAATAAAGAACGGGGTGTTTACCGTTCGATGGACGGAGGCATGACATGGAAAAACGTCTTATTTAAAGATGAAAAGACCGGCGCAGCGGATATTCAGATAGATCCGAATAACCCGCGAGTACTCTATGCGGCATTGTGGGAAGCTTATCGTAATCCATGGAGCATGTCCAGCGGCGGCCCGGGAAGCGGATTATATAAATCAACAGACGGCGGCGATACGTGGACAGAACTCACAAAAAACCCGGGAATGCCGAAAGGCATTGTTGGAAAAATAGGAATTGCAGTTTCACCCGCTCAGGCCGACCGGGTTTGGGCTGTCGTCGAGTCGGAACGCGGCGGAGTATTTCGTTCCGATGATGGCGGCGTAACGTGGATGCGCATGAATGAAGAGCGAAACCTGCGTCAGCGGGCATGGTATTACAGTCATATCTATGCAGACCCGAAGAATTCCGAAACGGTATACGTTTTAAATGTACA
>JAEUSJ010000298.1 GCA_016788215.1 bacterium | reverse complement strand
TGTCTTTGCAGCCGTGTTGTCATATCTTCGGTATGGCCAACATAGTGACGCTCATTCGTCAGGCTTTCCAGTATATAAACGTAAAACATTTCTCCGTTACGGTTTTTTCCGCCTTCGGCGGAACCCCGCCAAAGGCGGTGGCGAGACCGGCTCCTTTTCCGCCTTACCGGAACCCCGCCGGAGGCGGTGGCAACCACTCGGACACCTCTCCAATTGTCTCAATGCATCAAAACAGGTGCAAGCATAACAAAATATTGCCTTTTAAGCAATTATTTTTTGAAATGAAAAATAAATTCCTTACTTTTATACAATTCACAAATAGTTACCAACAACAATATACGAAATGAATCCAATTATTGAATCACAGATCGACGGACTAAAAGAGGTCGCGCATAACCTTTGGTGGACGTGGAATCAAAGCGCTCAATTGATTTTTAAAGAACTGGCCACGATGGTTTGGGAGGAAACAAACCATAATGCCGTTGCCGTATTAAATTCAATTTCGCCGGCAGAACTGCAGGCTCGGCTCCGTGAATCCACATTCGGTGAGAGCGTGAAAGAAATGCTCACAGATTTTGACCAATACATGCACCGCGAAAAGACCTGGGGCAGCGTGAATATGGCGGAATTTCAGCAGCATCCCATCGCCTACTTCAGTCCTGAATTTGCGTTACATGAGAGCCTGCCGATCTATTCCGGCGGCCTCGGCGTTCTCTCCGGCGATCATATCAAATCGGCGAGTGATCTCGGTATACCGATGGTTGGAATCGGCTTATTTTACAGGCAGGGATATTTCCACCAGACTCTGGCTGTTGACGGATGGCAACATGAGACGTATGTTACAAATGACCCACACAACTTGCCTATCACATTGCTTCGTGATAAAGCGGGAAAGCCGGTAGTCACTTTCGTCGAGATTGGCCACAGTATCGTAAAACTTTATGTTTGGAAACTGAACATCGGGCGAATTAAACTGTACTTACTTGATAGCAATCATCCTGACAATGAAGAGCATTACCGCGAACTCACGGCACGAACCTATGGCGGCGATATTACGACGCGCATTTGTCAAGAAATAGCGATGGGCATTGGAGGGGTGCGTCTCTTAAACACAATTGGCGTTGAACCGTCGGTATACCACATGAATGAAGGGCACAGCGCATTCTTGGGACTTGAATTGGCGCGCGAAAAACTTCTCGAAGGAAAAACCATTGAGGAAGCGTTTGCCTGGGTCAAAGAGCATTGTGTTTTTACGACTCATACGCCTGTCCCGGCTGGACACGACCGATTTACAAAAGATCTCATGCTTTTTACTTTGTCCAATTACAGCGCGACTCTTGGAATTTCCATTGATAAGATTATGGAATACGGACGCGTAAATCCTTACGACGACAAAGAAACATTTTGTATGACCGTATTCGCTTTGAAAATGTCGCGATCAACTAACGCCGTAAGCGCCTTACACGGCGATGTCACACGCAAAATGTGGCAAGGTCTGTTTCCTGACAAACCGGTTGAACAAGTACCTATCACGCATATTACCAATGGCGTCCATATCCTTGGCTGGATGAATTCTCCTACGCGTAAATTCTGGCACAAGTTCCTGGGAGAAGACTGGGAATATCATATTATGCAAGGCGACTTTTGGCACAAGGTATCCGATCCGAATTTTATTCCGGACGAAGAGATTTGGGCTTTGCGATATAACCTGCGCCGCCTGCTCATTGAATTTACGCGCATGAGGCTGAAAGAACAGCAGCGGCGGGCCGGCGGAAACGGCGTTAAACTGTTTGACACGTTTTTATCGCCCGATGCCTTGACTATAGGTTTTTCAAGACGATTCGCAACCTACAAACGCGCGCCGCTGATCTTTGCGAACATCGAAAAATCTCTTTCCATGTTCAATAACGAAGATCGTCCTCTTCAAATTATCTTTGCCGGCAAGGCGCATCCGAAGGATGACAACGGAAAAGCGCTGATCAAGCGTGTCGTTGAGTTAAGCAAACATCCGCAACTATTCGGCAAAGTCGCTTTCATCGAAAACTACGATATTAATGTGGCGCGATTTCTTATTTCAGGCTGTGATATATGGCTCAATACGCCGCGCCGCCCTCTGGAAGCAAGCGGAACCAGCGGGCAGAAGATTGCTATTCACGGCGGCCTGAATCTCGGTATCCTGGACGGCTGGTGGCGCGAAGGATATGACAGCACCAACGGATTTGCGATCGGCAAAGATGAGCATCCTGATAATGAAAAGGAGCAGGATCGCGTGGACGAAGAGAATCTTTATAGTGTATTGCTAAATGAAGTTATTCCCACTTTCTATAATCGGGATGCCGCTAATATCCCGCGTCTGTGGATTATGAAAATACGCAAAGCCATGCAAACGTTGATCCCGAAATTCAATACCGATCGCATGGTTGCTGACTATGCGACGAGGATTTATAAGAAGTAAGCGTTGTGGCAAACCTGATTATATTCAAAATAATTAAATCGCCCCTTGGCGACATGGTCTTGGGTTCCA
>JAEUSJ010000297.1 GCA_016788215.1 bacterium | reverse complement strand
ACGGCATGCGCTCCGGATCGTCGGCGCTGAAATACTCGCCGTTGAATACCATTTTACTTGTACGAAAGTAATCAATATAGTTGTCCCATTTAGATAAAAGCCCATCGTACGCCAAAACGATAAACGCTTTCGCACCTAGCTCTTTTGCGCGATGTCTTTTATAGAACTGCGCGCTGGAATATGTACTCTGAAATTCACCGTCGAAATAGTTTTCATCATCCGACTGCGGTTCCCCATCTAGCGCGACAACGATCTTTCCTTTGACATCCAGACCGGCATAGTCATCATAATTATATTCCGCCGCGGTGATGCCAAAACCTGCAAAAACGACCGGCGCTTGGATATTACAGTTGACCAACTGATCGTGAAAATTAACAAAATACTGGCCGTACGTCATGGGAGTTTCTTTTTTCAACAGACTATCATAGAGCATGATGTATGAGGCGGGCAAGACGCTGATTTTCGTCGCTTCAAATTCCATAAAATAACTGAGACTGTCTGCGCCGCTGCGATTATTTGAATAGGCAAATGGTTTTACGCCGTACTGCCGAAGTTGGGACACAAGGTACATGGCTGCGAGCTTTTCTCCGCGCGTGCCGGCCTCGCGTCCTTCGAGTTCGTCCGAGGACAATAACTGAAGGTTCGCGCGGATCGTATTGATATTGATCAACGGATTTTTGTTGTCTTGCAATCCGTGCGGTGTGCAGGATATGAACAGAAGGAAAATTAAAAATAGTCGTTTGAGTTTCATATGTGGCCTGTCATTGATGTTTTCACTTCTGTATTATTCCCACTTAACTACAACCCCCTGGCCCCCTTTGCTAAGGGGGAATTCTTTGATTTTGAATGTTAACGCCAACTTCGTTATTCCGTTTCATTTAATTAATTTGAATGGTACTAATTAAAACCCGGCAAGTCAAAATTATTATCAATTGAATTCATTTGTAAATGGTATTAGCTTGTATAGGCTATTTGATCCATTTTGTGCTGTGCGTCACATTATATTTGCGATTATAGACAACATAACAGATAAAATCGGTAAGGATTATGCGCAATCGTATAAGTAATTTACCCCGAAATTCAGGCTTCTATTCAGAACATGAAATAGTACCGGAGGTATTATGTCCGCTTATACGGCCCACGTCGGTATTGCCCAATCGACTTATCCTGTCAAACAGACGGAAATACCGATGAAACTCTCCACGCAGGAAGTCACACATAATTATTATCAAGGTTATCAGCTTGCGCTGGACCTTATCAAACAGAAGCACGAAAAAATGGGCTATGGATCCATGCTCGGCAGCGCGGAATCCATCGATCTCGCGCAATCGGTTTTCGGGTGCGAGCGTCTGGTTCAACTGATTCAAACTGAAAAATTTGATCAGCAAACTTACACGCGTGTGATCTCGGAAGAAGTGAATAGGCTCAGCAAAGAACTGTTCCCCGACGTCGGTAAACGGCGTTTCGTTTCTCTTGATAAACTACACGACGCTTATCATGTGGAATTTGAACAGGCGGAAGAAATGCCTTCCGTCGACACACTCTCGCAATTTGAAATTCTGGATTATCTGAAAAATAAATTAACGCCTGAAAGATTTGACTACCTTCAGCAAATATTTCAGGCTCAAAAAACAACGGACAGAGAATTTGTATGGAATGATAAGATCTATCGTCTCATCGATCAATCGCTCGAATATCTCGAAACCAAAATTGACCAGATGCGTCAGCTGTATCCCGACGGCGTCCCGTTTCTCCAGGAACAAATTGACGTAAGACAATCTTTGAATGATGACGAGATCGTCGGTTGTTATAAAAACGTCTATCTTGGCATTTACAACAAATTTCCGATGAATTTTCTGAATCATGATACCTTGGTCCGGTGCTCCGTATTGACGCGCTTTGCGGTTGAGAACATTCTGCAGAAGAAACCTCTTGACGTTCTAAAAGAAAAAACGTGTTCGGAATTATCGCAGATCGGACTGACCGGCGTCGTTCGTTATTTTAATTATTCTCTGAACCGGGTTATCCGCAATGCCTATCCAAAAATCCTGATGCCGTGGGAAATGGCGCATGTTGAGGACGGTTTCTGGAATGACGAGAATAACCGCCGTTTGGCGATCCAATGGCTGATCGAAGAAAAACTCGGCATTGCAAAAGAAGATATCCCATCCGCATTGCGTGATGACAAAGTCAGCAAGAAAACTTTCGTGGAAAACGGCCTTTCGTATATGTTCGTCCAGCACTATAAGTCCGTTTCGCGCTGCATTGGATTTGCCTATCCGGAACTGATGCCGTGGGAACTGGGCAGCGTGCCTAATAGTTTCTGGCATGGCGACGAAGGGAAAAGAAACATCATTCGCGCCGTTCGCTGGATGGTCAGGCAACTCAATATTTCTCCTTTTTCCATTCCGGAAAAGATCAAAGATAAAACCATTACGCGTGACACGTTCAGCCGTTTCGGACTGGCGACCGTGTTCGAGCGCATTTATAAAAAGAACATGTACCACATTTTCAACACGGCCTATC
>JAEUSJ010000296.1 GCA_016788215.1 bacterium | reverse complement strand
GCAACCGAGTTCCTTGTAATGTATTGGATAGAAGCCTATCCGCATTTGGGAATTCAAATCCGGGCGATGGTTGACGCCACGTTAACTTCGCTCATCGTATCAGGTCTCTTATATTACTTCTCATTCCGCCCGCTCAACCAACAAATTGCGGAACGCATCCAGGCCGTGGATGATTACAAAGTTCAGAAAGCGTATCTCGAAGAACTTATTGAAAATGCGCCTGAAGCCATAGCCATTCTTGATAATGCCGATACTATATTGAGAATTAATGGTGAATTCACGCGCATGTTTGGTTATGAATCGAAAGAAGCGGTAGGACGAAAATTATTTGAATTAATTGTGCCTGACGAACTCAAAGAAACTTCTCTGACGTTCAGTCATGTGGCGGCCGAAGGGGAACGTGTGAATACGGAATCGGTGCGTCGTCATAAAGACGGATCGCTTGTCCAAGTTTCCATTCTCGGAACACCGGTTCGCATCGAAGGCAATCAGATCGGTATTTGCGGCATTTATAGAGATATTACCGAACAAAAGAAAGCAAAAGAGGCTCTGCAGCAAAGTGAAGAAAGATTTCGGGCCATTTCACAATCGGCAAATGATGCCATAGTTACGGTAAATAGTTCAGGGTCCATCGTAGGATGGAATCGCGGCGCAGAAAGAGTATTCGGTTATAAGGAAACGGAAATTGTAGGTAAGTCGTTAGTTCAGATCATTCCGAATGAATTTCAAGCAGATAAGAGGTCAGGATCAAGACTGCGGGACATAGGCGGTGTAATGTATGTCATGGGTAAAACGACAGAAATGCGGGGATTACGAAAAGACGGTAAAATGTTCCCGATAGAATTTTCAATATCGGAATGGAAAACATCGGAAGGGCAGTTTTTTACCGGCATCATGCGTGATATCACTGACCGTAAGTCGGCCGAGGACAAGATTCGTCAGCTATCTGCGGCGATCGAACAAAGCCCTGTTTCGGTGGTCATTACTGACACGCATGGACGCATAGAATATGTAAATCCGTGGTTTACGGAGATTACCGGATTTTCTGCATTGGAAGCAATAGGACAGAAACCGTCAATATTAAAATCCGGGCACACTTCCGTATCGGAATATAAAAAGCTTTGGGAGACCATTACGGCCGGAGGAAGGTGGCGCGGAGAATTTCATAACAAAAAGAAAAATGGTGAAACGTATTGGGAAATGGCATCGATCTCGGCCATCAAAGGTTCGGACGGCAGGATCCGCAACTATGTCGCAGTAAAAGATGACATTACGGAACAGAAAATTGCCGAAAAAGCATTGATCGCCGCAAGGGAAGAGGCCGAATCCGCTATGCGCGCAAAATCGGATTTCCTCGCTACGATGAGTCACGAGATTCGCACGCCGATGAACGGCGTCATCGGTATGACGGAACTATTGTTGGACTCCGATCTCACACCGGAACAAAGGGACTTTGTAGAAACCATCCAGGTCAGCGGGGACTCGCTTCTCACCGTACTCAATGACATCCTGGATTATTCAAAAATTGAATCCGGAAAAATGGAGTTTGAAAAACGAGCGTTTGATCTTACCGAATGTCTTGAGACTACCCTGGATATATTTTCATCGAAAGCCGCACAAAAGAAGATCGAATTGATCTATTCCATAGATTCGGCAGTACCGACTGCTTTAATCGGAGATGAATCCAGAATCAAACAAATATTAATGAATCTCACCAATAATTCGCTCAAGTTCACTGAAACGGGCGAAGTATACATCTCCGTTCAAATGAACAAAGAATCCGGAGACGAAGCTGAACTTATATTCAAAGTTAAAGATACCGGTATCGGTATTCCATCCGATAAAATAGATCGGTTGTTTAAATCTTTTTCGCAGGTGGATTCTTCTACGACACGGAAATATGGCGGTACAGGTTTAGGCCTGGCTATATCGGAGAAATTAGTTACGATAATGGGCGGTAGAATTTGGGTGGACAGCGTGGAAGGCGTTGGTTCAACATTTAGCTTCACCATAAAAGTTGGGGTAGATCAAGAGAATCGCCTCAAAGAAGAGACTATACCTTCTGAATTTAAGGATAAACGGGTATTGATCGTGGATGACAATGAGACGAACCGACAAATATTATTAGCCCAATGCGTGCGGATGGGTATGGTTCCTATCGCCACGGAAAGTCCATTGGAAGCGTTAAACTGGATTGGGCACGGGCAACTTTTTGATCTTGGTATTATCGATATGCATATGCCTGAAATGGACGGTTTGGAATTAGGACTTGCGATCCGCGAAATGCGAAACATGGAAACTTTGCCCTTGCTGATGCTTAGTTCGCTCGGCAATCGGGCTAAACCCGAAAACTATCCGGCAAATGTATTTTCGGCGTTTATTTCCAAGCCCGTTAAACTTAATCAGTTGAAAGAAACAGTCCAACATGTTTTTGCAGGTTCCAAAAAAGAGAAACAGATATTTGAAAGTACGCTCGATGCACGGCTTGCGGAACGATTACCTCTACGGATTTTGCTGGCGGAAGATAATGCGATCAACCAAAAACTAGCCGTACTCGC
>JAEUSJ010000295.1 GCA_016788215.1 bacterium | reverse complement strand
CCGGTTATTTCCATAGTTACGCTCTTTATACCGGCGCCCTCCCCGTCAAGTATGTCAAGAATCCGTACGCCCATTCCCCGGTCCGACGCCCAGCGTTGATACATACGCATCAACATTTCCGCCCAATCCTGGGATTCCGTGCCTCCTGCACCGGGATGGATAGTCAGAACAGCCGTTTTAGTATCTTCGGGATTAGTAAAATAGGCGCGCAGTTCCAGTTTGGACAAATCTTTGCCAAGTTCCGTGAGTTCTGCGTCTATGGAATTGAGCGTTGCCTCGTCATTTTCTTCTTCCGCGATTTCAAGAAGCATATGCAGATCCTCGCACTGCATGTCGAGTTTTTTCCATCCGTCAACCCAGTTTTTTTCGATGGAAATATCCTGCATGATCTGCTGGGCGCGTTGATTGTTATTCCAGAAATCGGAGACGGTTGTTTGCGCTTCTAGATTGGAGATTTTTTGTTCTCTTTGAGCGAGGTCAAAGAAACCTCCGTAGGTCGGAGAGTTTTTCGCGGGCTTGTTCTAGTCGGGCAGTGATGTCGGAGATTTCGATCATGTTCATTTCTCAGTTGGGTGATTGTTTTAAGCGGCTGAAAATATCAAAATATTCGTCAAAAGTCAAAAAATAGTTACGGGATATATTCCACCGGAAATAAAAGTTCTAATATTACGCATTCATCAAAGTTTTTCTATGTGCTTCTATTTAGAAACGTCTTTAGATTTAATTAAGGTCATCCTTTAAAAATATCACATCCACACTTGCGAGAATTCTTATGAAACTGAATTTATCAACTCTGCTCTGCTTCTTCTTATTAACAAATATCCTGAATGCCCAGCAAAAGAAGTATACCGTAGCTGTGTTGAATTTTGTTAATTCCGGTGGAGTTGACAAAAATGAAATATCTATTCTGACCAATCGGTTCAGTAATTATCTTGTCAATGTGGGCGTCTATAAGATCCTGGAACGGGAAAAAATGGATGCCATTCTCAAAGAGCAGGATTTTACTATGTCGGATAACTGTAATTCGTCCGAGTGCGCTATTCAGATCGGGCAGTTGCTCGGTGTGGAACGCATGATCACCGGTAATATAGGACTATTCGGTCAGATGTGGACTTTGGATGTCCGCGTTGTTGACGTATCTACCGGGGAGGTTTTGAGAACTCAATCTGAAAATTATGAAGGGAAAAAAGAAGGGTTGTTAAGCGCTATCGAAAGTTTGGCGTACGCCGTATGCGGTGCAACCGCACCATACATATCAACAACCAAAACGACAACCGATAAGTCTTCTTCGGTCACGGTTGCTGGTAAGACTAACACAGAGGATGGCGGCGATGAAATCAAAATAGGCAACGTTACAAAAAATTACGGTTCACTTGAGATCAATAACGAATTAGAAGGCATGTTGTATATTGACAGTAAACAAATCGGCGAAGTAACCGAAGGCTCCGTAATACCGATCGATAAACTGAAAGTCGGTGAGCATACGATAAGAATTACTTATTCTGGTGGTGAATTTGAAGAAAAAGTAAATATTGAATACAACCAGAAAATAAAATTGACAACGAAAAGAGGGGCGTCGTTTTCAAGTTTTACCGATCCCCGCGACGGCAAAACATACAAGACAGTGAAGATCGGTAGCCAGGTGTGGATGGCGGAGAATCTGAATTACGAAGTCGGTGAAGGTTGTTTTTGTTATGACAATAACATTAGTAACTGCAATAAGTATGGAAAATTGTACACTTGGGACGCGGCGAAGAGGGCCGTGCCTTCTGGTTGGCATTTGCCAAGTAAGGCAGAGTGGGAAACGTTGTTGAATTATTTGGGGGGTTCGGGCTCAACTGCGTATAACCAAATGATTGCTGGCGGCCATTCCGGTTTTACTGCGTTGTTTGGTGGCTGGCGTCGTAACGCAGGTAATTACTACGACGTTGGAGAGATCGCCAATTTCTGGTCATCTTCAGAGGATACGAAAATTAACGCATGGTACCGTAAAGTCAACAGTAACGATCAAAAAGCCTACATGGGCAGCAGCAACAAGAATTTCGGCTTTTCGGTGCGTTGCTTTAAGGATTGAGTTTGTGCCGAGCGTTTTCGTATCGCGGAATTTAATTCCGCGGGACAAAAAATAAAAAGGCCGAGGAGCGATTCCTCAGCCTTAATTCACAACATTTTCTATATAATCTATTTCAGAAAAAGTGACGTAAAATTAAATATCAAAATACATTGCGAATTCATACGGATGCGGGCGTAAACGCAGCGCATTCACTTCCTGCTCGCGTTTATACTGAATCCATGTGTCGATCACATCGGTCGAAAACACTTCACCTTTCAGCAGAAACTCATGATCATTCTCGAGCGCAATCAGAGCTTCGTCAAGCGAGGCGCAGGTGGATGGAACTTTCGCCAATTCTTCCGGCTCGAGATCGTAAATGTTTTTATCCAGCGGGTCGCCAGGATGAATTTTATTTTGGATTCCGTCAATTCCCGCCATCAACATAGCTGCAAATGCCAGATAAGGGTTACATGACGGATCCGGGCATCGGTACTCGACTCTTTTGGCTTTCGGGCTGGATGAGTACATTGG
>JAEUSJ010000294.1 GCA_016788215.1 bacterium | reverse complement strand
TATCGCGCGCAATTTAGGAATTCATCCTTTTATCCTGCCTATGTTGAACGCTCAAAAATTTTTACCTGGGTCAACGAGCAGCAGCCCGCATTGATCCTCGACGGCGGAACCAGCAGTTCGCGTATGCCGGGCAGAAATTCCGGAGTAGTAACGGTGCAAAGCGCCAATACACCGCTCCTTGATGAAGAGGATGTGTTCGGCCGAAAAAATCCAAAACCGTACGACGTGAAGCCGCCCTTCATCGCACCGCAAGTCGTGATAGCGGCGGAACAATTTAATCAGCTTGCCGAACTCATTATCAACGGAAAAGACGTTACGCTGGAATGTGACCTGCAGGTCGATTGGCAGAATAAAGACACCAAAGGATACAACACGATTGCAGAATGGGAAGGTAGCGACCTGAAAGACGAAATTGTGATGATCGGCGCGCACATGGATTCATGGCACGGCGCGACCGGCGCAACGGATAATGCGGCCGGCGTAGCGGTCATGATGGAAGCCGTCCGCATTTTAAAACAACTCGACATCAAGCCGCGCCGAACGATCCGCGTTGGTTTGTGGTCGGCGGAGGAACAGGGATTGTTAGGATCGAGAAATTATGTTGCAAAACATCTTAAAGATTCAATGTCAACAAAACCGGATTACGAAAAATTTAATGTGTACTATAATCTCGACAACGGCGGAGGCCAAATTCGCGGAATTCATATGCAGGGAAATGATAAAGCTGCCGAAAATTTTCGTCAGTGGCTTGAACCGTTTCGCGCTTGGGACGCATCCACAATCTCTTTAAAGAAAACAGGGAGCACGGATCACGCTGCATTTGACGATGCGGGGCTGCCGGGCTTTCAGTTCATACAGGACCCGATGGAATACGGATCGAAAACCTGGCATACGAATATGGACATGCCCGACCACATCGTGGCACAGGACATGCGGCGTAATGCGGCGATTGTGGCCTACTTCGTTTATCAAAGTGCGATGAGGGAGGAAAGAGTGCCGAGGAAGTGATTTAGGTGAAAAAAAGAATGTAAAAAAAAGCAATTGACTCTAAATTGCTTTTTTTTTTACACTTATCTGTACGTGAATAATTTTAGCCTTCTAAAGAAAATGTAAAGAATTTATTTGAAGCACTGAAAACATGACGTCGGTCATGGTATTTGAATACATGTTGCCGTATATTTCTTATGTGTTAATTCAAACAAAGGCCGTTCAATAGGGGGAAATCCTATCAATGAACATCCAGACAAGGCACGAAATTCAAATTGTAAATCAAATTATCAATTCGATGACAGAAGTGATTAAGACTATTCTTGTAAAATCTCTAATTTTGGTTTTTGTATTTCTGTTTTTGACATGTCAGAACAATGAAACAGAAAAGCCTAATGATGAAGATTGTTATTCGCTTTCAGACGTCGTACCCACATCTCCGTACAATAGCCCCGTATGGCATCCCACTGGTGAATTCATTGGTTTTAATCACACCAAATTGAATTCTATCACCTACACCCATTTCCCGGGAAGTAATGCCTGTTCCATAGAACAACACTTCGATATGGATTCATCCGGTTTTTGGCTTGTGCGTCCAGACGGAAGCGGGATGAAAAGAATCCTTTCGCATCCGCTTTATGAACCGGCATGGTCCCCTGACGGTCAATGGATCGCATTTGAGTCTAATTTCAAAATCTATAAAATGCGATTTGATGTGAACCAACAACTCTTTGATGAAACCTCCATTACTCAGTTAACTTTTGAAGGCATATGCTTTTCGCCATCGTGGCGCTCCGACGGTCAACAGATTGCCTATGAACGGAGTTTCTCCTATCCTGAATCCGACAGTGTTCAAGGAACCTGGGTAATGGAAACAGATGGAACGCTTTTACAAAAAGTTGCAAACGGAAGCATGCCAAATTGGATGTCAACTACAGATCTACTTTATACTGGTTTATATACTGAAATTTATAGAGCCACTATTTCAGACAGTGTGAAAAGAAGTCAGCTGACATTTCTAAATAAGAACGACCCTTATTTCTCGTACAATCTATATCCCCAATACAGCCTAGCATCAAATAAAATTGCGTTCTATTCGATACGTACCTCAGAAAAACCAGGGATATGGCTATTCGATACAACAAATGTAGGGTTATCAAAATTATCAACTGGCAGTGTAGATGCAGATTTTGGAATCCCTTTTACGTGGAACCCAAGTGGAAATGAAATTGTCTATACCAGTTATTATTCAGATGATTGGAGTTATATTAACGGAACACTTTGGATCATCGACATTCATACCGGTCAAAAAAGACAAATTACATTTAACGTTAAGCCAAATTAGCTAGTGAACAATACCTGATTGCTTAAAAATAAATTAAACTTCTTGAAATGATCATAGTTTTTTCATTATCGAATATTTTTCAGTTTCTATCGCGAATTCAGTTTTTCACCTAATAATTATTAATGTTAATTTTTTGAACATCAAACCGAGGAGAAAAAATTATGCGTAGTTTAGTATTCATTCTATTTATTTTTGTTCTTTGTACACAAAGTGTATTTACTCAATCGAAATCAGATGATGATATTCTTGTTTATTTTAAAAGTGGAATTTTACGAAACAAAGAACAAAATAAGGTCCAAATACAGTTAGGACGATTGCGGCACATACTGAATAAATTCAACATTGATTCATCTAAAATGGTACCTGCATTCCC
>JAEUSJ010000293.1 GCA_016788215.1 bacterium | reverse complement strand
TTTTGGCTTTTTACTTGTAAACGAAAAAGGGTATGCTGTACTTGAAAGATTGGTCGATTGTTACAGAGAAAATATTGCTTTTGTCAGTTCTTATTCTGAAATGAAGGTGGCCGAAAATTATTTTGAGGTGATAACTCAGGCTTGTTCAAAAAACAATCTCGATTTTATCGAAAAAAAAAACCTGACGACTTTTTTGGATCATAACACAGCAGAAATATCGGGAGTTTTTACTGTCGGTTGGCAATTTTTGTTGCCTCAAGAACTTGACCAAAAGCTCGAATACGGGATTCACGTTTTTCATGATTCGTTATTGCCTAAATACCGAGGGTTTGCCCCGACGCCCTCTGCTATAATCAATGGAGAAAAAGAAATCGGTGTTACTTTACTACGTATCGGAAAAAGCATTGACGATGGCCCGATATTTGGACAAAAAAAATTTGATCTTAACTCTGACGATTACGTCAAAGATGCCATTAGAAAATTGACCTGTGGATATATAAGACTGATTGAAGATTTTTTAGCAATGATTTCTTCTGAAAAACCTATCATCTACACTGAGCAAGATGAATCCAAGGCAACGTATTCGATTTGGCGAGATGAAAAGGATTATGAAATATCATGGGATCGTACTGCTGAGGAAATACGTAACTTGATTCGAGCAACAGGAAGTCCCTATATGGGCGCCTGTTCATATCTAAACGGACAAAAATTACGCATACATAAAGCTGATGTACAAAATGATATTAAATTTGAAATACGCAATTCAGGTAAGGTTTGGAAGATCATCAACGAAAACACGGCTGATGTAGTATGTGGGCAGGGCATTTTACGTGTGACTGAGGTTTTTTATGATATCAGCAATGAAAAATTCAATTTTACAAAGATTCGAAGCCGGTTCACCAATAATTAGCAAAGGTCTCCTTACGAGATGATTCCCTTTAATAAGCCCTTTTTGGTTGGAAAGGAAACTGAATATATCCGGCAGGCCGTCGAGTCTGGAAAAATTTCCGGAGACGGCATATTCACAAAAAGATGTCATGAGTTTTTTGAAAAACGATATGGCTTCAAGAAAGCTTTGCTTACTACATCGTGTACGGATGCGCTTGAAATGGCTGCGATTTTGATCGATACAAAACCGGGTGATGAAATCATACTCCCCTCTTTTACCTTCGTTTCTACAGCAAACGCATTCGTACTCAGAGGCGCAAAACTCGTTTTTGCCGATTGTGAATCCGATACTCCCAATATAGATGCCGATCAGATCGAATCCCTTATCAGCTCCAAAACCAAAGCCATCGTAGTCGTGCATTATGCCGGGATCGCCTGCGATATGGATAAGATCCTTGATATTGCGCAACGACATAGACTGTATGTGATTGAGGATGCAGCACAGGCTGTCGATTCCTTTTATAAAGGTCGCCCGCTCGGATCACTTGGTCAATTAGCAGCGTTTTCATTTCATGAGACCAAGAACGTCATTTCGGGTGAAGGCGGAATGCTGGTGATTAATGATGAACATTTTGTGAAGCGTGCAGAGATCATACGTGAAAAAGGCACCAATCGTTCTGCATTTTTCAGAGGCGAGATCGATAAATACGGCTGGGTCGATATCGGCTCATCCTTCCTGCCGTCCGATATCATTGCGGCGTTCCTGTATGCGCAGTTGGAGCATCTGGACGAGATCCAAAACAAACGCAAGTTATTGTGGAACTCTTACAAACAAGGCCTCAAACATCTCGAAGTGGCCGGAAAAATCCGGCTTCCTCACATTCCTGATTTCGCTACTAATAACGCGCATATGTTTTATATTGTTTGCAGGGATATTAAAAAAAGAACGCAACTCATAGTACATTTAAGAAATAATGGTGTTCATGCTGTCTTTCATTATCTAAGTCTTCATAAATCACCTTATTATAAAGACAAACATGACGGCAAAAACCTCTTTTTTTCCGACCATTACACTGATTGCCTTGTTAGATTACCGATGTATTACGAACTGAGCCATGAACAAGTCTCAAATATTTGCAACCATATTACAGAATTCTACAAGAATAATGAATCCTAAAGACGTCCTACAACGTTTTTACACTCTATCCTCAACAAAGTTATTTATTTGTTTTTCTGCTAATTTATGGCATTTTCTTAATTAAACAACATTTGAAATGTAACTCTGTAACGCAGAAGTTAAGCAAGACATTGCATTTTATGCTAAACCAATTGCACATGTATTTAATATGGGGAAGTAAGTATGTTTATATCACAAGAAGATGAGATCAAACTCCGTGACTCAGAATCTAAGGAGTATGCCGATTGGGTCAAAAATACTAGAGGATATTGGTTCTACGCACAGCAAAGCGCAGTTAAAAATCTAATGAAATTCAAAAAATCCGACGTTGTTTTGGATGCAGGTTGCGGTGTCGGTTTACATACTATTCCTTATTCAAGGTACGTTGACCACATTACAGCTGTTGATTTTTCACAAGGCATTATTGATGTATTAACCCGAAAACTCTTAGAATCCAGCATTTCAAATGTTACGGTATGTTCTGGCGATTTAACAGATTTACGTTTAGGTGATGAAATATTTGACAAATCTTACGCAGTTGGAGTTATCCAACATATTCCGACTTATGAACAAAGGGTTAAAGCCCTAACAAACATACATCGTTCCTTAAAAGAAAACGGCATATTTTTGATGGAATGTTAT
>JAEUSJ010000292.1 GCA_016788215.1 bacterium | reverse complement strand
CCAATGCAAAAGCCGTCAAAGATGCGGCGCGAACAGGCGCCGACATCAATGTCCTTGTGGAACAAGGTAACGACGCGAAAAATTTTGTGAAACAGTTTGTTCCAGGCGGAATGCAAGTTCGTGTGGAAGTGGATGTTAATGATCGCGACAAATACGGGCGATTGCTGGCCTATCTTTTTTTAGAAGACGGGCGTATGATCAATGAAGAAATAGTAAAGGCGGGTTACGCGAATCTGATGACGTATCCGCCGAATGTGAGATACAAAGAACGGTTCTTATCGGCTTACCGTTTTGCGCGGGAGAATAAAAAGGGATTGTGGGAAAAAGATAAGTAGTTAATAAAAAACACGGATAACCGGGTCTTATCTGAATGTATAAGTGGCTCCTGTATACATGGTTCGGTGATGAATTATGCTGCCTTGGCTAACACTAACCAATCCGGCAGCAAAGCCCATGTAATAACCATAACCGCGTCGAGGACGCAAGGCGATTCCGGCAATTACAGTGTTGTCTCGCGGTTTCGAAGAAGTGATTTTTGATCCATCTCCCCGTGCAGCTTTGAGTTTAAAAGAAGGGGCATATCCCGCATAAGCAGTCCATGTCGAACGCGTAATCACCTGTTCGTACAATGCATACTGAAATAACAAAGGGATTTCCACGTAATGATAAGTTGCATCATAACTGCTAATATAAGAAGTTTGTTTCACCACATAAGATAATCCGATTGCTATTGATAAACGATCACTAAAAGTGAATTCAGCCGATGGAGTAACGGAATACCCCATTTTAAGAAATGACGATCGTGCAACGGAAATCGTCGGACCGACTGAAAGCTTCCATCGAAGCACACGATCACTTGAAAAGTGCCTGACCGCATATCTGCGTTCCATAAATTCAATAGCTTCGGCAAGATCTTCAACCACAACCAATAACCGATCAGGTTTTCCTTTATAATTCATATTCAGAGGAGAGAAATTTCGTCCCGATTCGACGTCAATACATCGTGTGTCTATGGTGTATACATCGCCGACTTTGCCAAACTCACCTGAGATCATAACCTGAACACCCAATAGTTGTCCGACTTGTATGGCGCATTCATTGGTATTGCAGTTGTCGGATAGTATGAAATCCTGTTCCTTAAGAATTTCACCCATCCGTTCGCGCTCCAGTACCGTTACAATGTGACGGCTTGCCAAAACACTTCTGAAACGCTGCGTTAAAGTTGATATTTCGCTAGCCGGCAAGTCTGTCGAATTCTTAAACTCTATTACTGCCACCGTAAGATCTTTTTGAGCATAGCATGAATTGTAGTTCTGGATAAAACAAAACAAAAAGTAATACAAAAAGCAAACTACGCATTGCAGGAAAGCCCTTCTTAGGCCTAATGGCTTAATGAAGAGAGCAAAAGCAGCTTTATCACAAGAATCGGAATCCATTTGTATGAAAGTTTAATGAAAGAGCGATATTTTTAAACAGGAAAAATTGGTTATTGTCGTGAACATTGTCAATGATTTTTCAATTTAGAAAGTATATGTAGCTCCGGAGTAAACGGTCCGATGATAAATTGTACGTTCAACTCTAACCGGTTGTAGTCCCGCAGAAAAAATTGCATAAAAACCAAACCCACGGCGCGGCAGCAATGCAATGCCGGCAAGAAAACATCCATCTTGCCGGGTT
Organism: bacterium; assembly: GCA_016788215.1. Taxonomy (GTDB): domain Bacteria; phylum CLD3; class CLD3; order SB21; family SB21; genus SB21. The sequence goes on along the minus strand of JAEUSJ010000292.1, from coordinate 1,076 downwards.
GCTGAAGTGACATTATTCTCATCTCCGGCAATATTTTCGTACGTGGATTTAAGTTTAAAAGCAGGTGCGTAACCTATGGAGACGGCCCAAACAGAACGTGTAGTCAGTTGCTCAAATAAAGTATATTGCAGTAGAAAAGGGAGTTCTATGTACTTATAGGTTGCTTCATAGTGACTTGTCCCCACTGTTTGCGAGGTTTTTTTCACCATGTAAGATAATCCGGCAGAGATCGAAACGCGTTCATTTAATACCAGATCGGCTGCTGCGGTTACCGAGTACCCTATTTTGAAAAATGATGATTTTGCGAGTGAAACCGTTGGGCCGGCGGCCAGCTTCAATCGGATCACCTGGTCACTTGAAATATATTTTTTCTTTGTGGCTTTATTATTAAACTTAATTGCTTCAGCAAGTTCTTCTACAATGTTTAATAAGCCCTCCCGTTTTCCGCTATAATTCATATTAAGAGGAAAAAAAATACGTCCGGTCTCTACGTCAATGCATCGGACATCTATCGCGTAGGCATCACCCACTTTACCAAATTCTCCTGAGATCATTACCTGGACACCCAGCAGTTGCCCGACCTGAACTGCGCATTCTCTGGTATTGCAGTTATCTGATAATATGAAATCCTGTTCTTTCAAGATCTCGCTCATCTTGTCACGTTCGAGCACAGTTACAATCTGGCGGCTGGTCAAAATGCTACGAAACCGTTGGGTTAAAGCAGATATCTCATTGGCGGATAGTTCGGCGGAATTATTGAACTCCAAAACCGCGACGGTAAGTTGAGATTGAGCTACACAAGAATCGTGGTAATGCAAAAAATGAAAAGCGATAAAGATCAAAAAAAAGAAAGGAAATCGCATGGAGACTCCAGTTAAAATTCTGAGCCATAAATCATCACAGATCAAGGTCTAGTCAAATAAACACACATCTATTCATTATAATAGCAAAAAGTAAATATTTTTTTTACTGCGCCGGCTTTTCGAGCCATTGATTGAGCCACTCATGTACCGTCTTGTACCACAACTGCCCGTTCTGCGGTTTTAAGATCCAGTGGCCTTCATCAGGATAATACA
>JAEUSJ010000291.1 GCA_016788215.1 bacterium | reverse complement strand
ATCAAGAACCTGCCGGTTCGTGGTTTCCAGGCGGCGGCCAACTTAGGCGTCGGTATTGTGGTAAACAATGTTCGTAACTTAGACGGTGGTACTGGGAACGTCAATGTCCGTGGCGGACGTCCAAATGAAACGGGCGTATATATTGATGGTTTTCAGCAAAATAATCTCTTGACGGGTATAGCAAATGCGACCGTGCCCAATGGCGCAGTTGAAGAGCTTGTTGTTATCACCGGTGGATTTGACGCCGAATATGGCCGCAATCAATCCGGTATCATTACCGTGACAACCAAATCCGGCGGTCAAAAATACTCCGGTAACGTCGAAGCGGTCGGAGATCCGGGCGGATTGGGAATTGCCGAATCCTATGGTTATAATGTTATAAGCGCCGGCTTTGGGGGACAGGTTATTCCTGGAAACAATAAACTTCGCTTTTTTGTATCCGGTGAAGCCCGCAATATCAAGGATGCGGAGCCGAGTGTTTATGGATTCCCAAAATATAGCTTAAGCACCGCAGGGGTAAATAAAGACGATGATCCTGCGTCAGATTTATTGCTCGATTCGGCTATTTTTGTTGACAAGAATGAGGACGGCATTATTGATTTCAAGAAAGGAGCTCGTCCTGACGCGTCAACAAATGCAGGTATCAACAGCGACCGAGGCGCTACTTTTCAAGGAAAAGTAACTTACGAGGCGACTAGCAAACTGCGGTTTGACTTCGCAGGTAATCTCAGCCAAACCTACCGTCGCTCGTATATTACACTAAGAACGCTAACCAATGACGGAAATCTGAAACGTGATATTTTGAATTATAATATCGGAACGACGGCAACGTATTCGATTAATCCGACCAGTTTCTTGGATTTCGGAGTCAACTATTTCTACAGCTATCAAACGCGTTCCAACGATATTAGAGGCAACAATATTGGTAATTATCTGGATTATGACTACGGTAATACAGGCTCAAGAGCTTACGATTATCTTCAAACCGGGGATAATATGTTGTTTGACATCGGACGTGGGATTGTCAGGCCGCAGCGTTTCCTAACTAACTACTTTGCATTCAAAACCAATTATACAAACCAGATTGACCGTAACAACCAGATCAAAATCGGGGCGGATTTATTTCTGCATGAAGTCCGATACGCGGATGTTCGTGACAACCTGGATCCGGTGCAGGGGATTAACGACTACATTGGATACAAAGTCGAGAATGTTGGCGGAAAATATAAATTAAAAGAAGTAGATAAAGATGATTTGAATAATATGGTGCAGGGCGCACCTCACCCCTTTGCCGCATCCGTTTATGCGCAGGATAAGTTGGAATACGAAGGGTTAGTATTACGAGGCGGTCTGCGTTACGATGTTTTTAACGCCGGTGTCAAACGCATCAAGGACTGGGCAGATCCGGAAGGACAATACGATCCTGATCAAGTCGGCCAGTTGAATCCGGCCACAGGAAATGCGCAAGCCGGAACTTTAGGAGCTGAAGACTACACAAGCGCAAAATCATCCCATAAGCTCAGCCCTCGTATCAGCGTCAGTTTTCCTATCTCAGAAAAGACGCAATTCCGTCTCAGCTATGGGCAGTTTTATCAGCAACCGAATCTCCAGAATCTCTTCATTGGCCCCCGGTTTCTTTATGCCATATCCGCACAGGGCGGTATAAGCGCGGCAGTGAATAATCCTAACCTCCAGTCTGAGACCACAATTCAGTACGAAGTTGGTTTGCGCCGTTCTTTGTCTGAGCATTCGGTGATAGATATTAACGCGTTCTACAAAGATATTAAAGGGTTGGTTAACATCCAGTCCACTCGCTCCGTTCCAAACCAGTTGGGTTTATCAACCAATCTTGATGAAGGTGTTGTGCAAGGGTTAAGCATTTCTTATGAGATGCGCCGTGCCGGTAAAGTATCCGGACGATTGGCCTATACGTTAAGTTCGGCCAGAGGCAGCGGCTCCGGTGAAAACACTAACCTAAACGCAGCATGGCTCAATTTTAATGACACCAAAGTGTCCGCTCCGCTGGCATTTGACCAGCGTCATGTATTCAATGGTAACCTCGACATCCGCAATGCCAAAGGCGAAGGCCCGGAGGTTGGCGGCCAGAGGTTATTAGAAAATGCAGGCGTTAACTTTCAATTTAATGCTTCCAGCGGATTACCCTATACTCCCTCAACCATAGTTGGTAATTATATCTATGGCGCTAACAGGGCGCGCAGCGACGGAAGAAAAAATTCTCAGAATCAACCGTGGACATTCCGCTTGGACTTAAAGGCGGACAAAACGATCCGATTTACCGACAATATGAGCATGAACGTCTATGTACAAGTCCTCAATCTTTTTGACCGTAAGAATGTCATACTGGTGAATACGGCGACAGGATCGGCCCATGACGATGGTTATTTGGGAACTGCAGAGGCCAATAACTTAACTGAAGTTCAACGATTGCAGTACAGCATTTTGAATTACGATGGGCTTAACTATGATACGCCGCGCCAGGCCCGTTTAGGCGTGATATTCAATTTCTAATCGGTATTTGAGTATAAATGCACGCCCTCGGTAGGGCGTGCGTTTATATAAGTTTGAATCCTAATTTTTTAAAGGAGTAATGAATATGAATCAGAGAATTTTAAAGGTACTAGCGGTTCTGATTTCCGCGCTGTCGGTGGTTATATTGCTGATGATTGGAGCCGGCGCAGCACGTGAAGATAGCCGCCAAGCACGACTCAAGTTGAAAAAACCTGATATCGTGAAT
>JAEUSJ010000290.1 GCA_016788215.1 bacterium | reverse complement strand
AAAACGCAGAATCGCAGGAGATAGGCGAAATTCTCATTGCGCTGGCTAAGATGTTAAACGAAAAAATACTGTCCGATGAAATAATGGCCTCGTCAATCGAATATCTATTGAAAAGTCCCGACCGTTATCTGCGGTCCCGCGTCATCGAAGCGTTGGGAAATTCGAATTCACCGGCCGCGATAGGTTATCTGGAACTGGCTTTGCGCGACTCTTTCGGATTAGTTCAGAACAACGCTTTGGAGGCTTTAAGCAAGATCAAAGATGGCCGGGCCGAACGTTTAATCGTTCAGTCGTTGACGACAAATGATATTACTTTGCTCTCCATCGCGGTTGGAATTTTGTCGGCGGATGAAACGGTCAAAAAGAACCGGATAAAATGCGATACGCTTTCCCAAAAAATTATTCGTTCTTTTCAGCAGATCAAGCCGCCGATTGACGTCGAAGCGCAGTCGGCCATATTCGATGCCCTCGGCGATCTTAAATCGTCCGCCTCAGCGGAATTCCTGAGGCCATATCTCGCCGATACCAATTACGTTGTTGCGTCAAACGCGGCCAAAAATACGGAGAAAATTACCGGAGAAAAACCACAGAACATACCGGCCGCTTACAAGAGAATACATCCGGTTGATTTTGCATATTTCCTTAAGCTAAAAGAACATAAGCCGACGGCCGTGATCGAAACTAACAAAGGCAGGATCGAAATCGAGTTTTATATTGACGATGCGCCTTTGACGGTGATAAATTTCATTCGATTATCCGAGAAAAAGCTTTTTGATCGGCTGCATTTTCACCGTGTGGTCCCTAATTTCGTTATACAGGGCGGCGACCCGTTGGGAACGGGTTGGGGCGGGCCGGGTTATTCTATACGGTCGGAATTTAATTCGCTTCACTATGAACGCGGTACGATGGGCATGGCCAGCGCCGGGAAAGATACCGAGGGATGCCAATGGTTTATCACCCATTCCGCTCAGCCGCATCTGGATGGGCGTTATACGATTTTTGCAAAAGTACGGAACGGGCTCGACGTTGTTGATGCGATTCAGTTGGGAGATACGATCTCACAAGTGAAAATCATTTGGCATTAGCGCGGGAACTCTTGTTTTTCTAAATCATTCACACAGAATAACGCGACACCATTTTTTGTGCTTTGCGGTCTCTGCGTCCTTTGCGGTTAACCGTATTTCATCATAAGGCGGAAACAAATTCTTCACAAATTTTGTTGTATAAGAAAAAACCTTTGTCCGACAATCGTACTCGTCCGTTATCCCCGATGATAAATTCTTTGCATTTTTCCAGCGGATTCTTGAACGTTTCGAAAAAATTAAAACCGCCGATTTTTTCAAACTCCCCAATATCCAAACCTTCTTTTTTTCGTAAATTCAGAAAAATATATTCCATGCATTCTTGTTGTACGTTCAATTCCTCCGTCATGTCTATTGGTAAAACGCCGTCTGCATTCAAAATTTCGATGTATTTATTAATATCCCGGACATTCCACCATCGCCTCTCGTCATGAAAAGAATGCGCCGACGGCCCGAGTCCAAGATAACTCAATCCCTGCCAGTAACTGCTGTTGTGCTGAGAACGGAATCCGGGTTTCGCATAATTGGAAATTTCGTAATGTTCATATCCGGCCTTCGTAAGAGTCTGAACCGTTTTTAGAAACATTTCCCGTTCGATTTCCTCATCCTGCACACGGATTTTTTTTTGCTGAACCAGCTTGTTCAGATGCGTTCGCTCCTCCACGGTAAGATTGTAAACGGAAACATGTTCCGGGTTAAAAGCTAGCGCCTCCGCGATACTTTGTTCCCATGTGATTAGCGTTTGTTCCGGTAACCCAAATATCAGATCAATACTAATATTATCAAACCCCGCCGCTCTGGTGTAATTAATCGATTCACTCGCCTGATTTGAGTTGTGGTTGCGCGTAAGAAATTTCAGGTCTTCTTCCCTAAACGACTGGACGCCAATACTGAGCCGGTTGATTCCGATGTCCCGCAAGTCCCTTAGTTTATCATACGAGAGATTATTCGGGTTTGCTTCCAACGTGATCTCGGCGTTTTGATTTATGTCGAATGAAGATCGCAGTTGATTCATTATTGTATTTAGATTTTCAGCAGGTAAGTAAGAAGGCGTACCTCCTCCAAAATAAACGGTGCGTAATGACGCGTCCGGGTAACGCTGCGCGTAAAGCGTTATCTCCTTCATCAGCGCCTGTGTGAACCCGTCCATGTGCTTGCGGGCAGTCGTCACATAAAAATCACAATAGATACAGACGCGTTCGCAAAACGGAATATGAATGTAGAGACCGAATTCTGCCATCTGTTATCTTTAAGTTCTATTGTTAAGCAAACAATGCCTGTGCCTTTTTGACTATCTGTAACGCCTCAAATTATTTAGCTTTCGGGCTGTGGCGAAAGTTAAAAAAACAAATATAATGTTTTTAATTCTTACCGTTTACCTTTTTTTTTGATCCCACATTCATTCTGCTTTAAAAGCGGAAGCCAACAAAAGAACTGAAATAATGTTTTACTTGACTTTGGACAGTACCTTAAATAAATTTACGTCACTCTCAGATCACTTACCTCTTTAATAAAATTTATATAAACGCTATACCAAATACCATTTAGCATTTTATGTTCTTTAACATTTTTTTCTTTTAATTAAACAAGAGTTATACTAACTCTTAAGATCTCTCATCATTTAACTCTAAGGAGGAACGGTATGAAAAGGTATTTAGGTCAAATACTTTTTTACTCTTTCGTGG
>JAEUSJ010000028.1 GCA_016788215.1 bacterium | reverse complement strand
CAAGCACGGATTTGACCGTCGCAGGTAATTGGACGATGACGGCAGGCAAATTTGATGCGATCACCAATAAGCGGTTGGTGACATTTGCAAGTACGACTGTAGCGCAAAGTATAACCGGGTCGACGATATTTAATAATCTAACGTTGGATAATACATTCGGCAATATCACATTATCGTCAGGTGTATTGACTGTTGACAGCGTTTTGACTCTTACGAACGGTATTTTAGCTATCGGAGCTAATTCACTTGTTCTGAATGAGACGGATGATGCGGCCGTTCAAGGAGCCTTTGGTACTACGCGAATGATCCAAACGGGCGGCCTGGTGGGCGATTTGGGTGTGACTAAAGCTTATCCGGCAAGCACGCATGGTTTCAGATTTCCTGTAGGAACGGGAGCCAATTACACGCCGGCAACGATTCGAATCACCAATGCGGGAACAACTCCGGCCGCGGGTACCATAACAGTTATACCGGTGAATTCAGCGCATCCGAACTTAGCCGACGGTTCTATTGCTTTGCCTTATTATTGGAAAGTTACCAAGACCGGTCTTGCTGCTGATGCCGCTGCGCAACATTATTATGTTTACGGTTCCGGCATTACACCTTTAGGAACTGAAGCTAGTTACATTGGCGGTTATTTTATTCCATTTACATGGACAAAGCCGACTTCCAGTATAAGTGCTGCGGGCGACAGTATCACGATTTTTAATCCGGATTCAACCATCATTGCGGCTGAATATACGGCGGGTGAGGATGCGGCTTATGGTACTCCGACTGTATTTTATAGCAGAGCCAACGGTAATTGGCAAACCCTGACCACGTGGGCCACCGGGAGCTATGGAGGTCCGACTGCGGTATTTCTACCGAATGGCCAAACGCCCGTGGTAATCGGAGACAGTAAAACGGTTACAATTCCGACTGGCCTGTCGGGCCGAACGGTCTTGGCTGTAACGTTTGACCAGTATGGAGGATCTACACCCGGAGTAGGAACCGTTCTTATTCAGAATACGGTTACCAACGATTTTGGAAATGTATCAGGAGTTGGTACCATCATACTTGATAACACATCGGCAACACCGGTATTGCCAACCGGAACGTACACAACTTTTGTCGCGAAAGACAGCGGTACGGTGATATTTGCCGGCTCATCAAATTATACGATACCTAACGGCCAAACCACAACGTTTAATGATGTGGTATTTGCAAACAACACGACAAAGACGATCGGGGCGAATATTACGGTTAATGGTACGATGAGAATATTAGGCGGTCAGGTTAGTATGGGGACTTTTACCGCCAATCACAGCGGCGGTGTGGGAGATTCGCTGGCAATGGCGGCAGGAACGGTTTTACGTGTTTCCGGTGCAGCTAATTTCCCGGCTAGTTATAATGTATATGATCTTAATACGACGAGCAAAGTTCTATATGATTTTAACGGCACAACGACTGTCAGCGCGCTGAATGGATACAGCTACGGTCGACTTCAGTTTCTTGCGACGGCAGCAACACGAACCCGAACGCTGGCAGGAAATATTAATGTGAGAGATTCTTTGGCTATTGGTGATTTTAATAACTTATTTACCAGTCTGAGCAATTATAATATTACACTTGGCGGTCACCTCCATCTGGTACATAATACAAGAAGCCTCCTTACACTGGGCACTAATACTGTTACATTTGATGGTTCGTCGCCGCAACGCATTACGCGAGCAACTGCGGCAGGCGGTACGGCCAGTTTTTATAATTTGAACATTAATAACAGTACTGGAGTGTCATTTATTTACAGTGGAACGCCGGGAGTATTTCAGCAATTGGATACTGTCCAGAATGTACTGACAATCAATGCTGGAAATAATTTGTCGTTGGGACGAGGAAATCGGTGGGTCTTAGGAGGCAATATAACTTATCCGGGCGGTACAGGCACGATTACGTCATCCGACTCGACCGATCTCAGTATGAGCGGCACAACGGTTAACGATACGCTAAGATTTGCCAGCGGCGCCGTGGCCAGATCGTTTAGAGATTTTTCAATTAATAGGACGGCTGCCGGAGCGAAAGTGGTTGTTACCGGAACTAACGATAGCTTACAGCTTACACGTACGTTGACCCTCACTAAGGGGATCATTCGTATGGGAAACAATATCATGCGATTAATGAATAGCGCCATTACTCCGATATCAGGGGGCGATTCAACGTCCTATGTTGACGGCAAAATGGCTATCACGTTCCCGGCTTCGACTAATAATGTTGGAAGAAACTTCGAAGTTGGAAACGGAAGTTTCTATCGTCCCGTGAGAGTTACGGGTTCAACAGCAGCATCAAGAACCAGGGTCAGGGTCGAGATTATACCGAGAGGCGTGACTGTTTCATCTAAACCCGCAGATATCAATGCTATATCTACTGCTCGTTTTTATCGAATCTCAATTGATAGCGGGTTGGTTTTTAATGCTACGTCCGATACAGTACGCATAAGTATTAAAACGAATGTTGGTATCGGTGGTGATATTGAAGGTGTAAGTAAGCCGGACAGCATCCGGGTGATGCGTTCAGCCGATAGTTTAAACTGGACCACACTTGTTGGAGCCGGTTACCAAACGATATCTCCTGCCGGGCGTGATTCAGGAGGTAATGCTAATATTCTATTTACAAATTCTGCCGGCGCTGGAACATATTATGCCTATGGAACGCTTAGTCCAGACAACAGCGTCCCGGTGTTATTGAGTGGCAAGTTTAGAGCAGTTCCGTATGAAAACAAAGTGCGGCTTGTGTGGAGAACAGAGAGTGAACTGGATAATGCTTACTGGATTATAGAACGAAAAGAAGTATCAACGGATCTCAGTAAGAATCAGGCGTTTCAGTCCATCATGACGGTTGAAGGACAAGGCTCAACTAGTTCGGCTACGGATTACAGTGAGATTGATTATTCTGTAGAATTAGGTAAGACCTATCTCTACCGGTTGGCAGACGTTGCTTTTGATGGAAGCGTTACATATCACAATGACGTGACCGTCACGGTGGAATTACCGAATAAATTTACCTTAGAGCCCAACGCGCCAAATCCGTTTAATCCTGAAACGACAATCAAATTCAGATTACCCGTGTCGGCCAAAGTCTCTCTGAAGATTTATAATATTTTGGGGCAGGAAGTCGCAACGCTAGTTGATCGCCGTATGGATGCCGGGTTCCAACAAGCGGTATGGAACGGATTGAATAAATACAATCAATCGGTAGCCAGCGGTATCTACATTTATCGATTAACGGCCGTTTCAGCTGACGGCAAAGATAAATTCACGCAGACCCGCAAGATGATCATGCTGAAATAGTCCAAGAACAATTGATTACAAAAAACCCCGTGAGATTTTTCTTACGGGGTTTTCTTTTTTTATCTATTTTACAGCGTCAACTAGCGACGATATCTGTAGCGCGGTGAGTTAGACATCAATGAAATGTGTTCATGAATAGTAATCCTGATTATTGGACGGCTTTATGCTGCTTTGATTTTTGTTGAAAATAGGCAATAATTCCAGGTAGAATTGAAATAAAAATAATCGCGAGGATAACGAGCGAAAAATTGTCCTTCACGATTGGGATATTTCCAAAAAAGAATCCTGCATATAATAATGAAACAATCCACACAATTCCGCCGAAAATATTATATAGAATAAATTTAGCGTAAGTCATGGCTCCTATTCCGGCAACAAATGGCGCAAAAGTTCTGATGATAGGAATGAAGCGCGCTACAATGATCGTCGTCCCTCCGTATCGTTCGTAAAACTCATGTGTGCGTATAAGATGTTGTTTGTTAAAGAATCTGGAGTTTTCGTAATGAAATACTTTAGGGCCAATTCTCCTGCCGATAGCGTAATTCACCGAATCGCCAAGTACGGCAGCGGAAGTCAGCAGAACAGCCAGTACATGCACGTCCAATTCTGTTGTTGCAGCTAAGGCTCCGGCGGCAAATAACAAGGAATCCCCCGGAAGAATAGGAAATATGACTAATCCAGTCTCACAAAAAATAATTAAAAATAAAATAGCGTATGTCCATGTGCCATAGTTGACTATAAGTTCTGCCAGGTGAGAATCTAAGTGTAGAACAATGTCAATTAAATCCTTCAGTAGTTCCATTCTGCCTGCCCTTTGTGTAAATAGTGTGAATTCAATGAAAAATTGTGCCTAAATACATTTTGATAAAACGTAATGTATCCTGTAGATGTCGAATATGGCTCTTCTCCCCGGCGTATAGGGTATCAATCGGATAAAACCCAATACGGCAGTGATTTTGCGCTAAGCGTATTAATATTTCCGATTCGGTTTCAAAGTGTGATGTTTTTAAAGTGATGTTGCTAATTGCCGCTGTTCGTATAACTCTGTAACCCGATTGACTGTCAAGTATTGGCTGTTTTGCTCGTAACGATACCAGCCAGCTGGTCAGGCGATTCGAAATAATCCGGCTCAGCGACATTTTATTTACCTTGAATTGTCTGGCTCCGATTACAAGGTCATAATTACCGGACATAAACAAAGCTAACATTGGAGGTAGAGAAGAAGGATCATGCTGAAGATCTGAGTCGATAGTAGCGATCACAGCATATTTATTCCTGCTTGCGTATTGAAAAGCTGATTTTAGCGCTTCTCCTTTTCCCAGGTTCTGGGCGTGGTTTACAAGTAAAACGCCGAGTCCCGTTGCGATCTCTGCGGTCAGATCAGTGGAGCCGTCATTTACTACCAAAATTTCATACGGGTTTCCGGACTCTTTCAGGTGATGACGAATCTTAGCAATCACATTTCCTAATGAAGACTCAGAATTGTATGCTGGAATTACTACCAGTATTGGTTCCATATTAATAACGGAATTAAAAAACCCTTTGAGTTCAAAGGGTTTTTAGTTTGTACACCCGTAGGGATTTGAACCCCAAACCTTCTGATCCGTAGTCAGATGCTCTATCCAATTGAGCTACGGGTGCGTATCATTTTTGCAAGTGCGAATATATAGCCGGAGCGAGATAAATGCAAGATTTATTTCAGCAGAATTCATAACACTTGACATAACGACACATTTTTTGTATTTAACAGTTAAATGATTGTTTAATTGTTTGTCATATCTCATGTACACACGGCAAAAAAATTCAAAGCGCTTTGATCTTGAAAAATCGGAATCGATGGACACGTGTGAAGTTGACTTTTTTGACGCAAAAAAGATCAAAAAGGTGCGCAAGAAAATGCGGCCCGATAGTGAATTATACGAACTAAGTGAAGTTTTTTCGATTCTTGGCGATACCACGCGGCTGAAAGTCGTACTGGCCTTAATAGAAACGGAATTGTGCGTCTGTGACATTGCTAACTTTTTAGGTATAACTAAGTCGGCAGTCTCGCACCACCTCAGACTGATGCGTAATCTCAGGTTGGTAAGATTTCGCCGTGATGGAAAAATGACTTATTACAGTCTGGACGATCACCACATTGAAAATTTATTAAAACAGGCCACGGAGCATATAGAGGAACGTAAATAGATTACTATGGAATTAGCCCTATCATATGCGCTGGAAATGGTACTATCGATTTTTCAAACGTTAGTGGATGCTTCGTTGTATTTGTTGGTGGGCTTTTTATGCGCAGGTATTGTTAAAGGGTTCGTTCGTGCTGAAACGATTGTTCGCTATGTCGGTCAGCCGAACATGTCTTCTGTATTGAGAGCTTCGTTTATAGGCACTCCGTTGCCGCTATGTTCTTGCAGTGTTATTCCAATGGCGGTATCGTTGCATAAGAACGGCGCAAGTAAAGGAGCGACCGTTAGTTTTCTGGTTTCTGCTCCGGAAACGGGTATCGACTCAGTTGCGATATCATATGCCATGCTGGATCCCTTAATGACGATATTCAGACCGATAGCGGCTTTTGTGACTGCTTTTATCGCCGGGATAGTCGAAAATTTTTATTCTAAAAATGACCATAAAGGTTTGCATGACAAAACAGCCGACAGCGCAGCCTCGGCAGCCGTTTGTGAAGATGATCACTGCCATTGTCAAGAGCCGAAAGTTGTTTCTGAAACATCAATGAGTTTTTATACAAGATTGAGGAACGGAATATATTATGCCTTTACAGACCTGTTGGGTGACATCGCGTATTATTTATTGATAGGCATGGTTATCTCCGCAATTATTTCGGTTGTGATTCCAGAAGATTTTTTTTCGACTTATTTCCATAACGATACGATGACCATGTTTATTATGCTGGCAATTGGAATACCTCTGTATGTTTGTGCCAGTGCGTCAACGCCGATTGCCGCCGCTTTAATTATGAAAGGGATTTCTCCAGGGGCAGCACTCGTCTTTCTCCTCGCCGGACCCGCCACCAACATATCAACGATGAGCGTGGTTAAGAGTACGTTAGGAATACGATCTATCATTTCGTATATTTTGTCTATAGCCATCGCGGCGCTCCTGCTGGGATTTATTCTAAATGCAATTTATGTTTATTTTGATATTACCATGGTTGTCAATATGGGGAGCGCCTCAGAGATCGTCCCGGATACCGTGAAGTATGGCAGTGCAATTATTTTTCTACCGTTGCTTTTTTGGAGTCTAGGTAAAGAAATAAAAATTCGTATGCTAAAAAGATAATTCCGGGATGAAACCCACTCTTTTAATCAGTATCATACTGTTCTCCATTTTCACTCCGTCCAAAACTCGCAGTCAGAGTTTCATCAAAAAAATTAATTCATTCATCGTGGAGCATTACGGACACAGGCTTCCCCATGGTTTTTTTGGAGGAACTTACGCCTCCAAATCCAGCTTTATTGACTATGATGGCGATCTGGATCTTGATCTTTTTATTACGCAAGTTGACGGAAGACTGACCTATTATGAAAATGACGGAGAAAAATTAGTATTCATTTCGGATTATTTTGATTCGCTGAATGTCGGGAACTGGTGCCGTTTTGTTGATATTGACGGAGACGGCGATAAGGATATTTTTGCGGCTGGGCCATCTGCCACGATGCGTTTGTACGAGAATACAGGCGGAATCGTTCACCCCGTGTTTATAATAAAAGACGCGGTAGTTACCGATTCATCCGGCAACACCATCATAACTGAAAATCAGAGCATTCCTTTTTTTGCCGATATCGACGCCGACGGCGATTTTGATTTTTTTACCGGGCGGAGCGTGGGATCACTTGGTTTTTACGAGAATATTGGAACTGCTTTCAACTACATTTTTCGGTTTGTAACGGATAATTTTGAAAATATTCTCATCATTTCTGGCGCAAAAGCTGCATCGGTTAAGCGCCACGGAGCAAGCGGAATCGTTTTTTCGGATATTGATAAGGATCTTGATTTGGATATCATTTGGGGTGATTTTTTTAGTGTCGGCATGTACTATCTTGAAAACACAGGAAATAAATTTACTGCGGATTTTCCGGACATCACGTCTTCGACGTTTCCAAGCCCTATCCTGAATACTCCCGGATTTAATGTGCCGGCATTTGCCGATATTGACGGAGACGGAGATGAAGACCTTTTTGTCGATGTGTTATTTAGAGATCGAGAGAAGGATAACTTTTGGTTTTTTAAAAATAATTCGTTAGCTAAGCGTAAAACGGCCGGTACGCTGCAATTCGATTTAATCACCAAGAATTACATTGATGGTATTGACGTCGGCAGATCATCACATCCTGTTGTGGCCGATATTGATGCGGACGGCGATGATGACATATTTATCGGAAGCTATCAGGGGGAGGTTGTCTTTTATCGGAATACCACGCTGGCAGGCCATGTCATTACATTGTCACTCGATACGACGATCAGGGTACCGTTTCCGGCCGATGAATTTATTTCGTCTCCGTCATTTATAGATATTGATAATGACGGCGACCAGGACTGTTTTTCAGGAAATTTCTCCGGCACAATATTTTATTTTAGAAATATCGGAAATGCAACAAATCCCGTTTTTGAGTTGACAGATAGCTTTTATCAGGGAATTGATGTTGGTAACTACAGCTCCCCTCAGTTCGCTGATATCGACCACGATGGTGATTTTGATCTTTTTGTCGGAGAAGAGGACGGTACCATTAATTATTTCAAAAACGTGGGAACACCTTCCGCTCCGGAGTTTGCTACGCCCGAATTGGACTATCTTGGTATCGGCAGTGGAAAAGCTGAATCGGTTCCGGAAATTATTGACACCGATGCGGATGGCGATCTTGATTTCTCTGTGGGATTTAAGGACGGCAGCCTGTCTTATTATGAAAACATCGGCAGCGTTGAAAATCCACTTTTTCTTGTTAATAGCGGGTCATATCAAACACTCAAGGCAACCCAAAACGCCGTGTCGAGATTTATTGATATTGATAAGGACGGCGATCTTGATTTGCTAATGGGAAATATTAGAGGAGGTATAGAGTTTTATGAAGCCGGAAAACAGGCGCCGATAATAAGTTCAATACCGAATCAGACTGTGTTCGCAGACTCGTTATTTACGATGTATGTTTTTGCATCAGGAAACCCGTCTCCGCTATTTTCCCTCACAGAAGGCCCGGCAAATATGTCTTTAAATTCAAACTCCGGGCGGATACAGTGGATTCCAACATCAGCACAAATAGGGTATCATCGCGTAATGGTTCGTGCGGCAAACACGCTGGGTTTTGACGAAAAAACTTTTGATATCGAAGTTGTGCCTGTTGTGCCGGAGCGCCTGAGTTTAGAACAAAATTATCCCAATCCGTTTAATCCTGAAACGCTTATTCGTTTTGGGATCCAGGCCGAATCAGAAGTAACTTTAAAAATTTATAATATACTCGGACAGGAAGTTAGGACGGTAATCAAGAGGGAATTTAGTCCCGGCTACCATCAAGTTGCATGGGATGGAAGAGATAATTTTGGAAAAATGCTGTCGTCCGGTATATATTTATACCGAATCAAATCCGGCCATTATTCTAAAACCAAAAAAATGATTCTTTTAAAATAAGAAAGATTTCCTAAGCGTAAATAAAGTATTTGCACCGGGAATAAAAAATGGTCACAGGAGTTTTTATATCTAACTACTACTCCAAATCCTTTGCAGAGGTTGAAGATGCTTTCAACTATTGTAAAAAAAAATGAACCAATAGAAAAAGCAATTCGGCGGTTTGAAACCGAGTGCCGAAAAGCCCGCATCATCCAAACCTTCATTGAAAAGTCGAACTATACAAGCCCAAGCCAGCGTAAACATCAGATGCGTAAACGTAAAAAACGCATTGATGACTTGGACTGTTCATTTAAACACTAATCGTATCCTGCAAAACAATATATATTCTTAATCAACTCGGAACATTGTTGTTTCAAATCAGAGATGACGCATGTCACATTTAGTTATCATCGGTAATGGTATTGCCGGTATTACAACCGCCAGAAATGTTCGCAAAAGATCGGACACGAAAATAACTATCATTTCCGGAGAAACGGAGCATTTTTTTTCTCGTACAGCCCTTATGTATATTTATATGGGCCACATGAAATATGAACATACAAAGCCTTATGAGGATTGGTTCTGGGCTAAGAATAATTTAACTCTTATAAAGGGTTTTGTACAGTCCATCAACACCGATGAGCAGTGGCTTAAATTAAATGATGGACAGTTGATTCAATATGACACGCTTGTAATTGCATCAGGCTCGAAAAGCAATAAGTTCGGCTGGCCTGGACAGGACCTGGAAGGGGTGCAGGGCCTGTATTCTAAGCCTGATTTAGATCTCATGGAACGTAATACTAAAGATATTAGCCGCGCGGTTATCGTTGGTGGCGGGCTCATAGGTATCGAAATGGCGGAAATGCTGAACAGCAGAAAAATTCCCGTTACTTTTTTGGTCCGCGAAACATTTTATTGGGACAACATTTTACCAAAAGAAGAAGCCCAACTTATCGGAAGTCATATTATTGAACACGGAATAGATTTACGCCTGTCTACGGAATTAAAAGAAATTGTGCCTGGCGATAATGGACGTGTTAGTTCGGTTATAACAAGTCGAGGTGAGGAAATTTTATGCCAGTTTGTTGGCCTGACTGCGGGAGTTTCTCCAAATATTGATGTGGTAAAGAATTCAAAAATTGAAACGAATCGCGGAGTGCTTGTAAATGAATTTCTGGAAACTAATATACGCAACGTCTATGCAGCCGGGGATTGCGTAGAATTCAGGACTCCAAAGCCGCGTCATCCCAAGATCGAGCAATTATGGTATACAGGCAGAATGCAGGGTGAGGCGCTCGCCAAAACCGTTTGCGGAGAAAGAACGGCATATGAACGCGGTATATGGTTCAATTCCGCAAAATTCTTTGATATTGAATACCAGACGTATGGATTTGTCAGCAATGTTCCGCTTAAAGGTGAGCAGTCATTGTATTGGCAGCATCCGGCGGGGAAACACGCGATTCGTATTGTTTATTCTGCCCATGATTATTCAGTAATTGGGTTTAATCTTTTTGGGATTCGATTTCGTCAGAATGTTTGTGAACATTGGATACGCGAAAAAAAATCTCTCCAATATGTGTTGGAGAATTTAGGTGAGGCTAATTTTGATCCTGAGTTTTTTACACAGTTTGAAAAGAATATTGTCGAATTGTTTAATGAACAAAATCCACAAAAGCCGATTATGCTTAGGAAAAGACGAGGGCTAGCCAGCTTCACGGTCTAATGGATACCCATTTGATATAACATCACAATGATTCAAATTACATGTAGGAGACCACGTGCAACACTTATCGACGAACGGATCTACTAGTATATCCATGTCTTTATCTCATAACGCTCATCAAGATATGAGTGGTGCAATGAAGGCAGGGCTGGGAGTTTTTGGTTTCGGTCTGTTGATGTTATTTGTATGTCTGACGGGCGCATCAAATGATAGCCCTGGGTTATTCTTTTTTCTAAGCTTCGGTTTCTCTGCCATCGGCGGCCTCATGTATATTGTTCCGCAGATAAGAAAATATCGTGCCGGAATCAGAAATAACTATATTTTTTTCAGTTCGGTCATGTCTCGAGGCGCAATTGCGTGGATTATTGGCATTCTATTTACGGGCTTCTATATCGTGTTGTACTGGTTCCCTCAGATGATTTCGAACTGGATCAGGTTGGTTGACCCGCTCAGCCTTATCCTTCGTGGCAAATCAGCGGATCAATGGTTTTTGTACGGGACTTTCTACACGCTAGCCGTTCTTGTTATGGGAACCCGTATGATCGTAAAATACCGCCATAGTCGTTATCAGATTCTTCGGACTTCCTCGGTTATGTTCTTTCAATTGGGTTTTGCGTTTATTATTCCATCATTGCTTGAAATGCTAAACCAACCCGGTTTCTATTTTACCTATTTTTGGCCACTTCGACCTTATTCCCTGTGGCCAAGCGACTTTCAGAATCTGTTAGCTCACCCGGGAGGACTTGGTATTTTTATGATTTTCTGGGGTGTTATCATGACTTTCATCGCTACTCCGGTGTTGACCTATTTTTTTGGAAAGCGCTGGTATTGTTCCTGGGTGTGCGGGTGTGGAGGATTAGCCGAAACGCTTGGCGATCCATTTAGGCAATTGTCTGACAAGTCTTTAAGAGCGTGGAAAATTGAAAGGATTTTGATCTACTCTGTTCTGATCTTTGTGACCGTAACCACGTTCTTACTTTGGCTAAATTCGTATTTTGGCGGGAGTATTCTTGGCGATTTATCAGGAAATTTTGCAACGTGGTATGGGTTTCTAATTGGATCTGTCTTCTCAGGAGTAATAGGAACCGGATTTTACCCAATTATGGGAAGCCGTGTCTGGTGCCGGTTTGGTTGTCCTATGGCTGCTATTCTTGGTATCATACAGAAATATTATTCGCGCTTTCGAATAACGACAAACGGCGGCCAATGTATTTCCTGCGGCAATTGTTCTACGTACTGCGAAATGGGTATAGATGTTCGCGCCTATGCACAACGGGGTGAAAATATTGTTCGTGCTTCGTGCGTCGGATGCGGAGTATGCTCGGCCGTTTGTCCGCGTGGAGTGCTGAACCTCGAAAATGGACCTTCAGCAAAGCGATACAACTTACCATAGAACGGAAAATCATTAGGAGTTGACGAAAACCTTGTTCGTTTGTACGGGCAAGGTTTTTTAGTATGCATTTGATTTTTTGAACAAAAACCGTGCAAAAAATGATAAAATCAAATACATTCAATTCACAAGGTTATTCGGAACAAAATGCAAAAAACGAAACCATACTTCTTTCTTTTGTTGCTTTTCTTTTTCTACCTTCAGAGCCTGAGTTTTGCGCAGGTTCGCCGAGGCTCCAAAAAGGCAGACAGGCAAAAATACGCAACGGTCGCTCAGGACGGAAGCGGAAAATATACGTCCATTCAACAAGCGATAGATCAAGCCGAATTTAATGCCACGATTAAGATCAAAGCCGGCGTATACAATGAAAGAATTTTATTGAAAAATTTTGTGAATCTGGACGGAGAAGGGATAGGTAAGACCATAATACAGACTGACGGGAGCACACCTGTGATAGAAGCTTATAATCTTGGCGGCGGAAAAATAGCAAATATGTCGGTAACATTTTCTAAACCTGCAAATCGTCCGCTACTGTATTCAAAATATTCGACGTTTTTTATTGAAAATTGCTCGTTTATGAATGGCGGAAACGGAATTGAAATACTCAGCAGCAGTTCGGTCAACATACGTCAGTCCAGTTTTAGCGGAAACATAAAAAACGGCATTGTTATGATGGAAAAAAGCCACGGATATATCATTGACTGCATTATATCTGAAAATCATTCGGATGGAATATTCATCGGCACCAATGCTTCGCCAACTATTGAAAAAAACATAATTAAAGAGAATGGGGGCAATGGGATTACCATCACCGCAAATTCTACAAACAAAGTGCTGGGTAATTATATATACCAAAACAAAAGAAACGGTATTATGGTCGACGATAACGCCAGCCCCTTAGTTCGGAATAATACAATCGTAAAGAACGGACTAGAAACCGCAGAGAAGTCAGCAGCTGACAATTTTGCTTCGGGTTACGGCATTTTAATACGAAATACGTCCGCCATTTCACTGATAAATAATATATGTGCATTGAATGTATTTGGAATTGGTGTTAAAGAAAGTAAAAGTATTGAATTGTTAAGAAATAATTTTTGGAACAATGACTCTAATTATATAGGTGTTTTTTCCCATTCGACCGATATGAGTGTAGATCCATTTTTTCTGAACCCGGACGAACAGAATTTTAAGATCGCTACATCGTCCCAACTTTATCGAAAGGGGGAGGATGACGTTTCGATAGGAGCTCATTATGACAACACGAGGATCGAAAAAAAACGAAGATTAGATTACCTTAAAACACAGGCAACGAAAGATCTTGCTCGTGAGAATTGGTATTTGGCATATCAGTCTGCTCAAGAAATACTTTCAATTGATAAGAACGATACGGAAGGAAAAACTTTATTCAAAAAGGCCGGTTCTGAAATGGCGCGAAACTATCTTCAGAGCGCAAAAATGGATTATGATGCGGGCAATTTTCGCGTTGCTGATAACTACCTGACAGCGGCTTTAAAATACGATCCCGACAATGCAGAGATTCTCGAACTCAAGGCTTTAATCGACGATGAAGCACAGCTAAGCCAATGGAAAACACTTTTTATGTTCAGTTTCGGAATACTCGGTGTTTTTGTTTTCGGACTCTGGTGGAAAAAACGAATTCAGACCGGTGAAATAAAAAGACAGGTGTTATGGTGGTTGAATGACTCGGAGGAACAGGTTGAATTGGCGCGGGCTTCCGATGCGGAAAAATATGCACATGAGTATTTTACAGAGGCTGTCGGAAAACTAAATGAAGCCAAAAAGGCATTTGCGGGTAACCAGTTTGACAGTTGTGAAGCGCTATGCAATGAAGCGGCGCGTCATGCTCTGCGCGCCAGAGACGAAGCTGAAAAGTTCAAACAAATTCGCAAAGACGCGCATCTTGCATTGTCAAATGCGGAAGTGGAGATGCAAAGACAGGTTCACACCGAAATAGCCGAAAGATTTACAGATGAAATAAAAGAGTTTTCATTCTATCTTGAGCGCGCTCAGGACGCATTGATTCATAAACAGTTTGTTCTTGCCAAAGAAATTGCCGAAGATATACAATCATCGCTAAAGAAGCTGCACGATCAGCTGCAGGCCGAAAAAGACGATAAAGTGCGGTGTTTGATCGATGAAACGGAAAAACTGATTATCGAGGCGCTGACCAGCAACACCAGCGCTGATATTATTATTGCAGTAATAGATTTTAAAGCTGAATTGGAAATATTAAAAAATGGGTTTAATAACGGGCAGTTGCAGATCGAAGAGATCACTCGCCAGATACTGCAGATCAAAGAATTTGTAAGTGAAGCGCTGAGACTGGGAGACGAGTTTGATCCTGTATCCCGCCCAAAACGTAAAAAAAATTATTATGAAATACTGGGTGTAAAAGAGGACGCCACATTGGAACAAATCAAATCGGTTTACCGAAAACTCAGCATGATCTATCATCCCGATATGAATACGTCCGGCGAGTTAGGTATTGCCGGGGATGAGCGATTCAGAGAGATTAAAGAAGCCTATGAGATACTTATTGCAGGTAAACCCAATCAATGAAATGGAATGTTAATGTCTTTCAGACAATCAAATAAAATCAAATTTGTTGACCGTATTCCGGTTATTATTTTTACGGTTATTGTAGTCATTTGTCTGGCGCAGATATTCTGGTGGATATATTATCAAGTTCAGCAGAATACGGTCTTATTTCAACTTCATCAGGCGGTCTTATCCATACGCGTGCAGAAGGCGGTCAATGAGCTGAATCGCGAATACGAGCAGGTCGTGATTCACAATATGGAACTTCACCGCGAAACCATTGGGTCGCGGCCGCTTGAGTCAGTTCCGGAGATACTCGCTAGCAATCAACATTATAGTACATTTTATTGTGTCGGCGATACCGTTTTCTATAAAGATACGGGAGGAATGATAGTCGCGTCAACAATAGTGTACGTAGAATTGAATAAATGGATGTCCAACCGTCATCCTGAATTGATCGTGGAACAGCTGCCTCGCACAGACCCTAAGTCAGTTTATAGTTTTGGCCCCTCACGAGTCCTTAAATTGCCGATTCTGATTCGTCCAAAAACGGAATTTCTGAATGACTTAATCAACAAAACAGAACGCAAAACCATCATGTTCATCTCAGAAGGCATCTTTTTTTCTTTGATGGTCCTTCTGGGTGTCTATTTTATGTTTGTTATTCTCAAGAAAGAGATTAGACTAGAATCACAACAAAAAAATTTTATTCTCAGTATTACTCATGAACTGAAGTCGCCTTTAGCGTCCATAAAACTATATTTGCAAACGCTATTGTCCAGGCCGGTTCCGGCAGATAAACAGAAACAGTTCTTTGAACATTCATTGTATGATGTTGAACGGCTGGAGCGATTGGTTGAAAATGTTCTGGAAGCGGCCCGGCTTGAAAGGGGCGAATTCCATTTTGAAATGCACCGCCTTGTGGTATTTGACATATTAAATCCTTGTATTAAGAAAATAAAAACATATGCGGAGGATGAAGAAATTGAAATAACGGCTACGCTCGATGAAAAAGTCGAAGTGATGGGCGATCATCATGCCTTGCTTTCAGTTTTCAATAATTTAATTGAGAATGCGGTCAAATATTCGGTCACTCCGAAACGCATATTAATCAAATTATATCATGACCATAACGACATGATCTTCGAAATCGAAGACAACGGCCCGGGTATTAACAAGAATGATCTGTCATATATTTTTGATCGATTTTATCGGGCAGGGAATGAACTGACACGGAACACCAAAGGTACCGGCATTGGTCTGTATCTCGTAAAGAAAATAACTGAAGCGCATCAAGGTAAAATTTTTGTAAATCTTCCTGAATCCGGCGTTGGTACTCAATTCCAGATTCGAATACCGCTTTTGAATAATCATCAATAACATAATCGGATTTATGAAACCAAAAGTACTGTTAGTCGAAGATGAAAAAAATATCGCTGAATCTCTGATTTTTAATCTTGAAAGTGATTTTGTAGTTGTCTGGGCTAAAACCGGGGAAGAAGCTCTTTTAAAGTATCAGAGCAATATGTATCAATTGATAGTTTTGGATGTAATGTTGCCAAAACTAAGCGGATATGAAGTATGCAGCTCCATACGAAAAAAGGACAAAGAGACACCGATTCTTTTTCTTACAGCAAAACATGAGGAAAAGGACCGTATTGAGGGGTTAAAGTTAGGGGCAGATGACTATCTTGGAAAACCGTTCAGTCTGGATGAGTTCTTATTGCGCGTGAAGGCGCTTGTACGCAGAGGCAAGAAGAGTTTGACGGATGAAGTCGTACAATACAGTTTTGGTTCGAATACCATCAACTTTGAAAATTACGAAGCGGTAGTGAACAACCAAGCCATACGTTTGACGAAAAAGGAATGCATGTTACTAAAACTACTTATCGAGAAGGAAGGACAAGTGGTTACGCGCGAAGAAATATTGACGAAGGTTTGGGGTTATGATACTATTCCCTCAACACGAACGATCGACAATTTTATTGTAAAACTGAGAAATTATTTTGAAGCAAATCCTAAAGAACCGAAGTATATATTGTCGATTCACGGCGTAGGGTACAAGTTTGTATCGAGGTGACTATTTGACCAGAATCATTTTCTTGGTCTGCACCGATCCATTGAAGGACAGCCTCATAAAATAGATACCGCTGGGTACCGTCATGGATTTAAAATCCATGCCATCCCAATACAGTTCGTGAGTCCCTTCCTCCTTGACGCCGTCGTATAAGGTGCGCACCGTATTTCCCAGCAAGTCGTATATCTTAAGTTCCACGTATCCGCTTTTTTCAAGGATAAACGAAATTTTGGTTGACGCATTAAACGGGTTTGGGTAGTTTTGCAATAACGTGAAATATTGCGGTGTGTCCGGCTTGTTTTTTCTTGATTTTAATTTTGACGCGATGTGCAAATGCTGGACGTAATCAAAAATAGTATCTCGTCCCGCATAAAAACGAATCTGATCCACATTGGCTTTCAGAAAATTTGGAGGACTTGACCGGACGGCCGCGCCAATGTAACTGTTAGCGCCGGTGTTAACCTGAGTGATTTTAGTAAACGCCGATTCGCCTGCAATATTGCCATCAACAAAAAATGTGACGCTGTCGTTGACGCCGTCACAATAGAAGCCGATATGCGTCCACTGGGAGGAAGGAAGTGTTTTTCCAGACGAGAAAATTTCCTGTATTCCTTCGCGAATCTCCAATTTTGGTACGTTGTTCTCTAAATAGAACCGGTAACCTGAAACAAAGCCGTTGTCTGCATTAATGATCTCTCCATTGATTCCGGATGAATACAAATAAATCCACATTGATACAGAATAGGAGACATGTCCGTTTACATTAATATTGGCGTTTCCAGGAGTCTTCAGAAAATAGTTTATCCCATTGAGAACCAAGAAATTATCACCGGCAGGACTGCGTTCCGTAAGACCTGAAACTTCAAAATCTCCATTTTGAAACAACTCACTCAACCGTGTTTTACTAGGATCTGGGGAATTGTAAGTGTTCTCAAATAAAATATAGTTGTTCTCCTCCCCGAAATTCAATTCCATACGAAGTTGAGCGAAAATATGTGAATTCAAAAGGAATGAGACAAACAAGAGCAAAAATATTTTAAAGAACAATGAGAGGCTTTTTTTTGTATCAATAACCATCAACACCTCATAGTTAGTTTAACAAATAGTTGTATTTTATGAGTTTAGATGAATAAAAATGTTTTTTTTCCCATGGCAAAGAACAATACCCACTACAAAGGTACTAAATCATTTTTGATTTAGCAAGTGTTTGATATGAAATATTTTTTGTTCTTTGCAGCGCTGCCTTAAAACTCTTGCATTTCCTTGACCTTAATGTCTATATTAACTTTCTGCAAATACTTGATAAGTTACTTTGTTTCTTTTAAGGAGAGAGCATGGAAGAAATGGATGACGATCAAAAAACACCAACGCACCGGTTTCGCGGCATTGATGACGAAATGGAATTTCTTTTTTCAAATTTTTTTAATTCAAAATACCCAAT
Source organism: bacterium (assembly GCA_016788215.1). GTDB lineage: Bacteria > CLD3 > CLD3 > SB21 > SB21 > SB21. The sequence continues at coordinate 4,715 of JAEUSJ010000028.1, read as the reverse complement.
CTTGATTAGCGCTGAGAAACGATGGCATCCGCCGACGGACGTCATTGAAACGGACGAGGAATTTATGGTGGTAATGGATGTTGCTAATGTGAAACAGGATGACATAAAACTAACATATGAAGCAGGCATTTTGACCGTTTCCGGCTTGCGAAAGGAACTTAGCATAAACCAAAAACGTCATTACCACAAAATGGAAATTGATTTTGGTCCTTTTGAACGGAGGATTAAAATAAAAGCCCGTATAGTGGATAATTCTATTAAAGCGCTGTATGATAACGGATTTCTCATTATTAAATTAAAAAAAGATACAAATACGACCAGGGTGACTAATATCATAATCGAATAACTACATGGTGTCAGGTATCTGAATAGTAACCTCAAAGCGATAACGAAAATATGTCTGATAATACAATGATAACTTCTGAAAAAAGCGGAGATCTTATTGTTCCGGAAATATTACCCATCCTGCCTTTGCGTGATAATGTGATTTTCCCATTTGTAGTTTTTCCGTTAGTGGTGATAGAGAAACATCTGGTACAATTGGTCAACGACGCTTTGATCAGTTCTAAACTTATCGGCGTTTTTTTGCAGAAGAACTCTGAAAAAGAATTTCCTTCCAAGGAGGATATGTACCCCGTTGGCACGGTAGCCAATGTCTTAAAGATGTTCCAGGTTCCGGATGGGAGCATACGCCTTTTAATTCAAGGGTTTTTACGCGTTCAGCTTCACGGCATCACTCAGCAACGTCCGTATTTAATGGGTTCCGTAAAACCCGTTGATATTCGATTTGAACAGAATATGGAGATCGAAGCCCTCACGCGAGGCGTTTCCGAAAGTTTCCAAAAAATGGTTACCTTATCGCCCGTACTGCCTGATGAACTAAAGGTCATCATCGGTAACATCAAGGAACCCGACCGAATGGCGGATATGGTTGCATCGAGTCTAAATATCGATGTGCAAGAAAAGCAAAGTATACTTGAAGAATTTGAAGTCAAAAACCGACTGACCAAGGTGATGACGGCAATCAATAAGGAAATTCAACTTCTGGAGCTGAATGATAAAATTCAAACTGAGGTGAATGCCGAATTAAGTAAAACCCAACGCGACTATTTCTTGAGAGAACAGATCAAGGCCATTCGGCACGAACTCGGTGACGACGACGACGACTCTGTCGAGATAGAAGAATTGGGAAAAAAGATCGCAAAAAGAAAAATGCCAAAAGAGGCAAAAAAAATCGCCGGAAAAGAGCTGGAGCGCCTGGCACAGATGTCGCCATCATCTGCTGAATATACCGTGAGCAAGACTTACATTGACTGGATTCTGGAGTTGCCATGGCAGACAAAAACAAAAGATCAGATCAATATTGTTCGTGCGAAAAAAATTCTTGATGACGATCATTATGATCTTGAAGATGTGAAGAACAGAATTTTAGAATTTCTAGCTGTACGGAAATTGCGCAAGGACAGCAAAAGTCCGATACTTTGTTTTCTCGGCCCGCCCGGAGTTGGTAAAACATCGTTAGGGAAGTCGATCGCTAAAGCGATTGGCCGGAGATTCGTAAGATTCAGCCTCGGAGGGGTCAAGGACGAAGCAGAAATCCGAGGGCATCGGCGAACGTATATAGGTGCGCTCCCCGGGAAAATATTACAGGAATTACGGCGAGCTCAGAGCAGCAACCCGGTATTTATGTTGGATGAAATTGATAAGATCGGTCAGGATTTTCGGGGAGATCCGGCTTCGGCCTTGCTGGAAGTTCTTGACCCGGAACAGAATAATACGTTTACTGATCATTATGTAGACATCCCGTTTGATCTTTCAAATGTGATGTTTATCGCGACGGCCAACGATCTTTCTCCCATTCCACCGGCATTGCTCGACCGTATGGAAGTGATTCGTTTATCGGGTTATATCGCAGAGGATAAACTCGAGATTGCAAAAAAATATATTGTTCCGCGCCAGATCAAGGAGAACGGTCTAAGACCTAAGGACATAAATTTTAATGACGATTCGATTTTACAGGTGATTGCCTCGTATACCTGGGAGTCTGGCGTCCGAAATCTTGAGCGCGAAATTGCAAACATATGCCGTAAAGTAGCACGTAAAAAGGCAGAGGGCCGTAAATCCAAGGCCGTAATCAAGATCGGCGACATAAATGATTACCTCGGCCCGCAGAAAATATTTCCTGAAATGGCGCATAGGGAAAATGAAATTGGCGTTGCCACAGGCCTTGCATGGACGCAAAACGGCGGTGAAATTTTATTTATTGAAGCGCGGCTGATGCAGGGAAATCGAGGATTGCAACTAACCGGGCAATTGGGTGAAGTAATGAAAGAATCCGCTCAGGCAGGTCTGTCATACATTCGTTCAAAAGCGAGCATACTGCACATCAATCCGTCAGTTTTTAATAAGATGGATATTCACATTCATATTCCTTCGGGAGCAACGCCAAAAGACGGGCCTTCCGCAGGAGTAACTATCGTGACATGCCTCACGTCGCTTATGACGGGGCGGCCGGTAAAACATAACGTGGCCATGACAGGTGAAATCACTCTAAGGGGTAAAGTTTTGGCTGTCGGAGGCATTCGGGAGAAGGTAGTCGCGGCGCGGAGAGCAGGTATTAACACCGTGATCATGCCCAAAATGAATAAAAATGATCTTGAAGACGTGCCGGATTATGTCAAAAAGTCGCTGCAGTTCATCTATGTCGAACACATTGATGAGGTTTTAAAACATGCATTGTTAGATAAACCGGTGAGATACAATGGCGTTAGAAAGAACAAAAAGACATTAGACAAAGGAAAAGTACGGTATAAGAAATCACGCATTGTATCCGATCCTGCAGTAAAAAGCGCTGTTAAAAACGCAGAACTTCCCTAGTGAAATAAAATTAATTCTTTGGTTCAATCATCTGGAGCTCGTCTTTCTCTATGCTGAAAAAATTAGACCTTAAACACGATAATAATAATTCTAAAGCAGAACGCGCTAAAATTTTGTGTGTGGATGACGAGTCAGCTATCCTAAATGTAATGGAACGCGGCCTTTCAGACGATTTTGACGTGTTGACTGCGCAGAGCGGAAAGGAGGGATTGGAAGTTTTGAAAGCCAATCCCGGAATCGTCGTGATCTTATCCGATCAGAAAATGGGCGGCATGAGCGGCAATGACTTTTTAGCAGAATCGCAAAAGGTGATACCCGACGCGATTCGAATTATCGTTTCGGCCTATTCGGATGTGGAACTTCTGATGGAGTCCATTAACCGTGGCCACATTTATAAATTTATCTTAAAGCCATTTGAGATCGAAGGTTTACGGATTACCATTCGGCGCGCCGCAGAACATTATCATCATAAAAAAGCTTTTGAAAAAGCATATCGAGAACTGGAAATGACGCAGCAGCGATTAATTCGAAGCGAGAAAATGTCTTTACTCGGAAAATTGATGAGCGGTGTTGCGCATGAGTTAGGCAATCCCGTTGCCAATATACGTCACGCGGCTTCGCTGGCCGGCCACGAATGGGCTGAATTGAAAGAATTATTTTCAAAGATTCTTAAAGCCGAATCCATAAACGACATTACCGACATCAAGTTATTTATCCAGGAAAAAAACATTATACAATCTGTAGAAGACTTTGAGGCGATCATTCATACAATAAAAAATTCATCCTCATTTGCTTCAGAAATCATCAAGGATCTAAGAGGGTTTTCGCGTTTAGATGATATTCAATGGGCTGATGTCAGTTTGAAGGATCAGATCGACCGTGCGATTCATCTGGTACAAGCAAAGTACAAATTTAATATTGAATTTCACAAAGAACTAAAACTAGTGGCTCCAATAAAAGGCCTCCCGGGGCCACTCACACAGGTTTTGGTTAATCTCATCCACAATTCTGCGCAGTCAATAGAGTCCAATGGAGGAATTTGGATCAAGACTTGGATGGACAACGGCATGGCTAACATTTCGATTAAAGATAATGGAAAAGGAATTCCAAAAGACGATTTGGAAAAGATTTTTGAATTAGGTTTTACAACCAAATCGGAAGATGAAGGAACCGGCCTTGGTTTGGCAATATGCCAGGGGATCATAGAAAAACATAACGGCAAGATTGCAGTACAAAGTGAGATTGGAGAAGGTACAGAGTTCATTATTTCACTGCCGGTAGAACAGTGATTGCCTGTTCACACTTCCATAAATTATTTTAACTCATCGCATCATCTTGCGGCTTTCGGTTTTTTCTTGTATCATAACCTGCCAGAATTAATGTTGCCATTCTTAGACAAAACATTAAATAGAAACGATGTCTCCTAGCCTCCAGAACATCTCCCTAAAGGGAAAACGTATCCTCGTTGTGGATGATGACTCCGTCATACTCAATACGATTGTGATCATGTTAAGGAATGCAGGCATGGTTCCCATGGCTGCAAACGGAGGTGAAGCCGCATTAGTCGAATTGCGCAGGACAAATCCTCACATTATTTTGCTGGACTATATGATGCCTGGAATGAACGGGGTGGATGTTTACAAAAAAATCCGACAGGACGATGCGTATACATTACATCGGGACACGCCCGTTATTATGTTGACAGCAAAAACCGACAACGATGAAGAGCAAAAAGAACTTCTGCATATGGGGATGAGCGCTTATTTGTTAAAGCCCTTTGGATACAAAGAATTAGCCAATATCATTTCCAACGTGCTCACGCTTCATGAATCGAAGCT
>JAEUSJ010000289.1 GCA_016788215.1 bacterium | reverse complement strand
GCCGCAATTTTTCGCGTTCGTTTTCGATCTTTATATCAAGTTTTTTCCATTCGGGGAAATATCGAAAACTGGACTTAGGCGTGTATCCGATCAAGGCGATTTTTATATTAGAAACGGCTCTAATGAGATAAGGTTTCGTTATGTTTTTCCCATTTCTATCTGTCATCGAAGTGGAAATGAGCGGTAATTTAGACGAAAGTATTCTAGATTCTAAGAATGTATTTTCATTTGCTAATTCGTTGTCGCCAATATTGATTCCATCATAACCAAGTTCTTCATACAGCTTAAGTACGAGTTCGTCTTGTGTTGGTTTGGTACCGAACTGATCCAAAAAATCGCCCGCATCGAGCGTTATGACATTTCTATTTTCTTTACGAATCTGTTCGAATAGCGTTTTACGCCGTGCCAGTCCGCCATAGGGAAGATCTTCGCACTCGCATTCGAGTATATTGCCGTTATTGTTATTAGTATAAATAATGGTCGATGGTATTCCTTGTCCACACAATGTTTCAAAAAGTAATAATAGTAAAACCGGAACCACGAAAAGTATTTTTGATATGAATCCCATAAGAAGACAATATAATCATTTTCATGAATTTCTAAAAATACTTTCTATGTTTATTACATATTGATTGTGAAAAAATTATTTTGTATAGTCTTTTGAAATTACTTTCCAAATTTGGAAGCGTCTAAATAACCAGCATTAATTAAGGAGAAGTAGTATGAAAAAAGTAATTACCCTGGTTGCGCTGGCCACTGTCGTCTTGTTTACCTCCAGTGGTTTTGCGCAAAGTAAAATGAGCGTAGGGCTTGGCCTCGGGTATCATGTTCCACAAGGTGATATGGCGAGCAAGTCAAAGGGCGATCGTGATAATGCTCTTGGGTTTGATGCAAATTTAGGTTATATGGTTAATGAAAATTTCCAGATTATTTTTGGTGTTGGAACCGTAAGCTATTCCGGCAAATCATCAGGTGATGATGTTGACGCAGCATTGATACCGATCCTGGTGAGCGGCCGTTACTTCTTTTCAAATGAAAAAATAATGCCGTATGCGGGCCTTAACGTTGGCCTAACAAACGTCACGATTTCATTTCCAGGCGATGAAGCCTCCAAAATGATCTTAAGTTATGGTATGCTGGCGGGTGCCTGTTATGCAATTAATGAGAAGGTTAATCTTGATTTTGGACTTGGATACAATTATGTCCCGTCTAAGAATGTTAAGTTCAAATTTGATTTTGGAACGGCTGAGGCAGGCTATAACGCAGTGAATATTGCTATCAACTTTGGAGTGAACTACAAGTTCTAGTCCATTCCACACGAGCATTTATTACCCTGAGCACTTTTGTGTTCGGGGTTCTTCAAGTTTACCATATCACGCTGCCGCTACTTCGGCATTCCATAATATAATACAGCTTGACTTTATATATCTCCAGATGTACATTTCACAATCTAAAAATTGTTCATTTACATACAATTAACTGCTGTTATATAACAGCGTCACAAAATTTCTTCCATAAGGAAGAGTAACTCACTATAACTAATCTTAAGGAGAATGAAGATGAAGAAATTAACTGTCTCGTTGGCGCTGGTAGCGCTGTTTGCTTTTGCCGGAAGCGCATTTGCGCAAGGTAAAATGAGCGTAGGGGTTGGTTTTAGTTACAACCTGCCGCAAGGTGATTTTGCAAAGAAAACAGAATTGGACCGTGATGCAGCTATCGGCTACGGTGGAAATTTCGGCTACATGGTTAATGACAATATCCAGGCCGGTTTAAGCGTTGGTTATGCGAAATTTGGTGGGCCTGGAAGCGGCGACGTCACAATGATGCCCATCATGGTGAACGGCCGTTATTTCTTTTCAAAGGATAAGATTATGCCTTATGCAGGTCTTAACGTCGGTATGACGAACTATAATATTAAATTTCCCGGTGTTGATGAATCAAAAATGATCCTTAGTTATGGACTTATGTTAGGCGCTTGCTACGGCATCAATGAAAAAATTGACGCAGATTTTGGCGTAGGCTACAATCTCGTGCCGTCAGATGGAGTTAAATTTGGTGATGCCGGAAAAGCAACCTGGGACTCTCCATATATTGGTATCAATCTTGGCGTAAGCTATAAGTTCTAATTTCTTATCTCATATGAATTGTTTTGCCCCGATCACTTTTGTGGTCGGGGTTTTTTATTTTCCATATTCTTAACGCTCCTTATTTCACAATTTTTCCTTGCTTTTACGTATAAATTTGTTAAATTTAACACGGTTTTTTTAAGATTTGGCTAAACCTTGTTTTTATATAAGTTTATAATATACAATCCAAGAGAAGAGTAAGGAGAGATTATGATCACGGTTCAAATTGGCGAAAATGAATCATTTGACAAAGCTTTGAAACGGTTTAAGAGAAAATGTTTACAGTCCGGTTTGATGCGCACTTTGCGTGATACGGCGCATTATGTAAAGCCCAGCGAAAGAAAAAAGGCGGATCGTATGCGCGCAATCCGTAAACAGAAAATGATCCAACTGGAAGAGGGTTATTAATCCTTAAGACCTAATTATTTGAATCTTTAAACCATGGTACCTGCGTACCATGGTTTTTTATTTTAATCCCGTTGCACCATGCCTCGCAAAAAACCTCCGCGTAAAGACTACGTCATTATTCCTGTTTATCTTCGTGTTAACGCAGACACGGCATACACCGGTAAAGGCGTGACCATCGCATTTATTGATAGCGGATTCTATCCACATCCCGAATTGGCGAAACCCGATTCCCGTATTC
>JAEUSJ010000288.1 GCA_016788215.1 bacterium | reverse complement strand
GTCCTCAGGTGTACGCACATCCCCGTTTCCAATCAAAGGAATGGATATGACGTTCTTAATTTTTTCCAACCAGGACCAGTCGGCATCGCCGTCGTGCGCCATGTCCCGTGTCCGGCAATGTACCGTTAACGCTTTGGCGCCCGCATCTTCGACCATTTTTGCGACATCCAGAATATTGATAGTACTCTTGTCCCAACCCAGTCTGGTCTTTACGGTTACCGGCAGTGATGTCCCGCGTATGGTGGATTTAACAATAGTCTCAAAACGGGGCAAGTCTCGCAGCAACCCCGACCCGGCTCCGCGCATGGCAACGTCTTTCACCCAGCACCCGCAATTGATGTCGATAAAATCCGGCCGCATTTTCTCTGCAACCGCTGCAGCGCCTTCCATGGATGTTTCCACGCCTCCAAAAAGCTGTATCGCGACCGGACGCTCCTCCTCTGCAACAGTGATTTTCCTGAGCGCTTTGGCCGCATCCCGAATGAGCGCCTCACTGCTCGTAAATTCCGTGTACAAAAGATCGGCGCCGAGCTTTTTGCAGATGACACGAAAGGAAATATCCGTTACATCTTCCATAGGCGCCAATGCCAGAGGCTTTTCAATTTCAATATGTCCGATTTGCATGGTATCGGACGGTACAAAAATTTGCCAACAATTGCAACCCCTTAGAAGCTGTCATTTCCGACAAAAGAAGATTAGGAAGACAAATAATTTGATGGGCCTTTGATGAATTGAACAGATTAATGTTATTTGATTTTTTCAGCTCTAGAATTCCTTTTTCGAAAACTTGAAAAGTACGGGAAAAATCCAATGAGTGAGGTCATTTTCAATAGTTTCAGATAATGCCAATTTTGGTCTATGTTTAGCAAATATTTGTTAAATAAATATTTAGAGCTACCACGATAACATATAATAAAATGGCTCAATTTGTGCTTTATTAAAATAAAGTGTGATGCGTGTCGAAAAATAAAGGAGTTCAAAATGAGAAATTCATTTCATATACCATACAGGAGTTCCACTATAGCAACTATCGAAAACATCAATTTTCAGACAGAGGCACAGAAACTTCATGTGGAGTTTGAGGAACTTGAGACCCTACCGCCCCTAGGCAGAGATTTGACCTCCATGAAAATGGACGAAATTGAGATATCCGAAGAATATCGTTATTTTTTCGAAACCATTATCGGAGATTTTGAACAGTCTCTAAACGAATCGCACGAGTGGATGCGCTCCCGTACGGTCGCTGCATGAATAACGTTGTATAAATTGAAGTCATATCATCTTATTTCTCTTGACAATCGTAGGCAGTACACTATATATTTGCCCACTTCTCACGGCACGTTTCAACCGCTCTTGAAGTAGTGTTGAACCAAAGCATAAGCTAGCGTCCGAATTGAGAATTTTTTGCAAGGTATGGACGACACCACAAAATCCGGCTCTAAAGACGAGAAGACAGGCAATACCGAATCAACGTCATCAGGCTCTACTCCGGGTAACCCCCACCGATCACTTCACTCCGAAGTTAAAAAAATCGAAAATGTTTTTGAAAAAGGGATCAGAAAATATTCTGCGGCTGAGATCACCATTTTCGGTTTTGCAAGCGCCGTGTTATTGGGTTCTTTGATCCTGTATATAATAGAAAATTTTTCTAATCATCCCCTCAGTTACGTAGACGCTTTGTTTATGTCCACATCTGCAATATGCGTGACAGGGCTCACGTCCGTTGATTTCAGTCTATTTACATTTGCAGGTCAGGTCGTCGTCATGGTGCTCATTCAGGTCGGCGGCTTTGGCGTTGTAACAGCTTTTCGTTTATTGTGGATCGGCCGCTCAACCGATTTATCTCCGGGTTCTGCGCAAACGCTGGGCTCCGTCATGGATGTGACGGGCGAACGGCAGTCGGTGTTTCAGATTCTGGCCTCCACAGCAAAGATCACCCTGGCAGTCGAAGGAATAGGTTGTCTATTCATGTATTTACACATGAAAGAAAATGTCGACTCCCCGTTGTGGTTTTCGATCTTTCATACGATTTCGGCTTTTAATAACGCCGGTTTCGGGCTGAATGCAGATAATCTGATGCAATTTCGCAGCGATATGTTTTTTAATACGATCGTCGCCGCGCTAATTGTCTTCGGCGGAATCGGTTACCCTGTTTTACTAGGAATCGAACAATTTTTCCTAATGGCTTTACACAAAGCGCTCGGTTTTTCGGAAGCATTGATGGAGATGGTCGCCATTCGAAAACCGGACAGATTGGGTCTTGTAGAGCCCTTTTACAATTTTGTGGATCATCTTTATGTCAGAGCCAGGAAAATCAAAGAAGAATTAGCCGGCGTCGCTTCCCCGTTACAAATGAAAATCGTTATTTACGGTACTTTGTTTCTCATTAGCGCCGGTATGATCTTCACTTTATTTTTCGAATGGTCTGATGAAAGAACACTAGGTCCATTATCCGTTGCCGATAAATTGTTGGTTTCATTTTTTCACTCGGTTACCGCGCGAACCGCCGGTTTTAATACAGTGGATATCGGCGCTTTTCAAATTCGCACGCTTTTGCTTTTCATTCTGCTCATGTTCGTCGGCGCAGCGCCGCAGGGCACTGCCGGAGGAATCAAAATTCCCACTTTCGTAACTATGCTGGGATATATCCGCAGTTCTTTCCGCGGACGTACCCGCGTGACGGTCTTTAATTATATCGTTTCCAAAACATCGGTAGGAAATGCGGTGAAATTATACGTATTGAGTTCTACATTCGTATTGGGCGTCATTTTGT
>JAEUSJ010000287.1 GCA_016788215.1 bacterium | reverse complement strand
AAGAAACCGCGCATCAACTCGGTACGCCGCTTTCATCGCTCATGGGTTGGACGGAACTGCTTCGCGGCGAAGCGGAAGGGCGCGAATCCACCTTGCGCATCATCGGCGAGATGGAAGTGGACGTCAAGCGGATCGACCGTATCGTCACGCGTTTCTCACAGATTGGTTCCGCATCCGATCTTAAACAGCACGACATGGTACCGCTGCTTTCGGAATTAGCGCAATACTTCCGGGCGCGCATGCCCCAATTGGGCAAAACGATCACGATCGAGGAACTGTATGAAACCAATGCGATGCCTTTCATCAACGCGCAGCTTTTCGCCTGGGTCATGGAGAATATTATCAAGAACGCCGTCGATGCGATCGACACGCAGGAAGGTAAGATAAAAATTCATCTCTCGCTGCAAAACGGCAGCGTGTGCCTGGACGTGTCCGACAACGGGCGCGGAATCGAACTGAAAAATTTTTACAACATTTTTCGCCCGGGATTCAGCACCAAGAAACGCGGCTGGGGCCTCGGGCTGAGCCTGGCGAAACGGATCATTGAAGATTATCACAAAGGGAAGATTTTCGTAAAGGACAGCAATATTAATCAAGGAACGACCATTCGTATTCAACTCAAGACAAGCTGATCATTTCCATTTTACGTAGGCCTTTATTTTTACTCTTTGAATTCTGGCTTTAGATTTTTATTATCATTGAAAATAGTTGAGGAGCGATTCATGGCTATCACCGAAGAACAAATTCGATCCATAGTGGAGGAAACCAAAAAACAACTGGGCCCAAAGGCAAGCGATGAGGTCATAAAAACTGTCGTACTCGAAACCATCCGCCGCTTCGGTTCGGACGAAGGCAAATACGTCAGCGAACATCCCAGCACATTCAAATATCTCAACAAAACCGAAGGCCGCATCATCGTTACCGCATTCGGCAAAAACCAACCGGGCGTGATCTCGAGCATTTCGCAGGAACTGACCAATTGCAATTGCGATATACTCGACGTGAGCCAGAAGATCATGCAGGAATTTTTTACGCTCATCATGCTCGTCGATATCAAAAACGCGATTTGCCCCTTCGGCGTGATCAAAGACAATATGGCGAAGATCAGCGAAAAAATTGGTATCCGCATTCTCGCTCAGCACGAAGACGTGTTTAAAGCGATGCACCGTGTATAATGAATAATGAGTAATGAATAATAGGGATAGTATTCAAAAACTTGAAAATTATGTTCTATTAGTCATAGAAAAAGCATTCTTCCATTATTCATTATTCACTATTCATTACTCATTATAGAGAGAATAATTTTTGAATTACAAACATCTTACATTTAAGAATAACAACGGCATTATAACAATCGGATTACATCGCCCGAAAGTCAATGCGCTTAACGGAGAACTGCTGGGCGAACTTTCGTCTGCGTGCGATCAAATCAAAAGCGACCGTTCCGCTCGCGCGCTTATTTTACGTTCTGAACTGGAAAATTTCTGCGCCGGCGCGGATCTTAAAGAGCGCCAGAACATGAGCGAAGACGAAGTAAAGAAATTTGTAAAACACGTGATCGGCGGAACGATTCACAAGATCGGCGATCTGGAAATTCCCACGATCGCGGCGGTCAACGGCATCGCGTACGGAGGAGGATGTGAACTTGCGCTGGCATGCGATTTCAGAATTTTTTCAGATGACGTGAAGATTAGTTTACGCGAAACGTCGCTCGGCATTATTCCGGGCGCGGGCGGCACACAAAGGCTTCCCCGTCTCATCGGCTATTCCAACGCGCTGCTGTGGATTCTGACGGCGCGCATATTTACCGCGCAGGAATCGCTTCAGCACGGCGTTTGTAACCTGGTCGTGAACGCAAATACACTGCAAAACGAAGCGGTAAAGCTGGCAGAGGAAATAAATTCCAACGCTCCGATCGCCGTTCGCCTTGCCAAAAAAGCCGTTCGTCTCGGACTTGATCAATCTTTAAAAGACGGACTGGAAATCGAGAACCAATGCTATAACGACGTCATACCGACGCACGACCGAGTCGAGGCGCTGAAAGCTTTTAACGAAAAAAGAAAACCGAAGTGGACGAACTCGTGATATGATTGCCAATTGAATGACCGTCTCATCGCAGGCCTCTGAAAAAATGAAAAACACATAACAAGAAATGAATAATTAAAAAGGATGCGTGAAGGCAAGGAAAAATATGATTTGGAAGAGCGGTTGATCGAGTTTTCACTGTCGATCATTAGCCTTGGCGAAAAACTTCCTAATACGCGTACGGGAAATCATATTGCCGGACAATTGCTTCGTTCAGGAACCTCTCCGGCATTCAATTATGGAGAAGCCCAGGTTGCAGAATCGCGGGATGATTTTATCCATAAAATGAAGATTTGCCTTAAGGAGTTGAAAGAAACCCACGTGGCGCTACAGATAATCAAGAGAAAGCCTCTCATGCAGGATACTTCTAAAATCGATAAAGTCATTAGTGAATGTAAGGAATTGATTGCAATTTTTGTAAAAAGCATAGAAACGGCTCGAAAAAACAAATCGTCAAAAAGCACTTAACCGTGTCTTGTTCTGTGTTCTGTGTTCCGTGTTCTGTGTTCCGTGTTCTGTGTTTATACTCATTTGTATTAAAATAAATAGGCAGTTATAAATTGAACTCTTTTCTCTCCGAAGCGCCGCACGTTGTTTTGTCGAAGTCGTTCAGTACGCCTTTTCAGAATGCGATCGCCACCGCGCGCACCTGTTATTCCTCCAAAGGGATTGTGCGGGACGAACAGATCACGGACAC
>JAEUSJ010000286.1 GCA_016788215.1 bacterium | reverse complement strand
CAGCGTGGTTTTCTATTTAACATAAGGTCTCAGACTGAAGTGTTCTCTTCCATTTGTGAGCCAACCCGATAAGCACGATAATTAATGATGTGAGGAACATTGCCCGCGAAAGGCACGAAAAGATTCAGAAAATTATTTTTTAATCTGAATTTCTTTCGTGTTATTTAGTGTGTTTCGCCGGCCCCTAGTTTTAATTTTTTACTCGTATGACAGACATGAATTTTAAAAAACCTCATTTTACGATAACCGATCCCTGGATCTGGAAAATGGCCTGGCGCGACGGACGCCATCATTGGCAGAGATTATTTTTATTTCTTTTGTCCATCGTTATGGGAACGGCGGCGTTGGTGGCGATTCAGACCATGAGCGACAATCTGAAAAGGGATATTAACGACCAGGCTAAAACGCTGCTTGGCGCCGATCTGGTTATTTCAAGCCGTCAGCCTTTTTCATCCGAGATCGAATCTTTTATTGATTCACTGGGAGGAAACCAATCGCGCGAGATCACTTTCGCCTCGATGATCTATTTCAAGAAGAACAACGGGACCCGGCTCATTCAGGTCAAATCAGTCGAAGGTACATTTCCTTACTACGGCGCATTGGAAACTCTGCCGCCCGAAGCGGCCGGTACATTCAGGCAAGGCAGAAAAGCGCTGGTAGATCACGGTTTGCTGCTGCAATTTGGCGCTGAAGTTGGCGACACGATCACACTCGGTTCCCAATCATTCGTTATCGAAGGGCGGCTGCAAAAAGTTCCGGGTGAATCGGCCGCGACGCAATTGGCCAGTCCGCCGGTATACATTCCCATGCGCGATCTGGAGTCAACGCAGCTTATGAAACGCGGCAGCCGCGTGGTGCATCGCGTTTATTTTCAATTCGATGAAAAAGTGGACATGGAAATTCTGTCCGAACAAATTAAACCGCGGCTTCGGGCAAACCAATTAGGATACGAGACGGTCGAATCGCGAAAAGCGAATTTAGGAAAAGTGTTTGGCGATCTTTACCGGTATCTCAACCTTGTTGGGTTTGTCGCGCTGCTGCTCGGATGCGTGGGCGTGGCGAGCGCCGTGCATGTATTTATCAATCAGAAGATTTCCACGATCGCAGTTTTGCGCTGCCTCGGCGCGCGCGCGCGGGAGACGTTTGCCATTCATTTGATCCAGGTTACGGCCATTGCGTTGTTGGGCGCCCTGCTGGGCGCGTTCGCAGGATCGGCTTTACAGATCTTCCTTCCGGAACTGCTGAAAGAATTTATACCGGTGGAGGTTAATCCCCATGTATCATGGAATGCCGTTTTAAGCGGCGTTACGATCAGTTTATCGATGGCTCTGCTTTTTGCGTTATTGCCGTTAATTTCGATTCGAACGGTGTCTCCGCTTCACACGTTACGCTCAACTTTTAATGAAAATAATTTACGCGACGGGTGGCGCGCCGTGATATTAATTTTGATCGTGGCTGTTGTGAGTATTTTTTCCGGAATGCAGATCGGACGCTGGTCGTACGGAATTGGATTTACCGTTGCTATGGCTGTTGTTTTTGGTTTGATCATCATAATCGCCAAACTGATGATGCGTCTTGTTAAGACTTCATTTCCGCGCTCATGGAGTTATGTCTGGCGTCAGGCGTTAGCCAATCTTTATCGCCCGCATAATCAGACGGTGATGCTGATGTTATCCATCGGGCTCGGAACCTTTCTGATCGTAAGTTTGTATCTGACTCAAGACACACTGATTAAACAGATCTCCATTGCCGACAGCGGGAAACAGCCGAATCTCGTATTTTTTGATATTCAGACCGATCAGCAGGAGGAAGCGGAACAATTGGTTCGCAGTATGGGCGCGCCGGTATTACAAAAAGTTCCGATCGTCACCATGCGCGTGGCGGGAATAAAAGGGCGAACGATGGAGGCGATTCGTAAGGATTCCAATTCAACCGTTCCTCGCTGGGTACAGGAATTTCGCTGTACTTACCGTGATACGCTGACGGATACGGAAACGATTCTGTCGGGTCAGTGGGGACGGACGGTGACGGGGCAGGATACCGTCTTTATTTCCATTGAAAAAGGAATGGCCGACAATCTGGACGTGACCATCGGCGACACGATCGAGTTTGACGTGCAGGGCGTTATGATGACCACGATCGTGGGAAGTATCCGGGAAGTAAATTGGCGGCGTGTTCAGCCTAATTTTTTTGTGGTGTTCCCAACGGGCGTACTGGAATCGGCGCCTCAGTTCTGGGTTCTTGTTACGCGCGCTACTACGTCGGAAATGTCCGCATCGCTTCAGCAAACGATGGTCAAGCGGTTTCCCAATATTTCTGCGGTCGATCTGGCCTTGATACTGCGAACGGTGGACGCCATTCTTGAAAAAATATCATTTGTGATCCGCTTTATGGCGCTGTTCAGTATTGGAACCGGCTTCGTTGTACTGATCGGCGCGATATTAACGAGCCGGTTTCAGAGGATCCAGGAGAGCGTACTTTTGAGAACGCTGGGCGCAGTTCGCTCACAGATCGTACACATCATGGGAGTTGAATATTTATGGCTGGGGAGTTTCGCGGCACTATCGGGGTGTGTGCTTGCGCTTATAGGAACCTGGGCGCTGGCCTTTTTCGTTTTTGATTCGCCTTACGATCCGGCTCTTCTGCCTGTTGTGATGGTATTTGCAATCATCGTCGCGTTAACCATATTTCTGGGAATGTTCATCACGAGAGATATCAGCCGTAAACCGCCGCTGGAAGTGCTTAGGAAGGAAACGTAATACGACGACCAACATTCGGGACAAACGACGGATGACACTTAATTTCTGATGCCTCTCAAATCCCAAATATC
>JAEUSJ010000285.1 GCA_016788215.1 bacterium | reverse complement strand
AACGGTTTCCAAGATCCTCTTTTGACTTTGCCCCATTCGTAACTTTGAAGGATCGAGGCATTGGGCGAAGCCTGAACGAAGGCATTCCATTTGTTTTCGTCTTCTATCTGTGTAAATTTCATGATCATGCTAACGAAGTAAAAAATTCGTACTTTCTTGCCTTCAGACCGCCCTGAATGGTCGCATCCAGAGCGCCGAATATTTCCGGATTTTGCTTTTCGATATTTTTCTTAATTTCGTGAAACGTTTTAATATCTGAAAATTGCCCGCTTTCCATTGCCGTATTTTTCTTATCCGGGTCAATGCCAATTGAAAACCGGTAAGGTCGATATCCGGATTGATCGGAATAAAGTTCAGAGATCTTTTTTGCCAGAATTTTGAATATTTCTAATTTTTCAATATCGATCTTGTAATAACAATAGCAGTCGATGGTTTTCATAATTTAATTATTGAAACAGAAATTTAAACCGCAGAGTCGCAAAGTTGAATTTATGGATAACGTATTTATCCTTTGCGGCTCGCGTCTTTGCGGTTAAGTTTTAAATGTGAATTCCGCTTTTCTCAGTTTCTTAATATTCTTCGATCCCGTCAGGAACATGGCCAGCTTTAATTCTTTTTGAATGTAATCTATTTCGTCTCCAAGCGCATGAGCTCCATTTTCCATTAATATTTTCAAAAGCGGCCGTGCCATGCCGGCCATATCAGCTCCAAGAGCGATCGATTTGGCAATATCTGAACCGTCCTTTATTCCGCCGGATGCAATGACGGTCATTTTTTTAATACGCGATACTTGTTGAATACACTCGGTGGTTGGAATTCCCCAATTATGGAATTTTTTAGCCAATCGGTTCCTGTCCTCTGAACTTTCGCCGGCATGTTTCCGAAAAGACTCTACAGCCGACCAGGACGTTCCTCCCGAACCGGAAACGTCGATATATTGGATCCCAACGTCATGCAAACGCTTTGCAACCGAGTACGAAATACCGGCGCCGGTTTCTTTTGCGATAATTGGAATTTTCAGTTTTTTTACCAAACGGGAAATTCCGTCCAGCGCGCCTTGGAAATTAACATCGCCTTCGAACTGAACGGCTTCCTGCAAAGCGTTAAGATGGATCGCCAGCGCATCGGCTTCGATATCGTCCAGCAGCTTTTGCAACCGTTTAATGTTGAGTCCTTTGATGACCTGCGCTACGCCGATATTTCCTATAATCGGAATAGTAGGCGCATTTTTTCGAACGATGGTATAGCTTTCTAATTGTGAATCGTCTTCGAGCGCCTGACGCTGGCTGCCGAGGCCTAGCGCTAACTTCTTGTCCTCACACACAAGAGCGAGATTACCGTTGATCTCCGCTGCGCCTTTATATCCGCCGGTCATACCTGTGATCATCAGAGGAAGGTAGAGGTCTTTTTTTAAAAACCTCACTGAAGTGTCGATGTCTTTCAGGTTCAGTTCAGGCAGTGCGTTGTGAACGAATTCGTACAATTCGAATCCGGCGGTTTTATCCTGATAGTTCACGTCTTCAGTCAAACAGATGTCAACATGATCTTTTTTGCGGCTGGGGGTGGAGGGTTTTTTTAATGATTTTTTCATAGGCGCATCTCACCTCGGATCTCGCAGACGGTTCAGAAATCAATCAATTAAGAATCCAACCCCAATTTGTAACGTGGTCTTGCTTTTATCGCTGCGACCCAGAAGATTTACCATATAGTGTTTGACTAAAACGCTAATGTCGTACTTACTGCCAATCCCAAATCCTGCAGACACCATACCCCCGCCATTACTCTGATAATGTTTTATACTTTGAATAGAGTAGCCGGCTTCAGAAAAAAGATACATCGACGCTGCCGATTCAGGTTTTATTCGGCTATGAATAAAAATCGGTATATTGGAGACGGAACGTGTCTTACCATCGATCTTCATTTCGACAAAATCGTATCCGATACCGAGTCCCAGACGGATATTAGAACTGGAAAAGCCTATGATGTTTGAAACTGAAAACGTCGTATGTCTTTCCTTCATACTTGAAAAACGCAGGACAGTGAAAAACGGTTTGTTCGATCCAAACAAAGGTTTATTAAAAAGGTCTTTTTGATCAACGTAGTTCGAGATATCCCCTTTCGACAAAGGATTGTTGTTCACCATCGAGTATGCAAATTTACGCATAAAATCCTGGGCTACATCATCGGGTACGTCGTATTCTGAAACAGCAGACTCGATCTTGAACCGTCCGTTGGCATAGTAGCGTCCATTCTTATTATCCCAGACGACGGCATTAATGTAGAGTAAGCCTTTCGGAGATTTTCTTTGAAACTCGATACCGTACACGATGATCACAAAGTCCGCTGAATCGTTTGGGAAATTAAAGGTTTGACCGTTTTTAGGAATAGGGACGGTCGTTACCGTCTCTTTTTCGAAACCTTCTCTCCACGCGCCGGCCAGGAATTTCTTAAGTGTCCCGCCTTCACGGTAGTCAAAATCGATATAAGAAAACCGGTTATCGGATAATTTGTTCAGTTCCGATGGCAAATATTTATAGAGATTAGTCAATAGATACGAAGGCTGTTGCAAGCTGATGGAATCATAGATGGGCAAAATTACAAATGACTTATTGGACATTTTTCTGTTAGAATAACCCTGCTGAATGACGAGGCCCTGAGAAAATAGAGCGGGGCACAGAGTGAACCAAATGAGAGCGAGAATGACTCTTTTTTTCATGAGATTTTCCTGATGGATTAGTATTGGTCAGGAATGATTGTTAAAGCGTCGCATGCAGTTCCTGAATACTGCAAACGTCGAGTTTTTCTTCTTTGACAGCGCGTATACCTTTTACCAG
>JAEUSJ010000284.1 GCA_016788215.1 bacterium | reverse complement strand
AGCGGAAGCGTGAGTACTTAGATAGTTAGTTTACGCGAACGCTGGCGCGTTCGCACATGGCGCTCTTTGAGATATTAAGTTTTGGTGGTAAAGATAGATATTCTACCACCTATTCGGTGGCACGCTTCGCGCCATGTCGTGTAGCCGCCGAGCGTTATCCGCCATGACCAGATGTGTACTCACGACATGGGTAACACTTTGTACTCAGGACATAGGTAACACTTTTTGGATTTAAATGGTAGTTATTTCCATTGCTTTAAACTCAAAAGTTGATAGATCAATGAAGCCAAGTTTAAGATTATCGTACCAGACTTCAAAGGTATCGGTATTTAGTCGTTTCAGTCCTACTTGATGATACGCAAAGGCATTGGAGATAAAAACCTGGTTTTGAAAGAGCGTAATGGTTCCCCGGTCCGTAACGGAACGTGCCGTAAATCCGAAAGGATAGATGATTTGAACAGGATTGCCGTCATAAGGGATTTCAGAGTTGGCATAGAGACTGGCCGGTGTTTTCATGTTGAGCGCCTCATGAGGACGTTTGCGGTTATACTCTTCTCTCCAGATATCAAAGGCGGCCTGATGCATTTTCAGATCGCCCGGGATCTTGTTTTGCAGTTCATTTTTAAGATCTTTGTGCATACGTTCATGAGCGCCGTTTTGGTACGGTTTGCCGGGTTCTATACGGTCGAGTTTGATACCCAGGGAGAGCCACCATACCGAGAGTTTGCTGAACCGAAAAGGCTTCGGGTATGGGCAAAGGGAGGGCCGTTATCGCTGCGAATAGCTTTAGGGAGCCCGTGTGCTTTGAACAAACGTTCAAACTCCGCCTGCACATCCTCGGTGCGTGAGGAGGAAAGGGTTTTGAGAGAGAGGATGTATCTGGAGAAATGATCACGAACCGTTAAAGGTTCACAACGTTCTTTGAGCGTCGTATACCAATAGCCTTTAAAATCCACCGTCCAGAGGTCATTGGGTTTGAGGACTGGGCTTGGGTTCTGCATACGCTGAGCCTTGGATTGTTTACGACGGCGTTTATGAATGACCAGGCCGGCTTTTTCCAAGATGCGGTTAAAGCTACTGAGCGAGGGAATGATCTCCACTTCGTGCATACGGCTATAGAGATCACGAATCTTCTTTGGCCCCCATTTCATGTGGGCTGTTTTTAAGCGAATGATCTCACAGACCGCATCTTCGAGGATTTGATGCCCTGACCGGTGAGGGCGCTTGGACTGATCGTGCAGCCCTAAGGTGCCGAGCGCTAAAAAGCGTTCCTTCCATTTGTAACCGGTCTTGGTGCTGATGCCGAACTTACGGCACAGCGATTTGAAATTAACTCTGGGATCAAAAGATTGGATGACGAAATCTTGTCTTTGGTCCATAACTCGGGTCTCCTTCCATGGCATAGTTAGTACCTCCTTTTGGATTGAGAATACTAACTGAAGTTAATGAAGAAGTGTTACCTATGTCCTGAGTACAAACTGTAACCTATGTCCTGAAACCGTACCCTTATTCAACATTTATGGAGAATTGATATGAGTAAAACTTTATCATTGATGTTATGTTTCATATGTTTACTCTCTCATGCTTATTCCCAAGACAAAGAGAACAACCTCAGTGTTCAATTGGGCTATCATTTTATACCCTTCAAAATTCGTTCAACAACTGTAAATTCTTATAATGCAGGCCCTGCATTATTGTTTATCGCTCAACATAATCTTACTAAATATGCTATAGTGTCGTTTACGACTGGAATTAAGTATTTCAGTCAAAAACCCATAAAAATGGAACTACAACCCGGAGGAACATACAACTCACGTGACGGAGCAATATATAAGACACCTCTGTCTATCGGTTTTGGTTTTAAAGGTATCCAGGGGCATTGGCGCCCGTTCATTTATGTGAACGGTGGTTTGACTATGACGACAATGGCACTGAAGGCAAAGGATTATTCGCCAGAGGGTCCGCCACATGAGATCGGAAGTACCGATGATTATTCAACGGAGTCTATTCCTACGGTTGGGGTACGGTCTGGTGTCGACTACTTTTTTTCAAAGGCTTTTAGTGTATCAGCAACCATAAATTATGATTATGAGCGATGGAACCAAAAATTCGCTTTCGATTTATCAATTCCCAATGCAAACTCTTCTTGGTTTCCATATGGAATGAAAAGAATTTATGATATCAACATGAAAAGTCATTATGTCTATTTAACTATTGAAATGACTTATCATATTTAACTTACGGCTACTGCGCCTAACATGCGGCTTACACGTCCGCTCACCGCGCCAGCGGATGAGTTTGAGATAAAGATTTAGTTACGCGGTAAAGAAGTAAATTACCATGTAAAAAGTTTCTGCTATTCGCTTTGTTTTGAAAAACCATGGATCGGAGAGCCACACTTCGTTAACGGCAACATTAGAATAATATTCTAAATAAATACGAAATGAATCTTTGGCAGCATAAATCGGGACGCGGCTTTATCGCATTCGCATATTACTTTGCTGAAGGCGCTCCTATTGGTTTTATTTGGTGGACGATGCCAACGCTTATGCGCCAGCACGGAGTGGAAATAAACACTATAACGGCTTTTACTGCCATACTCACCCTTCCATGGGTATTTAAATTTTTATGGGCCCCTTTGGTTGACGTTCTTCGCTCGCCACGTTTTGGATTTACCCATTTTATAACCTGGTCTCAATTACTCATGTGCCTCACGCTGCTGCCTCTTTTGTTTATTCCCCTTGAGGGAAATGTCATGGGGTGGGGAGTTTTTCTTTTTTTGCATTCGTTGAGCGCCGCTACGCAAGACGTGTCCGTTGATGCGATGGTAATCCATG
>JAEUSJ010000283.1 GCA_016788215.1 bacterium | reverse complement strand
GCTTCGCCCAGAAATTGTTTGATCAATTGAAACCGGTCTGCGCCGACCACTTTTCGTAAACCGACCTCACGCGACCTTTTCAGAGAACGAGCCGTGGAAAGATTCGTAAAATTAATACAGGCGATAAGCAGAATCAGCGCAGCGATCGCGCCAAGCGTGTACACATAATTCATACGCGTGGGCGTACGATTAAAATCTGTGCGCAGATAAATGTCGGTCATCGGTTGAAGGAACAATTCTGTCTTGGACTGATCGTTATGCTTCTTGATCACACCGGCAATCTTTTCCGTGAACTGACGATAATCCGTGTTCGGATTCAGCATGACGTAAGTCCTGAGCCAGTTGTTACCCCATGGCGTAAATTGGTCCGGAACATCCATCCGCAGCCGTTCCGCAGGTAAAATAAAATCAAACTGCAGATGCGATTGGCGCGGTATCGTTTCAAAAATACCGGTCACCACTAAATTGTATTTATCTACCCGGATCGATTTGCCCATCGGATCTTCCGAGCCGAAGTACTTCTGCGCGATTTCTTTGGTGAGAACGATCGAGTTAGGATCCTTCAGCGCGATGTCCGACTGCCCGGCCGTCAATGGAAAAGTAAACATGGACAGAAATTCCGGATCCACGTATAGACCGTTGGATTCGTAGAAACGTTGATCTTTATAATCGAAAAGAAGTTTGTTGGGGGTGAACAGTACGCGCGTTGTTTTTTCAATATCCGGAAAATCGCTTTTTAAAACGGCGGACAAAGGCGCGGGCGTTTGAGGCGTCTGAAAGGCATCCCCGCCGCCGTAGAACTGATTTTCGACGACACGGAAGATCCGATTGCCGTTTTTATGAAAATGGTCGTAACTGAGTTCGTCCTGAATCCACATCACGATCAAAACCGTACATGCTAAACCGACTGCGAGACCGGAAATATTAATGAACGAATGTCCCTTTTGACGCAGAATATTTCGCAACGCGATCTTAAAATAACTTTTGAGCATGAATGACTCCTATACTATGAATTAGCCTTTATTCGTATTTCAACGCATCCACCGGATTAGCCGTTGCCGCTCGATACGTATGGTATCCGACGGTGACGGCTGCAATTACGACGGTAGCTAAAAGAGCTACGAGAAAAACTCCCGGACCGATCGTAATACGGTATTCAAAGTCTTCGAGCCAATGTTGCATAGCGTAATAGGCCAGCGGCCCCGCGATCAAAAATGCGAAAATAATGAGTTTTAAAAATTCACCGGTAAAAATTTTAAAGATGTCCATTACGGAGGCGCCGAGAACCTTGCGAACGCCGATCTCTTTGGTCTTTTGATTGGCCATAAAAGCCACAAGTCCGAACAGCCCGAGGCATCCGATCGCGATGGCCACTCCGGCAAAGGATTTGAACATGTTGGAGGTGAGCTGCTCCTGCTCGTAAAATCGGCCGATGCGTTCGTCCAGGAACTCCGACGAAAAGACATAATCGGGATATACCCCGCTCCATATCTTTTCGATGTGCTTAAGCGCTTGTGCCGATTGAGCCATTTCGATTTTGATCGCAGCTTCACGATAAAGCGTACGATAATTCCCTAAAACAACCGGCTGCAAACCGTAGTGAAGCGAGTTGGTATTCCAGTCTTTGACCACGCCGACAATAGGTACCGGCCGATTATTGCCTCGTATCAATATTTTGCCGATCGCATCCTGCGGCATCAGCCCGAGTTTTCTGACAAACGTTTCATTCACAACGATCTCTTTGAGCGTGTCGCTCTGCGAATAATTTCGGCCCGCGATCAGGTTTAAACCAAGTGTGCTGATGTAAAATTCATCGCCAACCAGCATGTTTGCGCGGATACGTTCTTCCTTGCCTTCGTACTGATATCGAAGCATGCTGTTCCAGCTGAAATTGGCCGCGCCGGAAGCGAATGCAAATGTGACCGCACGTATTCCGGAATATTCGACTAACCCGTTACGCAGTCTTTCAAGTTTGTCTTGCTCGGACGAGGGTAGAGGTACCGTCAAAACAGCTTCTTTGTTGAAACCCAGATCTTTGGTTCTGAAATAATCCATTTGCCCGACCGCGATCACCGTTGCAATGATCAGCACCTGCGATATGACAAATTGAATCACTACCAATGTTCTGCGAAGGGCCATCCGTCCGCCCGCACTGCGCGTTGCAGCCGATTTAAGAACTGCTACCGGTTTATAACCGGACAGAACAAGACTGGGATAGAGCCCCGATAAGATCGTTACAAATAAGGTCAAGGCTGTCAAAAACAAAAAAGCACGGATATCCATCAGGTCGCTTATAAAGCCCGTTAAACTCAGAGCCGATAAAATCGGGGGCATGACAAATTCACAAAGGCCCGTGGCCAGAAGTATGGACACGAAAGTGATCAGAAAGGTCTCGCTGAGGAATTGAGCGATCAGTTGATTTCGCTTCGCGCCCACAACCTTCCGTACGCCGACCTCTTTGGCGCGTCGTATTGCCTGCGCCGTAGCCAAATTAACAAAATTGATACATGCGGTGATGACCAGGAAAAAAGCCACCAGGCTCAGCGCGATGAGCAAAGTACGGTCAGCCGCCTGCCCGGAGTGCGATCCATAATCGGTTGCAAAGTGGACTTCCGAAAGCGTTTGAAAACGAAAGCGACGGTCATTAACAGGATCTTTAAAATGTTTCTTGTCCAAAGCCGGGAGTTGAGCTTCTACTTCGGTAATGGCCGCATTTTCCTTCAGCAGTATCCATGTATTGGTGTTGCTGGCAATATTCCCCCAGCTCGTCAGGTCAAGCCCTAAGAGGATATCCTTATTATTCCTTACAGATTCGAGCGACATCATGACGCTGAACGGAAGTTCCGTGTTAGGCGGAAAATCTTTTGTGATCG
>JAEUSJ010000282.1 GCA_016788215.1 bacterium | reverse complement strand
ACCGGCGTTAGATGAATAACAAGTTCGCACGGAAATTCAGATTGAAACAAACGTTCAAAACATTGAACTAAAAAATCACAACCGGCAGGATCGGCGGTAAAATGCCACTCACTTCCAAGCCAGCCGTCGGTTTTGTATTTCCAAAAATAGATGGAGCCTTGTCGTATTATCTTCGCGGGAGGTTTCATGATTATGGCCATTGGAATAGAGCGGCGTTGGCGCAGAGTTTGTTTTCTTGTGACCGTGGAATCATGGGCAATAGTATTGACTGGGTAATTCAGATCGATTCAAAAAATTTTTCTTGGGGTTTTCTCTAACCCCAAGAAAGATTAAATTTGCTTATCCTCTTGACTCACACACATCATGTAGAGCCCTTCGGCGGAGCTCAGGACAGCTTGTCGAACCATGATAAAGTATAGTAAAATCAGCCTTCGACTTCGCTATTTTTTCCTTTTGTGAGGCAACCGGATATGCGCGAAATTAAATTAATTGCGTACATGTACACAGCTCAATCCTTGAGGCATCGAACCGGGAACGCATCTTTCTTGTTACGGCTGACCACGTGAACCTTCTGGCGGATCTTGCTCACGACGCAGAACCAAGCATCTTTGTCACCGTCTTCCGTCGATGACCAGAAGTATGCACCCTTGCCGACATCTAGATAATTTCCGCTTTGATCGCGCGAACCGATTCCTGGTAAAGCATTGAATCCGGATCCGCCTCCTTGTATCATTTGTGAGTATGCGATCGAATCAATACCGCCAAATGAACTGATCAACGTTTCCCACTCTTCTTTGCTCGGAACATGCCAACCTGCAGGCGCTGCCTTGACGGCGGCATCCCAAGTGTACAATCGTCCGTGCTTTTCACAATTTAAGCTGTCGTCGTTAAAACAGTAACTTCCTTCGCCGGCATCGAAATTTAAATTTTCCGCCATCCAAACCCGGTCACCGATCTTGATAGTCTTATAGACCTTGCCGTCACGGGAATCGGTAAAACTTTTGCCGCAAGAAGTCACGGCAGTAAGCATGACGGCCAACGCCAGCCACTGTGTGAATTGGATCATACGGAATCCGCGCTTGTTTCTCATTGCACTCACAATATACTCCTTTTTACGTTAATCGATTTTCACTTCCACATAGAATATGTTTTATGCAGAATGCGGCTAATGTAAGAGAAGCAGAGAACAAAATCAAAAAATAATACAGAAGGGATCGAGAAAAACGCGATTCGTCCATGATCGTTGGCAGTGCAATACATTTAAGAAACTGTTTCTGTAAGCAGAAGCTAAATTCTTCCGCCGCGGGATAAGTTGCAATCAACGAGTTCAACCCATTGAGCGTTTGAATACAAAGCCAAGAAACAAAAAAAGAAAAGGAGTAACTACGGCATATCCAATTACTCCGATCATCCGAATTTGCATATCCGCAAGCGGAACACCAATCAATCCGGCAAGGCTAAGAAAGCCACTTGCGATCATTAGTGAGCGAACCGTAATTTCCAATCGGCCGGATTTGAGGATTGGAGCGGCTAACAACATAGATAGCGCAAAAAACCAGTCCCACGCAAGTATATCCAAAGAATAAGCAATTGAAGGCCATTTGAATGATAACAAAATTGAAGTCCAAGACATTACGGCCATTTCAGCATGGCGGCTGACTGTCAGTATCACAAAATGAACGCTTGAAGTAATTACGGCTGTAATGGCCATCATGATCAGAGCCATCAAACTATACAACGAGGATTCAGGGGAAGCATAATAGTGAAGCGCCGCCATGACAAGTACCATTATCGGCATCATCAAGACAATTAAAAGCTCCATCAAAGTGAAATACGGATCGGCTATCGGGTCGTTTGGTGACTTTAATGAAATCAATCCGAGAATTAAAGTAATACCGTACACAACGAGCAGAGCCGATGTGACCCAAGATGCGGCCATTCCGGCTATGCGATGTCTCCATCCGAATTTTTCTCCGGGCATTTTTACTTCCTTTGTCTATTTGCGGTGACCGAACAACATACCTGCATCACGACGGATGCGTTATTCAAAAATAACTAAATTAGTTTTTTGGCAATATGAAAATACTAGCTATCTATTTTCCATAGAAAAAACAAACTGAACAATGAAACAACGCACATAATCAAAAACGCAACGCTGTATCCATGAGACGCCGCTAAAATTCCAGCCGACCAAACTACCCAGGCCTCGCAGCCATTTGTAGCCGCCATGAACGTGCTAAACTCGGTTGCGCCGAGTTTTGGATCGGTTACATCCATAAACAAAGCATAGGATGACGCGGTGAACATACCCGTAAAAAAATACATTCCTGCAAAAAGTGACATCCACATAAAATCTGAAGCATGAGGGTTAATAGATCCATTAACTGAAACAGCCGCTATCAGCAGTACAAAGCCGAAAAGAAAAACAGTAACTGATTTTTTCCTGCTCATCTTATCTGATAAAAATCCTCCAGCCAATCCGCCCAGCGTCATAGCAACAACCACCGGTACTCCAAAAAAAAATCCGATGGATTTCATATCCATATGCTGATCGGTTAAAAAAGCGCCGCTCATTCCTCCGGCAGCCTCAAAAGCAGCCGCAGCGGTCAGTGCAAAGGCAATGGTATACCACGTTTGTTTTTGCCGAAAAATTTCAAGCAGATTTTTCTTAAAATCCACTAACTTTGTTGTTCCTACGACAACCGTTACAGGTTCATTTATAGAAAAGCGCAGCAGCATAATACTTAAAATGGAAGCTATCATAAGAGCTACAGTTGTAGTCAACCCAACTGTTGGAATAAAAATAAGCGCGGCTCCCCCAAAAATACTTCTGCCGGTAAGCATGCCTGCCTGCATATACCCGTTAAGCGTTCCTTTTTCCTGCTTTGCCAC
>JAEUSJ010000281.1 GCA_016788215.1 bacterium | reverse complement strand
AACTACCAATCTCTCTGTGAAATCCAATAAAGCTTCAGACGAAAACGGAGATTCAAGTAGCAGGTTATAATAATCGGCATCCGGTTTTTCCATGCTAATTCCGATTTGATAAGGCAACGTCCCGCTCCAGCCCTTTGGATAATCATAATAACGCATGTTGGATGTATCGATCGTTGGATAGTCTTTTTCTTCGAGAAGCAAATCCCACTTCGCTCCGAACCATTTATCAAAACTGCGTTCCCGATTAAATGCCGCAACCCATTCAGGATAGGTCTTCAGATAGTATGAACTCGTAAAAAAACCTCCTTCGGCATCATTCATCCAATAAGCTGCGTTGGCCGATCGTCCTGCCATAAGA
The DNA here is from genome assembly GCA_016788215.1 of bacterium. Taxonomy (GTDB): domain Bacteria; phylum CLD3; class CLD3; order SB21; family SB21; genus SB21. The sequence continues at coordinate 2,560 of JAEUSJ010000281.1, read as the reverse complement.
ATCGACGCATCGTCTTTGCAGGAGACCGCAAAGACTTTGGATTTATTTCCGTTATGTTGTTTTAAAACATCGCCAAGATTGGTTCCATTAAATTTTTGAGGTGAACGGCCGTCACGATGTGACTTTTGCTCAAGGCCTAGAAGCGGTGACATGGTGTCTTCAACAGAGTAGGTCAGCCTTCGCAGATCACGATCAAACCAGTGATTCGCTACAATTCCGGTCGTGCAAGGAAGCGCTCCGCTCATCATCACAGCATGGCCGACTGACGTTTTTGTGACTGCATGCCCGTATTGGCAATGAACAAAATTCGCTCCCTTCTTAATCAAATGATTAAATCCATCTTCGCTGAAAAAAGAAGCATACCGCGTCAAATAGTCATAACGAAATTGGTCAATGCTGATGAATACAATCAATTTCGGTGGTACTGGAGGCTTGGCATCTGTAGCAGACTTAGAACATCCGTTCAAAATAAGAGCCAGAGTGAGAAATAGAATTTTTTTCATTGGGGTAATTCCACTTTTTCGCGGTGCATAGTAATAAATATTTCAGCAAATTAAAAGGCAAAATTGCCTTTTGCGTAAAAGAAAACCAATTGACAAAGCTGGTGGAAATGACTAAAATTCTGTATGCTAAAATTGCTACAAACGCTCACCCTGTATGGCTTCATGCTATTTTTATTTTCTTGCGCTCATGTCAAGGAACCGAATCTTAATACCGATAATAATAATGATCCTTCAAATGCAGCAAACCTAAGTACATTTCCTGTTACCGTGAACGAATACATTGATAATCCGGATGATGAAGATTTTTATAAGTTCGAGACTTTGGCCAATAAGCGCATCAGCGTTGATCTATCCATACCGGGCGGAAAGAATTACGACTTACACCTTCTTAGCGCAGATGGGTCAGTTATAGGCGGTTCCATAAATAACGGAATCGGCGGTATTGAATCAATTCGTTATACAACATCCCAGCCTGGAATCTATTATATCGTGATCAGCAGCGGGAACGCTTCTTATACTTCAACTGAACCCTACCGTTTAACTGTTTACATAACCGATACATCCGGCCCGCCGGGTTTTTCAAACCCACACCTTGCGCTTGGCAATCCGAGTAACGCCGCCGCCGTAACTGACTCGACAAAAAATTATCTGATGGAAAAATCACAGTACGCGCTTTCCTACAACAGCTCGACCGGACGGCCTAACTGGGTATCTTGGCAGTTGAATAGTTCGTGGCTTGCAGATGTCCCCAGGCTGGACAATTTTCGCGTTGACGATTCTCTTCCTTCAGCCTGGTATCATGTGAATGAAACTGATTTTTCCGGTAGCGGCTATGATCGCGGGCACCTATGTCCTTCGGGAGACCGCACCGCGACGGAAACCGATAATTCAGAAACATTTTTGATGACCAATATGATCCCGCAAGCGCCGGATAATAATCAGGGGCCGTGGGCCAATTTGGAAAGCTATTGCCGTGATAGGGTACACGAAGGGAAAGAACTTTTTATTATATCGGGAGGGTATGGCTCGAATGGAACTATAGCCGCAGGGCATGTTTCTGTGCCTGCGCGTACGTGGAAGGTTATTGTTGTAATGAATGAACCCGGAATTTCAGATATAACAACAGCTACCAGGGTTATTGGGATTGACATGCCTAATGTGAACGGCATCCGCAATGACGATTGGAAAAATTACCGCGTTGCCATTGATCAGATCGAGGCGGCAACAGGTTACGATTTTTTGTCAAATGTTTCTTTGTCCATTCAGGCTGCAATTGAAAGCACTGTCGACAATCAGTAATTTTCAATAAAATATCTCGGTGTCCTCTGTGGCTAAGTTCCGAATACCTTTCTAAAAAACCCAATCGCCTCCTGCCATGCCGAATCCGTCGACTCCGGATCATATCGGGGGCCTTCATCGCGCATAAATGCATGCTCGGCCGGAAATAGTTTCATTAAAAAATCTACTCCTGCTTTTTTTAATTGGGATTCAATTCTTGTCCTTCCCTCCGCCGGAACATGCGGATCGAGCGATCCGAATATCATAAGTAATTTACCTTGAATTTCTTTCGCACGCTCAAGTGAACCCGCATTTTCATCTTTGCCAAGTTTTCCATTGTGAATACCTGTGCCGTAGAAACAGACCGTTGCTTTAACGTCCGTCTGAAGCGCCGCGCGAAAAGCCAAATGTCCGCCGATACAAAATCCTCCAGCACCTAGTTTTCCGGGAGCAAACTTCGGAGGTTGTTTCAGATAATCCAGCGCGGCACGGCAATCGGCATCAAATTCCGCAACGCTTGTTCTCGCGGCATCATTCATTCCCCTATCACGACCCGTATCGTCAAACGGGATCCACGCGCCGGGCGGTTCTACCCGGTGATAAATTTCCGGCGCGGCAACAATAAATCCATAACCGGCCAACCGGATACACGCACGAATCATCGTCGGTGTGAGCTGGAATATATCGGAATAAAAAATAATTGCCGGATATTTGCCATCCGCTTTCGGTTCGGCAACAAACATCCGCATGGTACTTTTATCCACGCTAATGTCAACATA
>JAEUSJ010000280.1 GCA_016788215.1 bacterium | reverse complement strand
GTAACCATCGAAAAAGAAATCCCCATTCATGGCGTCGTTGATCTCTTTGTCTTTGTTGTGTTCATCGAGTTCCGTAAAATAAACTACACGGTATGCGCGATCTCCGTCGGTCTGGCGATAGATCTCAAACATGATCTTTTCTTTTTCCGCCGTCATATATTTGATCCTTCCACTCAACTTAACTTAAGCTTTGAAAAAGTGAAAAGCAATGTTCAAGTCCGGTTTCTTTTCCATATATATCGTTCTTCCCCTACTGCACTCCGGAATCTGTATACTACCATTGATTTTTGGAATTTATTTAACTAAAATTCGTTGTGATTTTAAAGAATTACAGGAATTTCGCATGCCATTGTTAGACGGATACAACCGCAAAATAGATTATCTGAGAATTTCGGTTACCGACCGGTGCAATTTTCGCTGCGTGTATTGCATGCCTTCGGACGGCGTTGAGTTCGTACCGCGTGAAGAACTGCTCACTTACGACGAGATCGAACGTATTGCAAAAGTATTTGTCCGGCTCGGCGTTGAAAAGATTCGCATTTCAGGTGGAGAACCAACAGTACGAAAGGACATTGCTGAGCTGGTTCATCGGATCGGAAAATTACCGCTGACATCATTCGCTATGACAACCAACGGATACCTCCTGAATGAACTCGCGGATGAATTTAAAAAAGGCGGCCTGCACCGTGTTAACATCAGTCTCGACACACTGGATAAAAACAAATTCAAGAGTCTCGCGCGATTTGACGGATTTGATCAAGTATGGAATGCGATTTGGCGCGCGGTGGAATTAGGATTTACTCCGGTTAAACTGAACATGGTCGTGATGAATGGGTTTAATGACGGTGAGATCTATGATTTTGTCGAACTTGCGCATAAAACGCCTCTGCACATACGCTTCATCGAATACATGCCTTCTTCCGGCGGCTTAGGAAATGAATTTGAACATTCCCGCATCATAAAAACAGAACAGCTGAAGAATATTGTTTCCAAAAAATATGAATTGATCCCCGTCGTCGAACCCAAAAAAACCGGGCCTGCCAAACTGTTTGAAATTCCGGGTTTCGCCGGAAAGATCGGATTTATCGATCCGTATGCGGAGCATTTTTGTTCCTCTTGTAACCGCATCCGCCTTACCTCCCTTGGAAAATTGAAATGGTGTTTATTTTCCAATGACGGACTTGATCTGAAGGAATTCATCCGAAGCGGACGATCCGATGACGAATTAGAACAATGGATCCGTGAACGAATCCTCATTGACAAACCGGAACATCATCCGCTGGTTATTTCCGATATGATCCAGGTTAATACGGTATTTTCACAAGTGGGCGGATAATTATTTAAAATAGTATCTATAGCCATTTGATCTCCACATTTATTGCCATATAACCAACCAATTTAATTTTCTGCCATTTTCAGACGCTCTTACAAATTTAAAACATTCGATTAAATATTTTCGTACATTGGCGTGATGAAAAAACTCGTAGTAATCGGCGGCGGTATCAATGGCGCAGGTATAGCGCGCGACGCTGCTCTGCGCGGATGGAATGTGACCCTGCTTGAAAAAAATGATTTTTGTTCAGGTACCAGCTGGGCATCAAGCAAACTCATTCACGGCGGCCTTCGGTATCTTGAACACTGGGAATTTGGCCTCGTTCGTGAATCCCTGCGAGAAAGGGAAATTCTCCTGCGCATTCATCCCTATAATATACAACCACTGCATATATTGCTGAGTGTTTACCGTTACTCACCGCATTGGATGACCACGCTCCGTTTTGGAATGAAGCTATATGAATTTTTGTCAACTAACAGCTCCATGCCCCTTCACGAGGCCTTCACGCCCAAACAACTGAATACGATTGAGCCGGGATTAGACCAACGTAAACTGCAAGGAGGTATCGCGTATTGGGATGCGCAGTGCCCTTACCCGGAACGCCTCGTTTTGGCGAATCTGCATTCTGCTGAAGAAAACGGAGCGAATATCTTTAATTATCATCAGGTCATTCGATTGACTAAAAAGGATGATCGGATACAATCGGTAATAGCAAAAGATCTGATCCTCGGCCAGGAGAAAGAATTTCCATGTGACTTCGTGATCAATGCTGCGGGGCCTTGGATCGACGAAATTGTAAATCCACATAGAGCTTCCCGCAGACCAATGATCGGAGGAACGCGGGGAAGTCACATCGTGGTGCCGCGCTTCGCTGACGGGCCGCGCCATGCTATTTATTCGAATGCGCGATTGGACGGGCGACCGTTTTTTATTCTCCCCTGGTTGAATTACTATCTGATAGGAACGACGGACGTTCGACATCAGGATTCCTTGGATGAACTCTCCCCGTCTTTTTCGGAAATCGATTATTTGATTACGGAAACAAACCATTGTTTCCCTGCGGCGAAGATCAATCGAAACTCGATTTTGTTTTCATTTTCCGGTGTGCGTCCACTGCCTTATTCCGGAAAAAAGAATCCCGGCGCAATTACGCGGCGGCACATCATCATGGATCATGCAAAGAAGGACGGAGTTGCAAATCTGATCTCACTCGTTGGGGGTAAGCTTACAACGTTTCGCCACGCGGCCAAACTCTGCGTGGACTCAGCGGAAATTAAAACCATCGGCCACGTAACTGCATGCGGCACGGCCGGTAATCCGCTATGGGGCGGAGAAATGGATCATTTTGAATCGTTCGTTACAACTTCATTCAGTGATGCTCATCGGCGATGGAGCATCGATGAAATTACTTTCCGTTATCTTGTTACACTATACGGAACGCATTTTAAAGACGTACTGGAAGTGGCAGACTTACATCCTGGCGGGTTTGAAAAAATTTGCTCCCATGGTATCGACTTAAAAGCTCAAGTCATATATGCTGTAAAACATGAATGGGCCAAAACTCTAACAGATGTTATGTTCAGGAGAATGCCGGTCGGTATGAATACGAGT
>JAEUSJ010000027.1:19353-22866 GCA_016788215.1 bacterium | reverse complement strand
CTCAGACTGAAGTGTTCTCTTCCATTTGTGAGCCAACCCGATAAGCACATCAATGAATAACACACAACACTAAACAAGAAATGATTAAGGACGGTAATTCACTTTACCATTATTCAGTTCGTGTTTAGTGCTTTTCATCACTCTTCACTTCTCTCTGCCAAGACGCGCCTTGACTACAATAGTTTTTATATTTAAGTTTGTATCATGAGACGCCGGAAATTTTGTTCAGCAAAGGAATCCGTTCTATGATGATCGTGATAATGGAGAAAAACGCCTCCATTAAACAAATTCAGGATATTTTACAATTTGTCGAAGACAGCGCCTGCACGCCGCACGTATCTAAAGGCGATGAAAACACCGTGATCGGAGTCGTCGGGGACGAACGCGGACTGGTATCGGATAAAATTCAAACCATGCCGGGCGTCGAAAAAGTCATTCCCACGCAGAAACCTTACAAACTCGCCAGCCGGGAATGGAAAAAAGACAATACGATCATCCGGGTCAACGGCATCGAGATCGGCGGCAACCGTATCACGATCATCGCCGGCCCTTGCGGCGTGGAAAGCGAAACCCAGCTTTTGGAGATCGCTCAGATCGTCCGGGATGCAGGCGCGCACATTTTACGAGGAGGCGCATTTAAGCCGCGCACCTCGCCGTACAGTTTTCAGGGATTAGGTGAACGCGGATTGGAACTGCTTGCCAAGGCGCGGGAAAAAACCGGACTTGCCGTGATTACGGAAGTGGTCAATCCCAATCAGGTCGAACTCGTTGCGCAGTACGCAGACATCCTGCAGATCGGCGCGCGCAATTCGCAAAACTTCGCCCTGCTTCAGGAAGCGGGGAAATGTAATAAACCCGTTTTTCTTAAACGCGGCATGATGTCCAATCTTGAAGAATATCTCATGTGCGCGGAATACATCATGGCCAATGGTAATTATAACGTGATCTTATGCGAACGCGGTATACGCACGTTCGAGACTTCTACGCGCAACACCATGGATATTTCCGCGATACCGATGATCAAAAGTTTATCTCATTTGCCCGTATTTGCCGATCCCAGTCACGCAACGGGCAAACGCTCTCTGGTGCCGCCGGTGGCAAGAGCGGCTGTTGCCGCAGGCGCCGACGGACTCATGATCGAAGTTCACAATCACCCTGAAAAAGCGCTTTCCGACGGCGCGCAAGCTATCCTGCCGGAGGAATTTACAGCGCTGATGCAAAATCTGAAACAACTGAGTATCGTCGTGGGAAGAAGTTTGTGATCAGTCTCAGAGATTATAGAGAAAAAAGATTGCAAGTAACCTACTACTCAGAGTTAAAAATGTCATTCTTGTAAGAATCTTTTTTGAATGAAGCAGTTGTTATACTTGAAAAAAGATTCTTTCAGAATGACAATACCGGGGTGAGTCGACATGATAGGCAGATAAGTTATTCTCCGTGAAACTCTGTGGGTGATTTTTGTGTAGAATTATGAACGAGATCAAAACTGAAAAAAATTTGCGGGAGACCGGTTTGACGTCCGAACAAATTGTCGACGGCCACCTGATGAAAGCCTGGCGTGATGAAGTTCGCCTGCCCAACGGTAAAACGGCCGTGCGCGAATACATTCGCCATCCCGGCGCGGCAATCATGATCCCGCTCTTTGCCAACGGCGACACGATATTAGTTAAACAATTCCGTTACCCGGTGGGAAAAGTTTTTATCGAATTGCCCGCGGGAAAACTGGACGGAAAAGAACCTATGGAAGAGGCTGCGCAGAGAGAACTTGCCGAAGAAGCCGGATTCACGAGCGATAAACTCACGCTGATCGCGGAATTCTATCCGTGCATCGGCTACAGTAATGAAAAAATGTGGCTGTATCTGGCCGAAGATCTGAAAGAAGCGGACGCGATCACGGATCATGACGAATTTCTGGAATTGATGCGCGTTCCATTTAATGAAGCGGTAGCGATGGTTCATCGCGGCGAGATCGACGATATGAAAACGATCGCAGCTATATTATTGGCAGACTCTTTTTTGCATCAACGGAAGAAAGGAGGCGGTGATGGCAAGGTCCTTTCATGATAACGACCGTGATTGGGAAAATGAAAAAGAAGGCGACGAAGAAGAACCCTGGAAAAAAGCGCACGAGGAGTGGAAAACCAATATTGAAAAGGAAGCGCTTTCCGATTCCATGATCGCGTCGGACCAATCCTTTGCAGACTCTTTGCGCTATGCCTGGGATGAAAACGCCTGGGAGAAATTCATACAGTCGCTTGACAAAGAAGGCCTGCGTGTCATTGCTTTTTACGAAAAATACTGGAGCCATTCCGACCGCGACCGTATGGTTGAAGAGGCGATGGCGATGTATTATGTGCGGGAGGCATTCAAACAAAAAAAACCGGCGAATGCGAAAGAATATTATTTTAAATATTATATCGAGCGCGAATTGCTCGACATGGGCGTCTTTGATGAAGGCTTTCAGGGATTTCTCGACGCCAAAGAAAATTCGCTCTACCGCATTTCCGCATATCGCCTTTCGCGTGAATTTTATAATCAGATCCGCGCCTGGGTGCAGTCCCTTCTGCCGGAGATCCGGACGCACAAATTGCTGGAAGAACTTCAGAATACTACGTCCGCGGCGTGCACGAAGCTGGCCGGCGCTCACGTGATGGGTTATCAGCCTCACACCATCGGAGGCAATATCGCCCAATGCAAACGCGCACTGAAAGGCATGAGCCGCGCAATCGACCTCTTGTCGGAGATCCAGCACCTGAACTGGATGGATCAGGATAAATATTTTTATTATCAGGAGATCGCGACGGAGGCGCGCAGCGCGATCGCGATTCGAATTGTAGATCTGAGAAACCGATTTTTTGAAGAGACCCGTTAAATATCTATCTGTATTTTAATGTCTTATCTATCATTTATCCAAAATCCTTACTTAAGAAAAACATGACCACGGTCATTGTTTCTTAAATGGCTGATATCGTATATTTAGTTATTAGCCAACTCCTTTTCCAGTCTTAAAATTCGGGGGAATTATCATGAAGAAACTATTACTCTTTTCTTTATTTACCCTGTTTATTTTACCTTTCGTTTTCTACTACACAACAGGGCATTCTCAAACCGGATCAACCAAAAAGATCAAGCTACAAAAACCGGACATCATGGATCAGGTGCGTATCGGCGTAAATAACTGGAGCTACGTCATGCAGAACAATGGCATTTACATGCTTGATTCTAAGGCACGTTCAGGCGGCGGAGAATTTCCTCGCTCTTCCGGTCGTATACTAGTCTATTCCGGCGGTTTTAATCTGGGCGTGATCACTGGTGAATACCCCATCAAGGTTGTGACCAATGTACAGCCCAGTGATGGCGGCTCACAAATGAGGCCGGGGGCGATTATCAACTCCGGCGTGCCCTTTTATCAATTGGTGGCAAGCGATCCAAACAGTGCAGACAATAGAGTGTACTATATCAACGATACGCACTCAGAACCTCATTGGCCCGGGCTCGTTGATGATAAGGGTG
>JAEUSJ010000027.1:17047-19254 GCA_016788215.1 bacterium | reverse complement strand
GTGCAGACAATAGAGTGTACTATATCAACGATACGCACTCAGAACCTCATTGGCCCGGGCTCGTTGATGATAAGGGTGATGCAGTTTGCATTGCACCATCGCAAACCTGGGCGGTTTTTAACGACCTTGACAGCACGCAAGAGCATTGCGGCTATACCCCTTGCCCCCCGTATCGTGGTATCGGAGTTGAAGTTGTCCTGGAATCATTTGCGTTTGACATGGGCCCGGCGGCGGATGCCGTGTTCTTAAAATTCACATTGATCAACAAAACTAGCGTCTCGTATAGCGGAGCTTATTTCGGCCTATATTTGGATCCGGATGTAGAAAATTACTTTAACGACGTTTTAGGCTCAGACACCTTATTAGGCCTTGGTTTCTGCTACAATGGAGATAACACCGACTTAGCAAAATCAGTGGGCATTGACATTTTACAAGGGCCGGTCGTGAATAGAGATAGCGTAGATCCAGGCACGTCAGCCAAGTTTGCTACTAACACCAAGACCCTGGTTTATGATCCCGTTCAGAATATTTTTGTTCCGACTTTATTAGACGCCGGGCAGATATGGCTTGGCGCAACTTCATTTGTAAGATTTGCCAGCGGCAGCGCTCCAAATAATGATCCGGAGACCTACAATCTTATGGCAGGATTACGCTTGAACGGAACGCCAAAGACCGGATGCGGCGACGATAACAGATATGCATGGCCTGGAGATCCGGTAACGTCTCCGGCAGGTTGCGCCAATGGCGTCATGGACCCGGCCCTCGGAGGTGATGTGCGTATGATTCTTAACACTGGCCCGTTTACTTTTTCAGCCGGTGACACACAAGTGGTATGGGCGGCCGTCATTGGCGCGACCGGTACTAACCGTCTATCGGCAGTTGCTCAGCTAAAAGCAACGGACGCATTGATTCAGACTATTTTTGATAATGGCCTGATAACGCCAAAAGCGCCGTCAATTCCAAAGATTTCAGTTACGCCGTTGGATGGCAGAATTGTAATCACCTGGGACGATGTTGCGGAAAATGAACCGGATACCTACGGAATTATTTCTGGCATCACGACGGCCAACGGCTACTCGGCAAATTATGTAACTAATGATTTCCAGGGCTATCGTGTATATCGCTCCCGCACGGGACTTCAGGGAAGTTTCGCGATGTTGGCTCAATACGATTTACCCGATGGCATTACGACGGTTACCAATCGCAAATTTTCAGCAAGCAGCAATCTGACGATCGAAGAAGTTACCATTGGTACTGATAACGGTTTGCGCTATGAATATATCGATTCTAATGTCGTCAATAACCACTCCTATTATTACTGCGTGACAGCCTATGATGCGCAGCCTTATATCGCCTCGCCGAATACGATCCCCTTTGAAGGCGATACCATAAAAATTCCAACAGGTATTCCGGGAACACTGGAGTCCGATCAGGTAAGCAATGCGGTCATGGTGCGTCCGATGAAAGCGGTCTTGGGAACCACGTATAACGCCGCGGTTGATACGGTTGCCCACACCGGTCCGAGCGATGGTTCTGTAACAGCCGAGGTCGTAGACCCTGCGCTCGTGCAGACTGGAACTTATTCAGTAAAATTCATTAGTATCCCTACCGACAGTATGACCTTCCCTCTGGTCGGTGATGAATTCCTGCCGTCAACCGGTATTGTTTATCAGGTATGGCTCGGTACGAGCTTGCGGCAGATCGGTTCCAGAAGCGATGATCCTCGCACGTTCTACGACGGCAATGCTAACGGGACATACGAAGCGGGCGTGGACATCAAATTGGATGAATCCTATTTTGGTGAAGATCAGTCTTCTGTTACCGTCGAAGCATCTATTATCGTTGACGGTATCAAGCTCATTGTCAGCGGCCCTGCTAACGATTTCAAAGCATTCAACGTAACGGCCAATGCCGGCGGCGTATTGAATCCTGTTGCAGCAGGCGCACCGCCAGCCGCATTTAACGGCTTGAATTTCCCAACTGATGATCCGGATCTTAATAATGATCAACAGGTCAATGGCAGCTTCTGGTTTATGAATGCGGCAACAGGCGTCGTTACCTCGGACGGCTCTTATGATGCTTACATTGCAAATGCTGTCGAAGGATGGAATCAGCGCGGTTGGGGAGCTTTAGTGCCATTCGATTTTGAAATCCGCTTTACCGCAACCGGCCAAACCGGACAAAATCACGGCACGGCTGTACAAAGG
>JAEUSJ010000027.1:3003-16949 GCA_016788215.1 bacterium | reverse complement strand
TGTCGACCACCCGTTATCGGGCGGGACGAATGATCCGTTTACGGATCGTTATTATATCTGGGATCCGCTTAATATGAGCGCAGGCTCTGCAGGTTATAATGCATGGGTTGCTCTGAATAATGTCATCGCGTACCCGGCGTATCCGAGAACACTTGGCCGTCAAATATTTGTAAGTTGGAACGGCGGCGAGACCACGACAAGCGGTCCGTACAATGCACCATTGCCGGAAACAGGCACCATATTCCGCGTCAATACAACGAAACCGAATAATACGGCGGATGTCTTCACCATTACCGCCACGGGAAATACGGTCACGACGGCAAAGAAAGAGCTGAAGAAAGGGCTAAAAGACATCAAAGTGGTGCCCAATCCTTACTATGCACAGACCAGCTGGCAAAGAGGCATTTTTGATAAGAAGATCAAATTCACAAATCTGCCGGCAAACTGCACGATTCGTATTTTTACTGTCTCTGGTGACCTAGTTTCGACTATTGTCCACAATAGTTCGTCCAATAATGATCGTGCAAATACAGTGAATCCGTTGGATGAAGGCGTTACACGAGGCAATCTGATTCAAGAAAGTCTGGCGCCTGGAGATGAGACGTCGACCGAGGTCTATGATTTACGTAATAACGGTCTGAAGTTGATTGCCAGCGGTATGTATATCGCTCTTATTGATGCACCCGGAATCGGCACTACAACGGTGAAATTTGCCGTGATTCAACAAGAAATTCTCTCTAATAATCCGGATGTTCGTTAACGATCAAAATATGGAAATCGGGGACAGGCTTATCTGTCCCCGGTCAACCCAAATTTCAAAGGAGAATTAATATGTATAAGAAGATAGTAATTATTGCCCTGATGCTGCTGTCGTCAGTAGATTTATTCGCCGGAGGCAACAAGCGCGGCGAAGCAGGGTTTATGTTTTTGAAAATTCCGGTTGGAGCTCGTGAAACATCGATGGGTGTTTCTGGTCTGACCATGACAACCGGCGCTAGCGCAATGTATTGGAATCCGGCTAATGTCAGCGCGATGGATCGGCCAAATTTTCAGGTTTCATATCTGAATTATGCTGCCGGTATTTCGACGAACTATGCGGCTGTATCGTTTCCTATCAGTGATATTGGCGTATTTGGCCTCAGTTTGAATTACGTCAACTACGGCTCAATTGATATCACAACAGAGGCGAATCCCGGAGGAACCGGTGCAACGTATTCGCCATATGAGTTGGCGTTTGGCGTAAGCTACTCGAAACAAGTTACTGATCGAGTCAGCGGCGGTATGACCTTGAAATTCCTGGGATCTCAGATTGATCGCGTCTCGGCGCAAGGTGTAGCGTTTGATATAGGTTTTATGTACAATACCGATTTCCGAGGCTTGAAAATGGGCTTTGCGATTACCAATATTGGCCCGCAGTCTAAGTATGAGGGCGATGGAATGAATCAAGAGGTTATATTGCCGAGCACGGTTGACCCATCGGCTAATGACGAGCGCGTGTTTTTCAAATATGGTGCCGAACCGTTTGAATTGCCTGCTGCTGTAAATTTCGGCATTAGCATGGATATTTACAGAAATGAGCAAAACAGTCTTGTGGGTACACTTGAGCAGAATGTAAACAGTTATCAAGCCGGTCGCACGAATTTTGGTGTGGAATACGGCTTCAACAACATGTTCTTTGCCCGCGGCGGCTATACCTCCACTCTGCAAAAAGATAAGGATTACAAGACCGGTGAAGCTTTCTATGCCGGCTTGACGTTAGGCGCCGGGGTTGACTATAAACTAAACGACAAGTTTGGTGCCACGGTAGATTATGGGTATCTTGATATGGGAATGCTCGGCGGAACCCATCGCTTTACTGTCGGTCTAAAATTCTAATGCTAAGAGCAGACGGTTCAAAGTAACATTTGGTAGATAAAAAAAAATATAAATATCCTTCTCTACTAAAGGGCATCAACAAATAGTTGATGCCCTTTTTTTATATTCGAAATAATGAAGCCAGTAAAATAATTAACCCATATAGGGTATTGCTTGCTAATACCTTTTTAATTAGTATCAATAACCTAAAAGGGTTAATTCCATCTCGTTAGACTGTTTCCCTATACAACCAAGGCAAATCTATTTTTCAATGAAACGACTAATTGTTATTGTTTATCTATTATTGAACGGGTGCATTATATACTGCCAGTCGCAACCCTTTCATATTGAATCCCTATCTGCTGAGATGGGTCTGTCCCAAAATACAGTGACGTGCATATTTCAAGATTCGAGAGGTTATCTGTGGATTGGCACCCAGAATGGTCTCAATCGGTATGATGGGTATTCCATAAAAGTTTATAAACGCAACTTCAATAATGAAAACTGTATTTCAAATAACGGAATAAATTCTATATATGAGGATAACGGTAAGAAACTCTGGATTGCTACCAATAACGGACTGAATATGTTCGATCCGGATTCAGGTATTTTTAAACAATTTGTTGTTTCTGAAAACGATTCCAACACCTTGAGTGGTAATTTTATCCGTGACGTTTGTCAGGATAGACAAGGAAACTATTGGATTGCGACGCGAGGAAGAGGCCTCGATATGTATGATGCTCGACTTGGCCGTTTTCGAAACTATAGAAACGATCCGAAAAACCTGAGGAGCCTAAGCAGCAACGCACTCACATCCGTTTGCATTGACGTCAGTGGAAACCTATGGATCGGAACGTGGGGCGGCGGGCTAAATAAGTTCAACACCGCAGATCAATCCTTCGTCACATTTCGGCACCATCCGCAGTACGTCAATTCCATCGCAAGTGACTATATTGTCAAACTATATTCTGATTCTCTTGGTAATATTTGGATAACAACCCAGAATGGGCTCAGCAAATTGGACACTCAAACAAACACATTTCAATCGTACAAATATACGTCAAATAAATATGACTCGATGGTCTTTTCTCTTCTGCCGGATATAAATGGGAAGCTTTGGTTGGGAACATCTGACGGTCTCATCAGATACGATAGCGAAAAGCAAGGCAACGAAACAAAATATTTAATCAATTCTCAAGGAGCCGGGTCTCAAGAAATTACTTGTCTTTTCCGAGACCGTTCAGGTATTATTTGGATGGGAACTTCGCGCAGCGGCATTATGAGAATCACTCCCCAAAAATTCAAAACGTACCGGTATGATGCGGTAAGGAATCCCGGATTTTCAAATAACAACATTTGGTCCTTTGCTGAAAACCCAGATGGAAATATCTGGGTAGGAACAGATGATGGGGTGTTCTATTTTGAACCGAAAAAAGAACTGATTACTCGGAAGTTCAACTCTATTTTTCAATCTTTAAGTTCATCTGCAATTAGCGTTAATGCTTTGCATGTGGACGGAGGAACTCTATGGGCCGGCACTCCTGTAGGGTTGTTAGAAATCAACCTGAATACCGAACAATTTGTACAACATCTGACCAATAGAAATGATTCTACTTCTTTGAGATCAAATTTTGTTCTTTCACTTGAAAAAGCGGATGATGGAAACTTGTGGATTGGTACGTCAACGGGCCTTAACTGGATGGACGCTAAATCAAAAACAATAAAGCAGCTTGATACCGAGTTTGATACCTCAACACGCGCACCGAACTATCCCGTCCTATCGCTTAAGAAAGATAGTAAAGGATTTATATGGGCGGGCACTATGAACGGGCTGATCCGTTACTCCGCTCGTGAGAAAGTCCATTTTTTTAAAGAAAAAGTCTCTGAACTGAAGTCAACAACAGCTTACTCGTGTTTATCAATTTGTGAAGATGGAACTGGACGACTCTGGATAGGAACCGATGCAGGGATAAGTGTCTTGAATCCAATCGACAGCTCACTCCGGCACATTGATGAAGTTAATGGATTACCTGATAATATGATTTACGGGGTGCTGATGGACGAAGGAAGCAATTTGTGGATCAGTTCAAACAGAGGTTTGTCTAGAATTGACCGGAATAATCTTGAAAAAATAACAATTGCTGAAAACACCAAGGCACTACGTCTCTCAGTAAAACATTATGATAAGCGTGACGGTTTACAGGGCAATGAATTTAACTCAGGCGCGTTTCTGCTAACCCATTCACAAGAGATGTATTTTGGGGGGCTTAATGGGTTTAGTCGATTTAATCCGAATCATATAGAAAAAAACAGCACTGCACCGCCCGTTTCTATTACCTCGGTAAAAAAATACGAAAAGGAAATAAAAGCCGATTGGACCAGAGAAACCGGCATTGAATTATTACACGACGAAAACATGCTGACCTTTGAGTTCATTGCTTTAGATTTTACCGATCCGGCAAAAAATCAATATGCCTACAAGCTTGCCGGTGTCGACAATGACTGGGTCTATTCAAATTCACGCAGATATGCAACCTACTCTAATCTAGGCGCAGGCACCTACCGGTTTCTTGTGAAAGCATCGAATAACGACCTCGTCTGGAGTGAAGCCGTTATGCTGAATATATTTATCCACCCGCCGTATTGGAAAACTTGGTGGTTCTTCTGTTTAGGAGTGATTTTAATTTCTTCAACGGTGTGGATGGCACACAAGTACCGAGTTAAACAAAAAATTAAAACTACTCTGGAGATCGAAAGAATCCGGCGACTCGAAAATGAACGTGTCAGAAAAAAAGCGTCGGATGATTTTCATGATGAATTTGGACACACACTGACAAAAATTGCAATGCTGGCAGAAGTCCTGAAGCGTGAACTTAGCGACATTAGTGAAGAGAATATGACGACATTGCAGAAGATCATTGAAACTTCTAAGATGTTATCAACGGGCATGCGTGATTTTCTATGGGTGTTGAATCCAGACAAAGATACTTTCAGAGAGGTAGCCATCCGCATCAAAGACTTTGGGGATGAGCTTTTCGATCAAACAGGCACAGACTTTCTTGTTGACAGTATCCCAGAAAGTTACGAAGCTTATCGATTATCCATGCACACGCGACGTCATATTATACTAATATTCAAAGAAGCTATGCATAATGTATTAAAGCACGCAGGGAGCAGAAAAATAACACTAACCTATCAGATTGAAAACAACAACTTTGTAATTCTATTGGCTGATGACGGAAAAGGTTTTAACCACGATGAAAAAATTTCCGGTCTTGGAATCCGCAGTATGCGCCGCCGTGCAAATGAAATTCCTGCTACGCTAAACATTAACTCAAAACCAGACGAAGGAACAACGGTTCAATTTATTTTGCCCATTTCATCCACCTTAAATCAATTTTAGTATGAAAAACCTCGTTACCGTATCTCTTGTAGAAGATGATCGCGACATTTGCTCCAGTCTGGCGAAACTGATTAACAATACAAATGTCTTTACTTGTATACACCAATACTATGATTGCCAATCTGGAGTTGAAGGAATCATCAAAGATCCGCCGAATATCGTTCTAATGGATATTGGCTTACCTGACCGGTCCGGCATTGAAGGTATTTCAGAAATACGTGCGAAACTTCCCGATCTCAATATTATAGTTCTGACGGCGCACGAAAATGACGACTACGTTTTTAATGCATTATGCGCAGGCGCCTCAGGATACATTATAAAAGAGGCCTCAACGGAACGAATATTAGGCGCAATCCAGGAGGTAATAAACGGGGGAGCGCCCATGAGCACCCAAATTGCCAGAATGGTCGTTAAATCTTTTCAAAGAAAAAACACAACGACACTTAGTCCAAGAGAAATGGAAGTTCTAAATGAACTATGTACAGGTAAGAGTTACAAAATGATCGCAGATGTTTTATTCATAAGCGAAGAAACCGTTCGCCGCCATCTAAAGTCTATTTATAAAAAACTTCATGTGAGCAGCAAATCTGAGGCCGTCGCGAAAGCGCTTAAGGAAAGATTGGTCTGAGGAAAAAATTGGAATTAATTCAGGGTAAAAATATTACTTACCTTTTCAATTCTGAAACAAGCTACCTGGTGCGGAGAGACAGTTCTCCAAAACCGGTTCTTTGAGACTCAAGGGGAATACGAATGCGGTTTTCTAAGAAAATACCAGATCAAAATCAGAACATTGAAAAAAATAAAAATCGTTTTTATGTAAACAGGTAAGTCTAAGCGGGTAACAAACCCTTCAATTATTGCTGCTATTGCAAGAAAAGGAAGTATACCAAGTATCAATTTGACCGCTTCGTACCCGTTAAGCATTAAAGCTTCTTTCCTCGAATACGATTCTGGAAACAACAGCGCTTTTCCGATCATCAGGCCGGCTCCTCCGGCAATGAAGATGGATGCCAGTTCCAGCGTCCCGTGCATCATTACCGTTAGTAAAGAATCGAGCAGGAGTCCGCATTGATAGAAAACAAAGAAAAAAACACCAAGAAGCAGTCCGTTGTAAAAAAGAACATATAACGTTCCAATTCCTGCCAATATACCCATTCCGAAAGCGAAAAAAGTAACCTTAATATTATTTGTCATAATGAACCCGGACATAACCGGGCTGTCAGACTGCGAATAAACGGCGAACGGATCGTTTTGATTAATATTCTGTTGGGTCATTTCCACATACTGCTCGCCCATAAAAATCCTGGGCAGATTCGGGTTTACAAAACTTCCAGAGAACGAAAGCGCCATTCCAAGAAAGAAAACGAAGAATGACAACAGAACATATTTTACATTTGCGCGAAAAGCGCATGGAAAGATATCGAAGTAAAAACGTAGGATGGCTTTGAATCCGATATTACGTTTTCCATAAATACGGTTATGTGATCTGCCTATAATAGAATTAAGTTCTTGGATAATGCGGTCGTACGGAAAAGCCGAACACGCGTAAGCATAATCGGCGCAGGCAGATCGGTATAATTTAACCATTTCGGATAATTCGTTATCGGATAATCTTTCGGCGCCTTGGTGTTTCGTTACCAGTGATTCCAAACGATACCAATTGGCTTTTTTAGTTTTGACGAAGGATTCAAGATTCATATTAAGTGATTTGTTAAAATTGAATTTTCGGAAGACGCCGGCTGTTTCTCACCAAATCCAGATTTTCTTTAGAGCCCACATCTATCCAGAAACCGTCAAAATCGTAACCCATAATCTTCAAATTGTCTTTAATCGCAATCCGGTAAAAATCGGATATGATAGATGAAAATTCAGGTTTTAAGTATGAGAAAACAATAGGATCGAGAACATGAATGCCTGTAAACATCCGGTTTAAAGGAACAGATTCATCTGTTTTAGGTTTAATACCAACTGCACGTATCGTGTAGTCTTGAGAGAGTTTGATTTCGTCAAAATTGGGCAGAGTCGTATCATCTCTGACTACCATAGTTGCCGCGGCTTTTTGTTCGAAGTGGTAGGCAATGACTTTTTTTAAATCGATGTCGCAGATAATATCCGAATTGATGAGAACAAATGGTTCATGACCGAAAAAATTTTCAGCGCGTTTTACTCCGCCGCCAGTTCCCAAAATCGTTTCTTCATGTGAATAGGAGATGCGTAATCCGTGCTTATGTCCATCCTGCAGCGCCCCGCGGATTTTATCTGCATGGTAATGCGTGTTTATCATTACGTCGATAATTCCGGCCTTCTTGATCAGAAAAAGAGCGTATTCGATAAGGTAATGATGGTGAATCGGAATAAGTGGTTTAGGTAAGTCACGGGTGAGTTCATGAAGACGCGATCCGAAACCGGCCGCAAGGATCATTGCTCGCATATCAGCTTAATGCCTCGATGGCCGCAGGTAACAAACTGACACGTTCAACGGTCGCATCGGGTTCCTCTTTCTTTGATGCCGGCTCTGTCTGCCAGTTTTTCAACCGATGCAGTGATTCTAAATACATTTGCTGTTTCTTGGTGGAAGGTTCAAAACCTTTGCGATAGGTATTCCATTTTACCTGTATGGTAAACATGTCAAATTCTTTAGCAGGTATGATATCGCGGTCGATACGGTCACCGATCATCAACGCATTATCAAAACTGCATCCGGCGTGATTGATAGCCCATTCATACATCGTCTTTTTAGGCTTATTGATTCCAAGTAAAGCGCTGATGGCATGAATTTTAAAATAATTCAACACTCCTTTGGCTTTCAGAAAATCAAGAATTTCATGCGGCTGATCCGCAATGAGTCCTAAAGAATATGATCGTGATAATTTTTTCAGGATACGCTCCATACCTGGAATTAGAATTAAATCGCGTTTCAGATTACGGTGGACATGGTTTTTTATGTCGTGGTGCCATTGGTGGTACATGCCTTCCGGCAGATACATTTTGGCGATAGTATAATGTGGCGATTCGTCCGCATGCCCCAAAATAAGGTCTTCGCGGGTTGCAATTATGTCCTGAAAGGAAAGGTCAATTTTGTTATCATGCAGGTTTTTTTCAAGTATACGGTAGAGATTAAAGCGCAGCTTGTCTTCATTAACGAGGGTGTCGCCGATGTCAAAAAAAATCCAATCTACGTTTTTATTTTTTGGTACGGTTGGCATGGCTTATCATGGTTAATAAATCATACGGCTCGCTGAAAATCGTATAACGTGACATGACATCCAACGCATGCTGAAATACGCTATTAATATAAGGCAAATACTTGATATTTCCAAAATTTTCAAAGCAAAAAACAAAGGCACCCGCGTCATGAAGTTTTCGCTGTAGGGTTGTCAGATCATATATCCATGAAAAATTAGCATCCGAAGGGATCGGAATATGTTTTGACCTGGCTGCGTACTTATAATAACTGATAACTTCATTTTTCAGATCGGTTTCAAGGGTTACGTAAACATCCTCGACCAGCGAAACCAGATCGTATAAGGCTAAGCCCATTCTGGCATCCTGAAAATCAAGTAGTACCAAATCATTCTCTTTGAGAATAAGGTTGGACGATTGAAAATCCCTGTGTGCAAACACCAAAGGCTGGGTTGCCAGTTCATGAATGATGGTTTCAAAAAAAACCTGCAAAATATATTTTTCAGAATCCGATAAAACATGTTCAAAATAATTTGTTATTAATTTTTGGCATACATGAAAGTCAAATTCAAAACTGAATTTTTCTTTATCGAAAAGGCGTTTCGATACAATGCCTGCAGGATCGGGCGGCAAAGTTTGAAGTGCAAGCAGTAAGTCTATAGCGCCTTCGTACATCCTTTCAATCATTCTATGAGGCGCGTTTCGCAGCAATATTTCCAACGTCTGCTTTCCGCAATTTTCCAGAATAATATAGCCATGGGTTATATTAGAATAGACTATTCGGGGCGACCGGATATGGTTCTTTTCAAAGTAACGTGTTATCTCCAGGTAATCCGAAAGCGTGTCAGCCGGAGCTTGCATGAGGATGAATAGTTCGTCCGGATATCCATCTGTTATGCCGGATACGCTGTAATATCTTTTTGCTGAGGCCCCGGTTTCAGCGGGCTCCAGCTTAACCATAAGAGGATCTGCCTTAAGATCGACGGCAATAAGTTGTTTGAGATTTTCCATAAATTAGAATCTAATATGTATAGATAATAAAAATAAAATATATCAATCGGTAGTTGAATCGTATAGGAGAAAGTGGTTACCTTCAGTTCAACAAGAGAGAGCACGATGACTTTGCAATTTTTATATGGGCTTCGCATCAAAAGACTCGAGCATGATATTTTCCGCGCTTTGGAAAACTGCGACCCGGATGCGATTCACGACGTCAGAGTCTCAATCAGGCGAATGCTTATGCTATGTTCAGTTCTGAAAGCATCGGGAAAAGAGCCTTATTCAAAAAAAGAACTGCAGATATTGAAGAAAAAATTCAGAAGAGCGGGAGCGCTCAGGGACATACAGGTTCAACTCCAATTGTTAAAGGCTTGGGAGGATAAACTTTCACTTCGATTTGAAGCGTATAGGCTTCATCTGGACCGACGCGAGAAAACGCTTCAGCAGTATTTTAAAACGGCATTTCTGACGATTAACCTTAAAAAAACGATTCCAGATGTCGTAAGCCGTATCGCATATTGTCGCGCTATCGAAAAAGAATTAAAAAGTCTAGATGATGATTTCAGGTTCGCGTTACAAGGTACAGGCTCCCTTCACGTGTTGCGGATAATTACAAAAAAATTAAAATATATGCTGGAAATTCAACAGTCTTGTTACCCCGGATTCGGCTCCACAGAGACATTCAGAAAGTACCTGGCCCATATTCAAGACTTATTAGGTGCATGGCACGATATCGAAACGGGGTTACAGCATGTGAATTATTTTGTCAAGCGCCATAGCATAAAAATAGAAGATCCTGCGTTGTATGACAACTTAATCGCATTTATGAAAAAAGAAAAAGAAACGATGCTCTTGGAGATACGTTCGGAATTACAGAAACAAATCCCGATCAAAGAACTTCTTTCCGTTGTATTATCGTAGTAAAACCATTATATTATTTTTAATCAAGTTCCATAATAATGAAATAAATATGTCAAAATCATCGAACGCAGTTTCGCGCCGTAATTTTTTATCTTCCGTCTTAGCAACGTCATCCGGATTGGTTTTGGGTAATCTTGCTTCGTCAAGCCCCCTTAACGCTGCAGGTATACTAGATGAACCGCATGCAGGTGGAAATTCGTTAAGCATAAATATTGAAGATTACCCGGAATTAAAAGAGGCCGGCGGGTACAAAGTGTTAAAAGAAGTAGCCATCGGAGATATGACGGATTCGATTATTATCGTAAGAAAATCGGATACAGACTTTCTCGCGTATTCATCAATATGCCGGCACAAAAAGTGTAATGTCAAATACAAAAAAGAACGGGATCTATTTGTATGCCCATGTCACGGAAGCACTTATGATATAAACGGGAAAGTTATTAAAGGGCCGTCGCAAGGGGATATTCCAAAATACAAAACAAAATTAAAAAACAATACACTAGAGATTTCAAACTAATGCATTCAAGGTAAATATATGAGACGTATTTTTATTGTACTGCTTATCTTAATTACTGCAATACAGTTTCTACGACCGGAGAGAGCTAATATTCCGGAAGACCCAACGAAACATATACAGTCCTACGTGAAAATGCCTGAAGAAATTACGAAAATCCTGATTCGATCTTGTTATGATTGTCACAGCAATACGACACGCTGGCCGTGGTACAGCGAAATTGCGCCCCTCTCATGGGTCATCGCCGATGACGTAAAGTCGGGAAGAAGACATCTCAACTTTTCCGAGTGGGGCACTTATTCTCAAAAAAGGATGGGAAAGAAATTATATCAAATTGCCGAAGTGGCCGGGGACAGCTCTATGCCGTTAACCTCTTATCGATTAACGCACCCGGACGCCAAATTAAGTTCCATTGAATTGAGAATACTGCGTACGTGGGCTGAAGAACAGGCAGACAATATTCCGGATAGCGACGAGAATCATGAGGAAGAGACGTCACATAATTGACATAGGCGCACAGAAGTTGCCGGGCGTGATCCGCGTTTATGTTGGTGTTTATAGGCAATAATTTCAAAAGCGTATTATATCATAAAATCGATTATTTTTTTCTGCGGATCAAACGGCGCCAGTTGGCTCAGGCCAAGCTGTTCAATGGCGCATTGAATAAGATCGGAATCATTATTCAGATTCAATTTTAACCGGTCAGCGTAAAATTTTCCCGCCATCACGATGGAATCTTTGGGTATTAATCCGACGATCTCACTTCCGGTAACTTTTGTGCCAACACTTGCCGCTTCTTTTTTACATTCTTCATACGTTGTGTGAATTGCCGTAATCAGATAATTCAACAAATTCATAGAAATTTGAGTGATGCCGTGTGCTTCCATATATATACCTTTTGCCTGGGTTTCTCGCAGCGATCCCGGGATACGTAATGACTTCCCGTTTTCATTTTTCATAATTATTCCGTTCTCATCCCGCTTGGGACGGCCGCTTTCCCGCACACGAAATGCAATTTCATCGGCAAGCTTGACGTCAGGTGTTGATAAATTGACATTAAATGCAATAAGAAAAAAGCGCGCTCCGGTTGCCGTCACTCCTGATCTCGCCACTTTTTCAGTAAAATTCATTTCACCGTAATCCGGTGTCCATAGAGGGTCGCTTAACTTGGATTCTATCGCTTCGTATTCCCCTTTGCGTATATCGGGTAATTTTTTCCGGTCGGATTTGCGTGCAGCCTGCGCGTACAGGTAAATCGGAATACCCAACTCCTTCGCAACACGCTGTCCGTACTGATTTGCCAGTTGCACGCAATCTTCCATCGTGATATTGCTGATTGGAACAAACGGCACGACGTCGGTTGCGCCCATTCGCGGGTGTTCGCCCTTGTGTTTACGCATATCGATCATTTCAGATGCCGTCTTCGTGGCGAGGAATGCCGCCTCTACAGCCGCTTGCGGCTCGCCGGCAAAAGTAACGACAACCCGGTTATAGTCTTTATCGGGTTCAACGTTTAATAATTTTACGCCACCCACGTTTTCAATAGCATCTGAAATGGACTTTATGATAAGAGGATCCCTGCCCTCGCTGAAATTCGGCACGCATTCGACAATCTGTTTCATTCTTAATTCCTATATGATTTCGTTAATTGTATGTTGAGGAATTACTTCTTTTCACCGGCTTTATAAAACTTCATAAATTCATCCGGCTGAAGGTATTCCATTTTTCCGAGTTTAGATAAACTATTTTTATAATGTTTTGCATTCCAGGAAACCACGACTCGAACGGGCCGCTGTTTGACCAACGTGAAGATCAGGCTGTCTACCATATTACCTGTAAATTGGGTCGTGTGAAGGATCTCACCGAAAAAGTGATCCATAAAATATTCGGTTGACAAGTCGTATGAACTTGGGTAAATGATCTCAAGGTTATAGGTTCTGTCAAAATGCTCAAAAAAACCGAGCAGTTCTTTTTCGGAACAATGCGGCGCGATCAGGCTGCATACTTCCAGGAGATTAAATATAGTGGTTAGATTTTTTGTGTTTTGAACGCGATGGAGGAAAAGACTGTTTTGTTCATAACGGGGGTCGTTTGCATAAAAATTGTCCATAACAAAGACATCGGTGTCAATCATTATCATTGCCGTATCTCCTCAGGCTTTTCGTCGCTTCATCCACGGTACCGAACGGCAGCTTGCCGTCGACCAGCGCAGATATCTGCTTCAATTTTTCTCTCGCGTTGACCTGCTGTTCGCTCGAAACTTCAGCCTTGGTTCGCCGCCGTATTTTCTCGATGACGGAAACGCCTTGAAGATCGGGCGCGACATCGTCGGAAACGGTTTCGTCCGTAATGACGATCAGGAGTTTCGTGTTGTTGTCCGCATGAAATTCCTCGAGCGCTTCGATTTTGCCGTTGCGGTAGACGCCTTGCAGTGTTTTCATGATGCTCATCCTTTGAAATTAAAACAACAAATAGGGCTTAATACATTTGCAGATCATTATCGTTGATAGTCACGGAAGGATACTGGCGCAATTTTGCAATGATCTCATTCATAATTTCATGTAAGCGCGATTCGGATTTGGCTTCAAACCGCACAACCAAAACCGGCTGTGTATTCGAGGCACGTACCAGTCCCCAGCCATCGCCGTATAATACGCGAACGCCATCCACGTCGATCACGTCATATTTGGAACGAAAATATTCTTTCACTTCATCAACGATCTTAAATTTTTCTTCTTCGGTTGTGTCAACCCGGATTTCCGGAGTGGAATAAAAATGAGGGATGGTATCGGCGAGTTCGGACAAAGTATGCGGAGAGCGTGATAACAGTTGAACTAAACGGCACGCAACATAGATCGCATCGTCATATCCGTAAAAATCGTCGGCAAAGAAAATATGGCCGCTCATTTCACCGGCCAGCGGGTTTTGGAGTTCTTTCATTTTCGCTTTGAGCAGCGAATGTCCGGTCTTCCACATGACGGGAATGCCGCCGTGTGTTGCGATGTCTTCGATCAGGGCCTGGGAACATTTTACGTCAAATAAGATCTTTGATCCCGGTGTTTTTTTATTGAT
>JAEUSJ010000027.1:0-2904 GCA_016788215.1 bacterium | reverse complement strand
TGTTGCGATGTCTTCGATCAGGGCCTGGGAACATTTTACGTCAAATAAGATCTTTGATCCCGGTGTTTTTTTATTGATCTCGCGTGCGAATAATGCCATTAATTTATCCGCCCATATGACTCTTCCCTTTTCGTCTATCGCGCCGACACGGTCGGAGTCGCCGTCAAATCCTAAACCGATATCCGCTTTATGTTCATGCACGAGCTTCTGAAGGTCGACAATATACTCCAATTTCGTCGGATCGGGAAGATGGTTCGGAAAAGTGCCGTCCGGTTCACAATACAGTTCGATAACCTCGCAGCCCAGCTTTCGAAATATTTTTGGCGCGATCCTTCCGGCAGTACCGTTACCCGCATCGATCACGATCTTAAAGTGTTTATCGAAATGAATTTTCGATTTGATCATTTCGATATATTGAGAAACAACCGTTTTTTCGAGATAATTTCCGGTACCGGTTCTGAAATCCTTTGCTTCAATAATCCGCTTCAGATTCTGAATTTCTTCGCCGTAAATCGGAGCGAGCCCGAGGCACATTTTGAAGCCGTTATATTCACGTGGATTGTGGCTTCCGGTGACCATGATGCCGCCATCGGTTTCGAAAAACAGGATCGAATAGTACAATACGGGCGTAGGCACTTCGCCGACGTCAATGACGTTCAAACCCGTCGAGCGCATGCCCTTAACCAAAGCATTCTTTAGTGAAAGCGATGTCGTTCTTACATCGCGTCCGACGGTCACCGTCTGCGCGCCTTTGCCGATCATATAAGACGCATAGGATTTACCGAGAAGTTCAACTACATCCGTAGACAAATCGTCAGCGACAACACCGCGGATATCGTATTCACGGAATATATTCGGATTAACGTATACCGTTTTATGAAGAGCAACCGGAGCGGGCGCCGTCTTCGCCTTTCGCCACAATTGTTGGACGGGTTTAGGGGATCCTTTCTTTATTATTTTCTTCTTAATATTTTTTTTCGGCTTAGTTTTCTTTATCGGTTTCTTGGACGTCGGTTTTTTTGCAGCTTTTTTCTTTCTAACGGTTTTCTTTGTTTTATTTAAAGAAGGTTTTTTTGAAGTTTTTGATTTTTGAACCTTCTTTTTTGTTGGTTTTTTCTTGAGAGCCATGACGAGTTTCTCCACAGGGTTTGGTGAGATTATATTTTTGAATCACGCGTAATGTCAACAATTTCGCCGATGAATGTACTGCCAAATTACAGGTTATTCAAGTATAAAAACGTTTGTATTATTGTGTTTACCTGTTTTTTCAATTATATTTTTTGAAATGAATACGAAAAAAATGTCTGACCTGATCCGGGTCAATCACTTAAGAACTTACCTCACCTCCGGCGATACGTGTTTCAAAGCAGTGGATGACATCAGTTTTGATATCCGCTCCGGTGAGACGCTGTGTTTAGTCGGTGAATCGGGCTGCGGGAAAAGCGTCACGGCGCTTTCGATTTTGAGGCTGCTGGCAAAGCCGCCATGGAAGATTTCTGCCGAAGAACTATGGTTTAAAGACAAGAACCTTTTAAGCCTGTCGTCGGAGGACATGCGGGCCATTCGCGGTAACGATATTGCGATGATTTTTCAGGAACCGATGACGTCATTAAATCCGGTATTCACAGTTGGCAACCAGATTTACGAGGCGCTGATTCTGCACAAGAAGATTTCGCAGAAAGAAGCCAAGGCGTTAACGATTCAACTTCTGAAAAAAGTCGGACTACCCGATGCAGAAAACAAATACGATGATTATCCGCACCGGTTATCCGGGGGCATGCGCCAACGGGTCATGATCGCTATGGCGCTGTCCTGTGATCCTTCGCTGTTGATCGCCGACGAGCCCACAACGGCGCTCGACGTGACGGTACAGGCGCAAATACTGGAATTGCTTCGGCAATATCAGCAGGAATCCGGCATGGGACTGCTGCTGATCACGCATGATTTCGGGGTGGTGGCGGAAATGGCAGATCGGGTTGCCGTAATGTATGCATCCAAAATTGTTGAGTCAGGCGATGTACAGACGATATTTCGCAATCCGAAACATCCTTACACGATTGGCCTGCTGGACGCGATTCCGAAGATAGATTCAAAAGCAGCATACTTGAAAATGATACCGGGGCAAGTTCCCGATTCTTCACGTTATCCGCAGGGTTGTCATTTCGCTCCGCGTTGTGAATACGCCGTCGAACGGTGCAGAAATGAAAAACCGGATTCCGTGGAGATAGAATCCGGTCATTTTGTCAATTGTTGGGAATTCGAAAGAGTGTTTAGACAGAACCAGAAAGTTTAAAGATTTGCCGCATTACATCCGATCTCATTTTTGCGAGGCAACCTGCTCCACTGCAGACCACACGCGCAGTAAGTTTAATCCGCATATTTTTCCGATATCTTCTTTAGAGTAATTTCTCTTCAAAAGTTCGTATATAAGATTAGGATATTGAGAAACGTCTTTAAGTCCTGTCGGCAGAGAATCGCCCACGCCGTCAAAATCTGAACCAAATCCTACATGATTTACGCCAACCAGTTTTACCACGTGATCAATGTGGTCGGCAACTTCTTTGACGTCGGCATAAAACCCGATCGGGTGTTCTTTCTCATAATGATCTACAAAGGTATGAGCGGCCGGGTCGGTTGAAGACATTCCCATTGCAATTAACGCTTGACGTGCATCCGATCGGACGGTGGAATCGCGCTTAAAGTATTCTCCGTTAATAAATGAAGAACCAAAATTGATCATAATGACGCCGTCATTTTTTGCAAGCAGGCGGATCATATCATCCGACATGTTTCGCTCCCAGCCCGGAGTAAAGAAGCGACAGGAGGAATGAGAGGCGATCACCGGGGCCTTGGAAATGTCCATCACATCATAAAACGCCTCATCGGTAATATGGGACACGTCAA
>JAEUSJ010000279.1 GCA_016788215.1 bacterium | reverse complement strand
GAGCGGCAATTGAACATAACTCACGCACTGGCGGAGATCGTTAAAAACCCGCTCATCCTGGCTGCCATTTGCGCCATACCCTTTGCTTATTTTAAGATTGGAATTCATCCGATCATTTCCAAAACCGGAAACTACCTTTCCGCTTTAACCCTTCCGCTCGCTCTGATTGGGATCGGCGGTTCTTTAAGTTTTGCCGAGATGAAACGTCCATCGGCCATCGCGCTATCGGCTTCGGCGTTTAAAATCATTCTCACGCCGCTGCTGTTAACCTTTGGCGCTTACTTGCTTCGCTACACCGGGGAAGATCTCGGAACCCTGTTCATCCTTTTTGCTTGCCCGACGGCGATCGTGAGCTTTGTTATGGCGGAGGCGATGGGCGCTAATGGAAAACTCGCGGGTAATATTATTGTCATATCGACGCTAGGATCTATTGTAACCATTTCAATAGGCCTTTTTATTCTCCGAACGTACGACCTTATCTAATGACCCATTCGTGTCATTTTGCAGGATCAATTGATTAAATGACACTGAATACATAGTTTCACTTTATGATGAAAATTGTTGCATTAATTTTGTTCGTAGGAATTGGCGGATTAGCCCTTTCACAAAACCCCAAAGTTGTGATTAAAACAGAATTGGGCGACATCAAGGTGGAAGTGTATATAAAAGAAGCGCCGATTTCTGCATCGAATTTCCTAACCTATGTGGATGATAGTTTGTATGTGAACGCTGTGTTTTATCGCGTCGTGACCATGCAAAACCAGCCGAATAATAATGTGAAAATCGAAGTGATTCAGGGCGGGTTGTTTTCAGACGAACGTACGCGTTATTTTCCCATTGAGCACGAAACGACACAGACGACCGGCATTTTGCACAAAGACGGCGTGATTTCCTACGCCCGCGCGGAACCCGGAACGGCCGGGTCAGAAATTTTTATTTGCATAGGCGACCAGCCGGAATTGGATTTCGGCGGTAAACGGAATCCCGACGGGCAGGGTTTCGCAGCGTTCGGGAAAGTAATTGAAGGGATGGACGTCGTTCGTAAGATCCAGCGATTACCCGAGAAAGAACAAATGCTGATTTCACCGATAAAGATTTTTAACATTGAACGCTTGCCATAAAACGAATATCATGCTTATAGCATACCGGATTAATGAAACCTGATTATCGTTCTTTTCAATTTGTGCGAACGACTAATTTTTACATAAAGGAAACAAAGTCAATGAAACAGTTATGGATCATATTAATCTGTGTAACCATAGGCAGCGGGCTGCGGGCCCAGCAAAAAGAATATCCGACGTCGAGGTTTTACACCGAGGCCGGTTCCGAGCCGCGCGAGCGCGTGGTGGATTTTGAACGCATGCGACTCGAAGTGTCATTCGATGCGCCGAAAGGACTCGTCAAAGGAAAGGTGACGCATTATTTTTCTCCGTTGAGAAAACAAGTGAGTGAAATTTATTTTGACGCTGTCGGCATACGTATTCAACAAGCTTTACTTAATGGCAAATCGGTTGAATATGTGAACAACGGCAAAGGGATCACCGTTTACCCCAAACCGGCATTGGCTTGGAATACCAACGACAGTATTACTTTTGTTTACGAGGCAAATCCCCGTGAAGGAGTGTATTTCGTCGGATGGAATGATCCAAAAAATATAATGCGTAAACAGATATGGACGCAGGGGGAGGACATCAGTCACCGGAACTGGATTCCACTGTATGATGAACCCAATGACAAAATGATTACCGAGACGATCATTACGTTCGACAAAAATTACCGCGTGATCTCCAACGGAAAAAAAATTTCTGAAAAAGAAAATAAAGACGGAACAAAGACCTGGCATTATGCGATAACCAAACCGCATTCGAGTTATCTGCTGATGCTTGCTATCGGAAATTATGATGTCAAAAATATCAAATCCAAAAGCGGCGTGCCTATTCAGCTTTGGTATTATCCCGATCAGGCAGACCGCGTAGAGCCGACGTACCGGCGCTCGGCGGACGCCTTGGATTTTCTGGAAAAAGAAATCGGAATGCCTTATCCATGGACCGGTCTGGCCAATATTCCTGCTTCGGATTTTGTAACGGGCGCCATGGAAAATACGACAGCGATATTGTTCGGTGATTTCTGGTATATCGATGAACGCGGTTTTCTGGACGACATTTATATCGATACCGATATTCATGAGCAGGCGCATCAATGGTTCGGTGACCTTACCACGATACGCAGTTGGAAAAGCCTTTGGCTGAATGAGAGTTTTGCGACTTATTATTCGAAAATGGGTTGCAAGAAATTTTTTGGTGAAGAATTTTATCAATGGAATCGCCGTGATGAACATGAAAAATCTTTGCGGGCATCGGAATCCGACCGCCTCCCGCTTGTGCATACCGAAGCCGGAGCAACGAGGTACTATCCCAAAGGCTCGTCCGTGATCGAAATGATGAATTACGTCTACGGCGAAGACGCCTACAAAAGGGTTATTTATCATTACCTAAGCCGCTATCGTTACCGGAATGTGGAGACCAACGACCTGTATCAATCCTTTATGGATACGCTGGGCGTAACGCCGGATTGGTTCTTTGACCAGTGGATCTACCGCGGAGGCGAACCGCATTATCTAGTAAATTATTTTGACGTAAAGGAAGACCATAGACGCACGGAGATCATGGTCAACCAAATTCACGCGATGGACGAATTGACCAAAGTATTCAAAATGCCGATTGTGTTTGAGGTTCATTATACGGACGGAACCAAAGATAGCGTGCGTGAATGGATCGATCAGGCTGTGCAGAAAACGGTAATTCCCAATCGGGACAACAAGTCTATCGATTTTGTTTTATTCGATCCGGGCGATTGGATTCTTAAAAATGTCACGTTTGAAAAAACATTTAACGAACTGAAAGCCCAGGCGCGGCGGGCGTCGAACATGATCGACCGCTATGACGCAGTGGTAGGCATGCGATCACATCCTGC
>JAEUSJ010000278.1 GCA_016788215.1 bacterium | reverse complement strand
AAAATTAAAAAACCAGCCGTTCAATACTTGAATAAACGCTGGTCTTAAATACGGTACCGTTGTAACAAAGTTGTATAGCCGACATCCTCATTATTAATGATAGGAAGCTAACGTAAACGTCTTTCAAAATCAAGGGCTAACTACTCCCGTAACCTCACATACACGTGTGCATAGCCGTCATATACATTTTCTTTCAGAAACAGCGTGTCTTGCCCACGTAAACTTATCGTCTGCGTCTTCGTCATTCCGGAAATACGTAAAACCGGCGCCGGCGATTGTGAATAGATCGACTTTTCGTTTTGGATTTGATAATTTTGTTTTAACGTCAGGGAATCGTTGGCGTAATACATGATGACATGGTCTTTCGTCAACACGATTTTTTTTGATAATTTAATATTCTCAGGAGTCAATGTGTTGCCTAATATTCCACCGCTTGATTGCACCCAGCTCCATGCGCCGTACATTTCATTTTCATCTAAAAAGGGTTCCTGAATACTAAATACCACGATGAAAATAACCAGAAAACGTATCATAATGCCTAAATTTTATTATTGGTTTTTCACTAAAAAAACGACTACTTTTTCTTAAAATGAAGATATTGTTGTGTAAAGTCAATACAGCTTTTCTTAAATATATGATCTTTGAAATCAATGCCATTACTTTGGTTTCCATGGTCGTGTGGACGCTTGCCCAGCACGAATCCGCCGTGGTGGGGTGGTACACGCTTTTACTACCTTATTTTCAGCACTGGCTAAGCACAGCAACCGCTGTTTTTGTCATTGTGTCGATTATCGACCTCGCGTGGCTGTATTGTTTGTTCTATTTATTCAAGAAATCTTTTCACGGCTTGGTCAAATTGTACCGTGTTCGGGTATGGCTGGACCGTATTCAGCATAAACCTTGGTTTCAAAAGATAGAAAAGTATTTTACGGAATCGCCCGGGGAGGAAGAAGTAATGAATGTGCAGCCTCATGATTCCCGCTTCCAACGTTTTATCAAACGATCCGGGCATCTCGGCATCGTAATCATTGCGGCCATTCCAAGCCCGGGCCTTAAAGAAGTTGGCATTATCATGGCGCTGACCCCAAAATACAAACGATACGGATTTTGGCTCATGTACATCGGCGGTATTGTCAAGACCACGGGAACCTTATTGGTCTACGGCGGCCTTTACAACGCTTTTCATCAGTTATTTCAACAAACATTTTATTGATATTTAGCACAACTATCCAACCGGAGGAAAAAAAATGGCCGCAATGATTATCGGCATTGCTCTGATCGGGCTGAGTGTCTTGCTTATCTTTTTACGCAGAAAAAGTCAGGACAAACTCCTTGAGATCAAATCCACACAAACTTCATTGGCAAAAGACCTGACAGAACTTTGGCAGTCGGTAAAAAATGAACTAGGAAGCACCGGCGGATTTAAACAGCTTACAGAAGTCAAAGGTATGGTGAAATGTGCAAAGCCTCTATTGGGTGAATTGTCCAAACAAGCTTGCGTGTATTATCATATGGAAGTTCTGGAACGCTATGAAGAGACATACTATGAAAAAGACGCACAAGGCAATAACCAGCGCCGTACCCGCACGGCTAAGAGTTCTGTCGCTAACAATTCCCAATCCGTTTCTTTCGAAATCGAAGATGCGACCGGGCGCATCACCGTCAACCCAAACGGCGCGGATATCGATCCTGTTCAGGTAATAAGTAAATATGAACCAAGTATTCAGGGACGAAATTCGATCTCTTTTGGTAGTTTTTCTTTTAACGTCGGGCGCAGTGACGGTGACAGAAAAATATTGGGGTATGAGTTTTCTGAAAAGATTATTCCAGTGGATCGCAGAATATATGCGATAGGCGAGGCATCCGATACTTCGGGTGAACTCATGATCCAAAAGCCGTCCGAAAAAGGCAAGCCGTTTATAATAACATTAAAATCGGAAGAGGAACTTACCAAAGGCACTGAATCAAACATCAAAGCCCTGATGATAGGTGCGATTCTGAGCCTGATCGCAGGATTGGGCGCTGTAATATACGGAATAATCGAAAAATAAATTATAACCGTGAAAGGAATTCGACATGAAAACAAGTTTATTTTCCATAATCATGTATTGCACAATCTTTTACATTTCTTCTTTTCAAACTTCAGTTGCACAAAACTGCGATAGTTTTTATCCGATTAAAAAAGGCAACTCATTTGAAATGCAGGAGTTCGACGGCAATAATAAACTGACGGGAACCAATACGGTCGTTGTAAAGGACCGACGGGATATTGGCGGCACAGTCGAGGCTACCATGCAAGGCACGTATATGAATGCGAAAGGTAAGACAGAATCTTCGGTTGAATTCAAAGTCAAATGCGACGGATCTATTTTTTACATGGATCTGCAGTCCATTTTTAGCAACATGGAAAAGCAGAAAGATATGGAACTGAAATTAGAAGGCGGGTTTTCTGAAATGCCTATACGGAACATAAACGTAGGAGATCAGCTTAAAGATGCCGTAATGAAAATGCACATGATGCAAGATGGCGAGAAGATGGGCACCATGGTCATGACTATTCGAAGAAAAGTAGAAGCCAAACAACCCGTCACGGTTCCGGCGGGAACATTCGAATGTTACAAGATTGCCGTCGAATCCGAGAGCGCAATGGAAATGATGGGCATGAAGATGCCGGGCGGCAAGAGCCATAGCGTTGACTATTTTTCTCCGGGTATCGGAACGGTTAAAAATGAAGTGTATGATAAAAAAGGGAAATTAATGAACTATTCCGTTTTAAGTAAAATTACAAAATAAAGTTTTTCATCGCTTGTGCCCTTGATGGAACATTGAGCGCACTGCGGATACATTCGTTTATTCACATCACAGGAGTACTATAATGTTATCCAAGAATCTTCAAAATGCAATTAACGATCAGATCAATAAAGAATTCTTTTCGGAGTATCTGTATCTTTCCATGTCCGCCCATTGTAATACCATCAATATGGA
>JAEUSJ010000277.1 GCA_016788215.1 bacterium | reverse complement strand
TTACGAACGCTTTCGCCCAAAAAATTCATTACCCGCGGAGGACGTATTCCTGCGCCGACCGGCGGGTTGACCAACTAGACTTGAAAACGACTAATTTGGCGTGTTTAATTATATTGTGTTGATTTGACCTAAATATCAAATAGAGGCGAAAAAAAATGATTGAAACGCTAATAATGGACAGTCCCATGATTGACAGAAGAAACGGATTAAACGATCTAACATCAAAAGAATGGGTTCAAGAAACCAAAAGTTTTTTTTATCAAAAGGGATTAGGAGCTGGAAGCCCAGAAGCGAAATATGAAAAAATGCATCCCGCACCTTTTTCTTTTACCGATGTTGCAAAGTTGCTCAGATTCTTTACAAAAAAAGGAGGAAAGGTCCTTGATCCATTTTTAGGAGTAGGTTCAACAATTAAAGCCTGCGTTGAGCTTGAACGGGAAGGTTTTGGGGTGGAGCTTTCACCGAAATGGTGTAAAATAGCCAGGAAGAGATTAAGCTCTGAATCAAAACACAAAGTTGATGATAAGCACCTTATTTGTGGTGATAGTAGGAAACTTGAAGACTATTTTAATGAGGATTTTTTTGATTTTGTTGTTACCTCGCCTCCATATTGGAATATTTTAGAAAAAAAGGATCACAAAGCAAATAAAAGAGCTCAAAAAGGGCATGCGACGAAATATAGTAGCGACGAAATGGATTTGGGAAATATTAAAGACTATAATAAATTTTTGGATGAATTATCAAAAATCTTATTAGGATGTTACAGTTTATTAAAACCAAGAAAATACATGTGTGTCGTTGTGAGTGATTTTAGACATAAATCAGAGTTTTTCGCTTTCCACGCTGATTTAATAACAAAATTAACAGATAAAAAAAAGAAAAAACACTTTCAATTGAAGGGTATAAAGGTTCTTATTCAGAATGCAAAAAAACTTTTCCCATACGGTTACCCATTTTCTTATGTAGAAAATATTCATCATCAATATATTGTTATTTTGCAGAAACCCGAATGATTGATTTTAATAAAATATATTTACAAGATTGCATAACCTTTATGCAAAAAATGAAAGAAGAATCAGTTGATCTGATAATCGCTGATCCGCCTTATAATTTAAAAAAGGATTTTGGAAATAATAGCGATCATTGGAAAAATGTCGATAGTTGGTTGAATTGGAGTAAATTATGGATTGATGAATGTATTCGGGTTCTTAAGCCAACGGGGAATATTTTTATTTATGGAATTCATCATTATCTGTGTTTCATCCAATGCTATTTGTATGAGAGGAATATGAAATACAGACGTCAAATAATTTGGCATTATGAAAACGGTTTTTCTGGTTACAAAACCTTGAACGCGTTTTATGAGCCAATTTTGTGGTTTAGTAAAACCGACAACTTTACGTTTAACGAAATTCGTGAGCCTTATAAGAGCTTAAAAAGACTAAAAAATAAAATTTTTAAAAACGGCAAAGAATGGATACCTCATGCTGAAGGCAGATTGGCTGGTGATGTTTGGAAATTTCCAACACTTGCTGGAAAGAGATTTGAAAATGAAAAAACCGCACACCCGACCCAGAAGCCGCTTTTGTTGTGTAATAGGCTTGTTAATCACTTTAGTAATCGAAAAGATTTGATTTATATTCCTTTTGCCGGCAGCGGCTCTGAATGTGTTAGCTGCTTGCTACACGATCGAATTTTTTTGGCGACTGAAATTAATCCTCAGTACATCAAGATTGCAAATGAAAGATTAAAACAAACTATTTCCCTTGAATTTCAAAATTCATAGGCAGTCGGAACATCTGTATTTTATGAAAAACTTTCCTCATCAATTCAATGATCTTGATAAATTATACAAAGCATTATCTGTCGTCAAACAGCTTATAGATTCTGGAACTCCATTGACCGATGAAAATTTTGGTGAACAGCTTACTAGACATGAAATATACACATACAGAGACAGAGGATTATCTGTTGACGAATTCTTAGAAAGAGAACAAGAAAAACCCACTTCAAATAGAGGTTATTTGACGGTTTCAAGAGATATCCACAGGTTTTTTGAATTACTAGGTTTTGTTATCGTATTTCCAGATAAACTTGCAAGACTCAGTCCGGCAGCAAATCAACTTTTACAAGCTCCTTCCATGGATTTGCAGATACCACTGTGGAAGAATGCAATGTTACAGTTAGGTCTTGAAGGAACTGATGGAGAAATCAGCCACCCGTATCGAATTCTCTTACGGATTACCAATGTTTTTCCAGGTATTGATACTTCCAAACTCATGCTTGCTTTAGAGGCGGAAAATGACTCAGAAGAAGAGTTTGAAAGAATCTCAAATCTTGAACGAAAAACAATTGATGAAATCATCCATGATACCGGCACAACAGAATCTATGGCTGCCAACGCGGTTAAAATACTTCCAGGGATTGCTGAACAATTAGGTGATATAGAGAGAATAAATAATAAGGCTTATCCTAAAGGGCTACTTCTAATAACTGAAGACGAAATAACAACTGAAGAACTTCAAGAGCCAACCGGTGGAGCGAGGAGAGTATCATCCTTTAGACAAACATCATCAGGTGATATTGCTAGAGACCCGAATTTAAGTGTAATATCATCTGTCAGTATCGATCTTACACAAGCCATTAAGATCAGACAAAAAAGACTGGTCGAGCATCAAGATATTGTTCGGTTATTAGCAGCACATAATGAGAGATATGGTTTGGAACTCTACGAAGGAAAATTTGATTGCCTTGCAACCAAAGAAGACACTGCAATGTTGTTTGAAGTCAAAACAATTCTTGAAAGTTTTGCCGATGTAGAAAAGCAAACCATTAAAGGCGTTGGTCAGCTTAAATATTACAAATTTTCAGCGAATGAATGCAACATTATTCTCTCATTTCCAATGGCTAAACCTGAACAATTCAATGTCATTGATCATCCATGTTATTTCGAGGAATTAGTCTATATTACATCGTATACTCCTCATCTTCGTCAACT
>JAEUSJ010000276.1 GCA_016788215.1 bacterium | reverse complement strand
GACCTGACCAATGCAAAAAAAATGCTCGATCGTATCAATCAGTCCTCTAAGAATCTGGTAGAAATTGTCGGAGGCTTGCTTAACCTTTCCGCCATTGAATCCGGTAAGATCACCCTGAATCTAAAGAAAGAAAAGATCGATTCTATTCTAAGTGAATGCGAGGAAGTTCATAAAAATGCGGCACAGAATAAAAATATCCAACTGATCATCGAGAAAAATAAATCGCTGCCCGAGATCGCAGTTGATAAACTCCGAATAATGGAGGTGTTTGACAACTTGATCAGCAATGGAATTAAATACTCCCACTCCGGCGGACGCGTACGAATATACTGCGAAGCCAATGCAAAAGAGGTCATCACACACGTTGAGGATACGGGGCAGGGGCTAACGGAACAAGATTTACAAAATATTTTTTCTAAATTTACACGGCTTAGTTCCAAGCCCACTGCAGGAGAATCCAGCACCGGCCTGGGTTTGTCTATTGTGAAAAAAATAGTGGAAATTCACGGCGGACGGGTATGGGTTCAAAGTACGAAAAATGTTGGCTCTACTTTTAGTTTTTCGATTCCTATCGAGAATAACTCAGTGAAAGCAGTATGACTTGGGAATACTTATCACGGAGACACTGAGAACACGAAGAAACATAAAAATATTTTACATATAAATGTCAAAGACTCGGTGAACCTCTGTGTTCTCTGTGTCTCTGTGGTAAAATTCATAATACCCGAATAGTTCAAACTTTTAACTTATCAAATTGAAATGAAAAAAACCGATTGGCCTGAGGTTTTCCAACCATTAATAAAAAAATATCGCGGACGTAAACATCCTTTGGATTACCAAAACCGGTATCAATTGACCGTAAGTGTTATTCTCTCGGCGCAGGATTCCGATAAACATATTAATGAAATTGCACCGGATTTTTTCAGCGCCTACCCGTCTATGAAGGAACTAGCTACGGCTGAACCGGCTGATCTATATCCTTATCTCAGTAAAGTCAGAAATTTTGGTAATAAATGTAAATGGCTAACCAAGCTGGCTAAAACCCTGGGTACGGATGAGCAAATTCCATCCACCATGGAAAAGCTGACAGAGCTTTCCGGAATAGGAAGAAAGTCGGCGAACGTGATCATTCGTGAGTCAGGCGGAGAGGCGGAAGGTATTATCGTTGACTTGCATGTAGTTCGAGTTGCGCCAAGGCTCGGCGTTGCGGTGGGTGATAAACCGGATAAGATCGAAAAACAATTAATGGAATCGCTGCCGAAAAAAATGTGGGGCGAGGTCGGAATGGCTATTTCTTTTCTCGGCAGGGAAATATGCCGTCCAACCAATCCGAAATGCGAAGATTGTGTGATGAATGCTTCATGTGTTTATTTTAATTCGGAGATTAAAGGCAAGTAATTCGCGGGACATGAAGCGAAATCACTCCGACACAATTTCCCCGATCACAAACGACTCTTCTTTTTTATTTTTTAGAATACGCTGTGTTTTATTGGCATCTTTTTTATCTACGATTAAGATCATGCCTACGCCCAGGTTGAATGTTCGGATCATATCGGAGTAAGGCACATTTCCCAGCCGATGAATTAATTCAAACACCGGCAATACATTCCAGGAATCCCAATCCAAAGTCATTTTTAATTTTTTTGGCACAACGCGCATCGTGTTTTCAAATATACCTCCGCCCGTAATATGCGAGATGCCTTTGATCTCAATCTTATCCATGAGGGCGGACACGGGTTTTAAATACGATTTATGCACCTTCATTAATTCCTCACCGACCGAGCAACCTAATTCGTCAACATGCGAATCAAGTTTAAATTCGTTTAAGAACACTTTCCTTGCCAGCGAATATCCGTTGGTATGAAGCCCTGAAGAATACATGCCGATCATGACGTCCCCTTTTCGTATGGTTGCGCCGTTGATCATTTTTTTCTTTTCAGCCACGCCCACAATAGTTCCTGACATATCATACTCCCCGTCTGCATAGAACCCCGGCATCTGCGCCGTTTCGCCGCCAATCAGCGCGCAACCGTTCTTTTTACAGCCGCGCGTCAGGCCCTCGACGATCTGCATGATCACCGTGTCGCTCACTTTGCCCAAGCCGATATAATCCAGAAAGAAAAGCGGCTTGGCGCCGCACGCTAAAATATCATTGACGCAATGATTAACGAGATCTTCACCGACGGTGTCATGTTTCTGCATCATGATCGCAATTTTAAGTTTAGTGCCAACCCCGTCTGCGCTTGAGACCAGCACAGGCTGTTTATAATCCTTCTTTCTGAGTTCATAGAACCCGCCGAATAATCCGATCTCAGACAAGACGTTTTTATCGTACGTTTGGCGCACCATTTTTTTGATGCGGTCCTTTACGGCATTGCCTTGGCTGATGTCAACGCCGGCATCTTTATACGTGACCGTTTTACTCATTTTTCCCCCTCGAATTATTTAGTTACTGCTATTTTGACGGTACGGGTTACTTTCTTACTGCTGACGGTGCTTTTCGCGGTAATCTTAGCGAGATAGACCCCGCTTTGAATCTTTTTCAGATTCCACTTAACTTCATTATCCGTTTGTGTAATTCCGCTTCCGCTCAGTGTTTGTACAAGATCGCCCGCCATATCGAAAATGTGTATCTTCACATTGGCGGGCTCTGTCAAAAAATACCTGATCGTTGTGAAACCTCCATGAACAGGGTTTGGATAATTGTATGCGCTGTTTTTTGGAATCAAATCCCCGGTAAAAGGTGTAATACTATTCTGCTCACGCGAAAGAGACGAGTTTCCTGCGTCATGCGCATACTGGCCCCATTTTATTTGAGATGCGTTGTATGCTGCCGTCAAATCCCAAACGTAGACAAAACCGTCTTCACTCGTAGTTGCAATTTCCATGTCGCCGTCATTATCAATGTCCAGCAAAGCCGGAGTAGATAAAATCGGTTTGCCCGTTGCCACTGGAAATCCCGATAATGACTTCCCCGTAGTTTCGTATGCATAAATATTTCCGTCGGGCGTACC
>JAEUSJ010000275.1 GCA_016788215.1 bacterium | reverse complement strand
CGCCAGCGCACAATACGGATCAGACGCAATTGCAGGCGTTATTAATATTGTATTAAAATCTTCCGTTAACGAGTTTACCGGATCGGTTACAACCGGAATTAGTAACGCAGACCCGAGTTCTTTCGGTCCAAAATACGACATAAAACCTGATAACACTTTCGACGGGGGAACCGTAAACACAAGCGCTAATTACGGTATAAAAGTTGGGCAAGATGGTTTCGCAAACTTCACACTGGATTACGTTTCAAAAGCAAAAACCAACCGTCCTACGGATCCGGCTGGCCCCTTTGACATATATCGAGAAAAATTTGGAGATGCCTCGGCTAACAATTTTGCGGTCTATGTGAATTCTGCCTTTCCGATTTCTACTAACTCAAGTTTTTATGCGTTTGCCGGATATAATCATCGGTACACGGATGCGTATGCATGGACTCGAGGAGCTGACGAAGATAGAAATATTCCTGAAATTTATCCGAATGGATTTAATCCTCGCATTACTTCGATCATAACTGACTATTCGTTATCGGCCGGCTACCGAACTAAGTTCAGCGGTTGGGATGTTGACCTGAATAATACGATCGGATCTAACCGGTTCGATTATACGATTAAACACACCCTAAACGCATCGCTTTTGGCTGCCTCGCCGACAAAATTTGACGCCGGAGGTTTCCAACTTATTCAAAACACGAGCGAAGTCAATTTCAGCAAATTCTATCCGAGTATAGCGCAAGGCGCGAATATCGCATTTGGTGCAGCCTTTCGAGTTGACCAGTATCAAATTTTTGCCGGCGAAGAAGGCTCCTGGAAAAACTATGGCGGAAAATATTTCGACGGAACGGACAGTACACTTCGTCCCGCCGGATCACAAGGGTTTCCCGGCTTTCAACCCTCTAATGTGCTCAATTGGTCCAGGACCAACATCGGAGCGTATGCGGATGCGGAATTTGATATCACTCAAGAATTCATGATCGGGACCGCCGCACGATTTGAGCACTACAGCGATTTTGGAAATACGTTTAATGGAAAATTGGCCAGCCGATACATGGTAACTCCCGATGTATCTGTGCGGGGATCTGTCAGCAGCGGATTCAGAGCGCCATCGCTTGCACAGAAATACTTCAATTCTTCTTTTACTGATTTTGTCGCAGGTGAACCGGTTGAAAAGCTTATTGCCAGAAATGATGCGGAAATTACTAAGGCACTGGGTATCCCAGAGCTCAAGCAGGAAAAAGCGATTGACATGAGCCTCGGTTTCACGGCAAAATATGAGGATTTTACGGCGACAGTAGATGCGTACCGAGTTGTGATCAAAGACCGGATCGTGTTGACGGGTGCTTTTGATAATTCTGACACCACCATTAGCGCATTTTTTCCGGCGGGTATAGCGCAAGCATCATTCTTCACCAATGCAATTGACACTAAGACAAACGGCGTGGACATTGTACTGGGCTGGACAAAATATCTGGACAACAGCCGTCTAAACGTCACTTATGCCGCTAACTTCACAGACATGTCGCTTGGTAAAAAAATAAAGACTTCTGATAAATTAGCGGGCAAGGAAGATATTTACTTTGGTATCCGTGAAAAGTTATTTCTGCTTGCATCGGCGCCAAAAACGAAAATGAATTTAACTTTAGATTACAAACTCGATGCATATTCTGCCAATCTTCAATTCGTCTATTTTGGGGCAGTTAAGTTAGGAAACTGGAATGATCCACCAGTTGATCCAGGAGATCCATCCAACATTGATAAATATAGGGGGAAAACAATTACTAATCTCGCATTCGGATATGATGTGACCAAGAATATTTCAGTGACAGCCGGCGCAAATAATATTTTCAATATTTATCCCGATCAACATGACGCGGGGCTTACTGAAACCGGGGGAAATTGGGATGCCGTCCAGATGGGATTCAGTGGCGCCTACTATTTCACACGACTAGGATTCAAGTTTTAGTAAATCATTGTCGTCGCCGACAGCATGCTTAGCATTATCTCAATTTTTTAAGAAAAAGAGCTGCATTCTACCGAATGCGGCTCTTTTTATTTTCATCCTAAAGAGACGAAGTGCAGTCATTGACAACAATACGAAAAACTTGTTCCATTAATCAAAAAATTATGTAATTTAGTAACAAACGCTAAATTATTGTCTTGAACAAAACAAAAATAGTAATGAAAAAACAAAATTTACTACTTAGCGCAATAGTCACATTGACTGCGATCGGATGTTCAACTCCTTCCACAACCCGTTCCTTACCGGATACCGCATTGATTCCGCAGGTAAAGATCTTAATTCAAAAAACGCATAGCGTATCTTTGTATGCAAATGCGGCCTTTGCGGTGAAGGATAATGACTCGGCACAAGACATTGGGTACGTGTCGGCGGAACAACGGATTGAATTCAAAAGAACGAAAGATAAGATAGAAGTCTTTGATTCACAGGGAAAATCTATAGGTGTTTCCACTTCATTTTCCATAAGTACCAAATCATCGGACATACGTTTTAACGTTGGTGGTAATTCGTACCGTGGAACCATGCTCATAGTGCCGGAAGAAGACAAGATCAATGTGATCAATATCCTTGATTTGGAATCCTACCTCATGGGGGTAGTGCGAAATGAAATTGGAAATCTCATGCCTGATCAATTAGAAGCCGCCAAAGCTCAGGCCGTTGCCGCGCGAACTTATGCGGTTCGATATAAAGGCAAGTACAAACAATACGATTACGTAAGCGATGTGAACGATCAGGTGTATGAAGGCGCGTCAAGCGAAAGTGATATCACAACACGCGCCGTGATCGAAACGATCGGTGAAATTGCGGTCATGGACGGGAAACCGGTCAATGCATTTTATTTCTCCACTTGCGGCGGGGTTACGGCGAATGTGCAGGAGGTCTGGAAAAGTTCGACGCCAACAACCTATCTCGCGAGTATAAACAACGAGGTTGGAGGAAAGAATTTATGCGAAGAATCGCCGCATTACCGGTGGGAATTGAACTGGACGGGCGATGAAATTGAAAAACTGATCAAGGACAATTTGAA
>JAEUSJ010000274.1 GCA_016788215.1 bacterium | reverse complement strand
ACTACCGCGTTGCATGGGACCCAACTAACGAACCGTGAGGTTTTTATGAAAAATGTCACGTACTTATTGCTCACCATTGTTCTGACCGTCAGTTCATGCAAAAGGAATGAACTTAAAGCTCCGCGTCCGGAATTTGCAAGAATGGCATGGATAGCGGGATCATGGGAAGGCCGCGACAGCAACTCCGTTTATTTTGAAGAATGGA
Source organism: bacterium (assembly GCA_016788215.1). Classification (GTDB taxonomy): domain Bacteria; phylum CLD3; class CLD3; order SB21; family SB21; genus SB21. Next base: position 2,879 of record JAEUSJ010000274.1, on the reverse strand, counting down.
ATCAGACTAATAGTGAGCTTTTTAACGGTTTGGCAACAGTCTCAATCAAGGGTGATACTGTGTTTTCAGAACGCGTCACGATAGAGGTCATCGATAGCGTTATCGTATATCGTGTGGTTATTGGAAAAAACGAACCCGTGCTTTTCAAACTCATTTCTGCAGATGAACACTTAATCAGTTTCTCAAACCCTCACCATGATTTTCCGCAGAATATTACGTATCAGCTGAAGCCGGACGGTTCGCTTTATGCGTACGTGGACGGCATGATCAACAAACAATATCGAAAAGACGAATTTTTTTACAATCGAAAGAAATAACTTTTATGAAAAAAATTTACCACCTCGCAACCTGCAAAACCTGCCAAAAGATCATTACTGAAATAAAACCCGATAAGAATTTCATTTTCCAAAATATCAAAGAGGAAAAAATCACTCCGGAACAACTTGATGAAATGAAAAAATTGGCCGGTTCGTATGATGCGTTATTCACGAAGCGTTCCATGAAATTTCGCGCATGGAATCTTCAGGACAAAAATCTTACCGAAAATAACAAACGCGACCTTATACTTAAGGAATATACATTTCTTAAAAGACCGGTTTTTATTGTTGGTCAAAATATCTTCACCGGTAATGCTAAGACGACCGTTGAAAATATCAAAAAAGCTGTTAAATCAAGATAAATAATGTCTTAAAACATGACTTTGGTCATTCTTTTCTGGCCTTTTTATTGTTATACTTAGACCAGTATAACAACCCTTTTATCCTGTATGGAGGTATTTTATGCAGAGGATCAGAACGATTATCATGGGCGCGGCGGGACGCGATTTTCATAATTTTAACGTCGTGTACCGTGATAACAAAACGTATGAAGTGATCGCTTTCACTGCCAATCAAATTCCCAACATTGACGGACGCAAATATCCCGCCGCCCTGGCAGGAAAGTTGTATCCGAAAGGTATCTCGATCTTCCCGGAAAAAGATCTTGAGAAACTGATCAAGAAACACAAAATAGACGAGGTCGTTTTTTCTTACAGCGATGTATCATACAACTACGTCATGTCCCGGAGCTCCATCGTCAATGCTGCGGGCGCGCATTTCAAATTGCTTGGCGCCGGGTCGACCATGATCAAAAGCAAAAAACCGGTCATTTCAATATGCGCGGTCAGAACGGGTTCCGGCAAAAGCCAAACAACGCGGCGTGTCTCCGGAATTCTTCAACGTATGGGCCTGAAAGTTGCCGCGATCCGTCATCCGATGCCCTACGGCGACCTCGAAAAACAAAGAGTGCAGCGTTACGGCTCCATCGCCGATCTGAAAAAACACAAATGCACGATAGAAGAAATTGAAGAATATGAACCGCACATTGTCAGCGGAACGATCATTTATGCCGGCGTGGATTACAAGGCTATCATCGAACAGGCAGAAAAAGAAGCGGACATAATTCTTTGGGACGGCGGCAATAACGATATGCCGTTCTACAAACCCGACTTGCATATTGTTGTGGCCGATCCGCTCAGAACCGGACATGAATTGTCTTATTATCCGAGCGAAGCTAATTTACGATTAGCTAACGTGGTGATCATCAATAAAGTAGACTCGGCGGACAACAAATCCATTAACCAGCTCCGCGATCATATTCGGCAGGTCAATTCCGCTGCAACTATCGTGGATGCCGCCTCGCCGATTCTTGTGGATCATCCTGAATGGATCACCGATAAAAGAGCATTGGTCGTAGAAGACGGTCCGACATTAACGCATGGCGAGATGAAATTTGGCGCCGGCACGGTTGCCGCTCAGAAATACAACGCGAAAGCGATCATCGACCCGCGTCCGTATACGGTTGGGACGATCACGGATACGTTCCAAAAATATCCCGACATTGGAGTCCTTCTTCCGGCCATGGGTTATGGAAATAAGCAGATCAAGGACCTTGAAACGACGATCAATAAGGTTCCTTGCGATGTGGTTATTATCGGAACGCCGATCGACCTGACCCGTTTGATCAAGATTAAGAAACCGACCGTTCGCATTCGTTACGATTTGCAGGAGATTGGAAAGCCAAATTTAGATACCATACTTGCTAAATTTCTGAAAAAAACGAAATAGCTGTAATTCACATGACATGATAAATTTTGGGATAATGGATTTACAAAATATCAAGATCAAATAACAAATAATATTCAATGACATAAACACGCCACAAACAAAACGTTTCAACCATTTGAGAGTTTGGAACTTGCTTGGAATTTATTTGTTGTGATTTGAATTTTCATTGGTTCATATAAATTTCTTATTCATGAAGATAAAAATCGGCATCCTTACCGTTTCTGATCGCGCCAGCGCCGGCGTCTATGAAGATCTTTCCGGTAAAGCTATCATTGAACTTCTGACTACCTATTTAAAAAGCCAATGGGAGCAAGTGTACAAGATCGTTCCGGACGAACGGGATGCTATAGAAAAAGAATTGAAAAGAATGTCGGACGACGAAGGCTGCTGCCTGATCGTTACAACCGGAGGAACAGGCCCAGCTGAACGCGATGTCACGCCGGAAGCAACCGAAGCCGTTTGTGAAAAAATGATGCCCGGATTCGGGGAAATGATGCGCGCGGTCTCGCTCCAATACGTGCCCACGGCAATTTTGTCGCGGCAAACGGCCGGAATTCGCGGCCAATCGCTCATCGTCAACCTTCCCGGTAAACCAAAATCAATCAAAGAATGCCTGGATGCCGTTTTCCCTGCCATCCCCTATTGCGTTGAACTCATAGGAGGGCCCATTTTAGAATGCCAGGACAAAGTGATAAAGATATTCAGGCCAAAATCATGAAAAGAAAATACTTGATACTCAATCCAAATTTTTAGATCATTAGGTAATTATCAAAT
>JAEUSJ010000273.1 GCA_016788215.1 bacterium | reverse complement strand
TACATGCGCGGCGGAAAAACCGGATTATTCGGAGGCGCCGGCGTGGGCAAAACGGTTATCATCCAGGAATTGATCAATAACATTGCCAAACAGCACGGCGGTTATTCAGTATTTGCCGGCGTCGGTGAGCGTACACGCGAAGGCAATGACCTTTATCATGAAATGAGAGAGTCGGGTGTTCTGGCGAAAACTGCGCTTGTTTTTGGCCAGATGAATGAACCGCCCGGCGCGCGACAGCGTGTGGGATTGACGGGCCTTACCATGGCGGAATATTTCCGCGATGAAGAAGGACGTGACGTATTATTGTTTATTGATAATATTTTCCGATTCACTCAGGCCGGTTCGGAAGTGTCCGCGCTTCTCGGCCGTATGCCGTCTGCTGTAGGATACCAGCCGACTTTATCAACGGAAATGGGTGAATTACAGGAACGCATCACGACGACGAAAAAAGGATCCATCACTTCCATCCAGGCGATCTACGTTCCCGCCGACGATTTGACCGATCCCGCTCCGGCAACGGCCTTTGCTCACTTAGATGCAACGACAGTATTATCACGCGCGATCTCAGAACTTGGAATTTATCCTGCCGTCGATCCGCTAGACTCGACCTCGCGTATTCTTGACCCGCATATAGTGGGCGAGGAACATTACAATGTGGCCAAACGCGTTCAGGAAATTTTACAGAAATACAAAGACCTCATCGATATCATTGCGATTCTCGGTATGGATGAATTGTCCGATGAAGATAAGATCGTCGTTGCGCGCGCCCGTAAAATCCAGCGCTTTTTGTCCCAGCCGTTCTTTGTTGCGGAACAATTTACCGGAACTCCCGGCCGTTATGTCAAAAAGGAAGACACGATTGCAGGCTTCAAAGCGATAGCCGACGGCCACATGGACGAACTGCCGGAACAGGCGTTTTATATGGTGGGAACAATTGATGAGGCGGAAGAAAAGGCCAAGAAAATGCGCGCCTGATCTTTTGCGCGAGTTAACAGATAAATTGCAGGAATTTTATGGAAAAAACTTTTCATGTTCAGGTTATCACACCGCAAAAAGTCGTTTTTGACGGAGAGGTCAGTGGAGTTGTTGCTCCGGGAACTGTCGGCAGTTTTGAAATTTTGAAGAATCATACCGCGTTTATTTCATCTATTAAGATCGGTGAAATGCGATTGCGTCATGAGGACGGGTATGAAGAATATTACGCCGTCGGGGGAGGTTTTCTGGATGTTCACGACAACAAAGTCATGGTATTGGCGGAAACGTGTGAACATTCTGCGGATATTGACGTCAATCGCGCCAAGCTGGCGCATGACCGCGCCCGAAAGCGGCTGGAGGACCGGGCTAATTATGATGTAGATCTGGTCAACCAGGCTTTGCAACGCGCAACAAATCGATTGGAAATTGCCGCTAAACGGGCAACGCGTCCGTAAAAAAAATAAAACCGCATAAGTAAGGAACCCCATGACAGTATTTCATGGGGTTTTTCATTTAATGCGTTTCAACTGTAATTTTGCACGTTTGAAGAAGCTATTTGACATTTCAACTTTAATTGATTTTTGATACGTCGACGTGCGGTTATATTGACTGCGAAATCAAAATTGCAAATCAATTAGAGGAGCCGTGCTATGAAAAAAACAAGTATGTTGTTGATTTTTTTGTTTACATTCGCCCGGATTTATTCTCAGAACGAAAACGAGGGTGCGATACTTTTGACTAAAGGTATTAAGACCATCGATCACGCTGTGAAACACTGGAATAAATCTGAGATGGATGAAGCGAAGGCTATTTTAGCGAAGGCGGTTGATGCTGCCCCAAAAGATTATCGATCTCTGTACTGGTATGCCTACGCCGATTACCAATTGGCAATATATTTTCTTTACGCAGATGAATCCACACGCGATGAGGACGCGGGTAAGCGCCATGTCGAAAACGCAATAAAGTCGCTTGAAAAAGCAATTGACTTGAATAAGGCAGATGCGGACTGTTATGCGTTGTTAGGATCGTTAACCGGAATGAAAATTCAGTTCAACCCAATTTCCGGAATGTGGTTGGGTCCGAAGTCCAACGGTTTGTTTCAAAAGGCAGTTTCTGCGAATGACAAGAACCCGCGAGTATTTTATCTAATGGGTATCGGAACTATGAACACGCCATCTATGTTCGGCGGTGGAACGGATAAAGCGATCGGCCAGTTTGAAAAAGCTTTGTCCTTGTTTGAAAAGGAAAATATGGATTCATCGGCAGATCCTTTATTGCCGCGGTGGGGCAGGGATGGATGTTATTCGTTTTTGGGGAATGCCTATGAGAAAATCAATGAGACTGAACGCGCCAGGATTTGTTATCAAAAAGCTTTGGAATTGAACCCGAATTCCAGTAGGGCTAAAACAGAACTGGCAAAATTAAAATTTAAATAATTTGTCGAATACCCACAGTTTAGTTGCTGGAATGAAAAGGAGAAAAAATGGAAAGAAGAAATTTTATTAAAATCGTCACTGTCAGCGGCGCCGCAGTAGCGTTCACCGGACTCGCAGCAGGTTGTAAGAGTGACAACGCGAATCTGGCGCATGAAGGATGGGATCCGGAGAAGTTAACCGAATCCTTTACAGATTTTCGACTAAAAATTTTAAGCTATGCTATGTTGGCCCCCAGCCCGCATAACAAACAACCGTGGAAGATCAAACTGGTTGAAGATAACAAGATGTTGCTTTTCATTGATTCAGAACGGCTCTTGCCAATGACCGATATCTTTCACCGTCAAATATATATAAGTCAGGGAACTTTTCTTGAGATTCTAAGCCTTTCCTCAAATGCCTTGGGTTACGACGCACAGATTCAGTTTTTTACTGATGGTACCGATAGTGTCGAAAATACGGGCAGATCGCCCGTGGCGGAGATTACATTTTACAAAATGGCCGTAGATAAAGACGATCTTTTTGATTATATAACCCAACGCGCGACCAATCGCTTAGTTTATGATGAACGAACTCCGGATGCAAGTCAGTTGCAGACCCTTGCAAGAATTTTTGGAGATGCGGACTGTACAATCCAATTCATAACGGATAAGAACACCACAAGTCAATTGGCCGATCTGATGACC
>JAEUSJ010000272.1:940-3103 GCA_016788215.1 bacterium | reverse complement strand
CATACGGTCTCCGGAAGAAATCGCATTGGAAGCATTGGACAAACTTAAAGAAAAAGGGCTGGCTGAAAAAGGGGAGTTCAAACAATTCCATGTTGAGATATCCGATATTATCCGGGGATATATTGAGAATAAATTTCGCATTCCGGCGCTGGAGTCTACGACATCTGAACTGATCGCGGAATTCCGGAAGAAACGTGCGATGGAGGAAAATTTCATTACCTTGCTGAGACGATTTCTGGAGGTCTGTGATCTGGTGAAATTCGCCAAATACAAGCCTTCGAACGAGGAGTGCATGGAAGTATTTAATGAAGCGCACAATTTAGTAAAGTATCGTCCGACGAAAAGTTAAAGTATGACACAATCGTTGAATAAAATCATTATTTCAATACGTACGACAGTCCCGTTATTCATCCGCTAATTAAGAGAGTTGATCATGACATTTGGAATCATAATAAATATTCAAAAAGAAAACGTGATCCCGATTCTGCCGAAATTTCTGGCATGGCTCATTGAAAAAAACTATGACTTTGTGGTGGATCAGGACGCGGAAATAATATGTAAAGACAAAAAGCTTGTGAACAAGATCCAATTCGCAGAAGAAAAAGAATTGGCCAAACGATCGGATTATCTTATTTCGTTCGGCGGGGACGGGACTTTGCTCATGACGGCGCGCCTGGCAGGCGATTCCGCCAAACCCATTTTGGGAGTTAATGTCGGTAAATTAGGATTTTTGACGGAAGTAGAGACAAAGGAACTGGAACAAGCATTCGAACGCGTTAAAGCGAAAGACTATCATCTCGAACAGCGTATGGTACTCGAAGCGCGATGGGATTCCGAAGTGGCGTATGCTTTAAATGATTTTGTTCTGGTTCGCGGCGAGACCGTCAGGTTCATCAAGATCCGGACAGACGTAGATGGGGCTTTTCTGAATACGTATATTGCAGATGGGTTGATTGTTGCGACGCCCACGGGTTCTACCGCCTATTCGCTTTCGGCCAACGGACCGATATTGACGCCGACGCTGGAGGCGATTATCATTAATCCCATCTGTCCGCATACGTTGACCGCGAGGCCGCTGGTGATCAATTCCGACCGCACGATCCGCCTGACATTGGAGTCCCACGAAACAGTGAAACTCACCGCCGACGGCCATGAAGACGCGGACATTCAGAACGGAACATCGGTGACGATCAAGCAGGCCGCGCATAAAATTAACCTGATTCGATTTGGCGAACGAAATTTCTTTGAAGTTCTGCGGAATAAACTGCACTGGGGAGAAGACGTGAGGAATCAGTGAGCAGTGAATAATGGATAATGAATAATTATTAATTAATAATGAATAACAAATAACAAATAACAAATAACAAATAACAAATAACAAATAACAAATAACAAATAACAACTAATTGTCTTGTCCTGAAATAGGTTGACAGATGTTAATAACCTAAAAGTAAGGAACAAGAGTTATGAAAGAACAAAAAATCACCAAACGCTATAGTGAAGCCTTCAAACAAAAAATCATTGCCGAAATTGAATCAGGTAAGTATAATCCATATCAAGCGTCGCGTGTTTATGATATCAGCGATTACATTGTTCGTCACTGGCTTAAGAAACAATCCAAGAACCATTTATTAAATAAGGTCATTCATATTCAAATGGCAAACGAACGCGATAAGATCACGCTATTAGAGCAAGAGAAGAAAGCCTTAGAATCGGCGTTAGCCCAGACCCAGCTTAAGTTACTTAATGCTGAAGCGACCATTGAAATTTATGAAGAAGAATATGGCGTCCGGGTAAAAAAAAACTCCATCACCGGGTCATTAAACGTGCCATCGAAAAAGGAGAAGGACAAAAAGGCATCACGGTAAACGGGCTCTGTGATTTGCACGGCATCAGCCGGCAGAGTTTTTATCAATACCGTCAACTTCAGACGAAAGAACAACTTCAGGAACAACTCGTGCTTCAACTCGTTCAAAATATTCGCAAGAAACAGCCCAAACTTGGTGGTCGTAAACTCTATTATATGCTTGAGGAAGAGTTTAATCGCTTGGACTATAGCGTGGGCCGTGATAAATTCTTTCAGTTTTTAGGCCGCCACGATCTCCTAGTGAGGCGTAAGAAGAAATATGCCAAGACGACCGACTCTTTTCATCGGTATCGGAT
>JAEUSJ010000272.1:0-930 GCA_016788215.1 bacterium | reverse complement strand
ACGCTGGAGGCGATTATCATTAATCCCATCTGTCCGCATACGTTGACCGCGAGGCCGCTGGTGATCAATTCCGACCGAACGATCCGCCTGACATTGGAGTCCCACGAAACAGTGAAACTCACCGCCGACGGCCATGAAGACGCGGACATTCAGACCGGAACATCGGTGACGATCAAGCAGGCCGCGCATAAAATTAACCTGATTCGATTTGGCGAACGAAACTTCTTTGAAGTTTTGCGGAATAAGCTGCATTGGGGAGAAGACGTGAGGAATCAGTGAGCAGTGAATAATGGATAATGAATTAATTAATAATGAATAACAAATAATGTATAAGGCAAAGGGATATTAAATCCACATTTGTTAAATGCAAATGGGGAAATGGAGACGATACAAGAGCCTGCATAATAACAAAACAAGAAACGGGTTTTCAATTTGAAAAACCCGTTTTGTTATTGACAGTAATTGTGAGGAAATTTTAACTGCTCTTTGCCGGAGCGGTGTACGTGGCGTCGCCAAAAGCCAACATCGGATAAAACACAAACCCAAGGAGGATCAAGCCTGCTGTGAAACCGGCGCCCTTCCCAAAACACACGGACAAACCGTGAACAACAATGATGAGAACGATGATATTTACAATTGGTATGAGCATAAGTAAAAGCCACCACCAGGGCTTCCCTACAATTTCCAACAGAACGATAATGTTATAGATAGGGATAAGGCAAGCCCAGCCCGGTTTACCGGCTTTCGTGAAAATGATCCAGAGAGAAGCAATCATCAATACGACGATCGCAAGGTAAATTAATGCTATGATACCCATTTCCGTCTCCTCATTTTTATCACCTACTCATTTGGCTTTTCGGTTACGCCCCGTTATTTTTTAGTGGTATCTGGACTCCACTTTTATATTTTTAAACTGCTTCTTGGTTCGTA
>JAEUSJ010000271.1 GCA_016788215.1 bacterium | reverse complement strand
ATCGGATCTTCAGAACCAAAATACTTCTCAGCCGTCCTCTCACTGATAATCATTGAGAACGGCTCTGTCAAAGCACTTTCAGAGTTACCTTTCAGCAGGGGTATCGTAAAAACACGGAAAACCGATGCGTCGGCATGGAAGAATTTATCCTCATTAAAGCTCTTGTCACCAAGGCGGGTTGTAAAGTTACCTGCTCTATAGAGACGTGTGCTCGCTTCGACTTCCGGAATTTCCCGTGCGAGCGCTTCAGCCAAGGGCGCGCAGGTCGTCACCGCATTGAGGTCCTTTCCGTTTATCCGGGCCGAAATGCTGCCGCGATAAATACGATCGGCGCCTGCATGATATTGATCATAGTTCAATTCGTCGACGACATAAACCATGATCAGCAGACAGGCGGAAATGCCCACGGCGAGACCGAGTACGTTGATCGCGGAATAGGCTCGGTGCTTTAGTAAATTCCTGATAGCGATTTTTAAATAATTTTTGAACATGCTTTCACCTTCTTCTAAAACTATTTATAGCGATATATTTGATTTGATCCTTTATTCATACCGTAGGGAGTCAACCGGATTAGCCTGCGCTACTCTCAATACCCGCCCGCCAATGGTCACCAAACCAATACCAAGAACCACGGCATTCGCCAGTATCAATGCGGTCACTTCTACATTCAGATGATATTTATAAATACTATCCAAAAGAGCTTTGACCGCAAAATACCCGGCTACGTCTGCAATAACCGAGGCAATCACTAAAAGAACCACAAAATCGGAATTCATCATTCCGACAATCTGATTGACGGATGCGCCAAGAACTTTTCGTATGCCGATCTCTTTGGTTCGACGCACTATGTTGAGCGACACCAGCGCAAATAATCCCATGCCGGAAATAACAATGGCCATGCAAGCAACATACAGGAAAACTAATTTGATCCCGTCGCTGATCGTCGATGCGCGGATAGTCGCTTCTTCCTGATAGAATCCTTCAAACGGCATTTCCGGAAAAAGTTTTTTCCAGTCGTTTTCTATCGCTGCCATGGCCGTCTTAAGATTCTTGCTATCCACACGCACTATCGTAAACTGATACGTGTTTTCCTTGGCCATTTTAATGACGGTCGGCAAGATCGGCCGAAACGTCCCGCGCGTATAAAAATCGTCTACGACCCCAACCACGCGGCAAGTAACCGAATCTATCGTTATGGTTCTCCCGATGGGATCGTCCCATCCTTGTTCCACGGCCATCATCCGGTTAATCACGACCGATTCGGAAAAATCAAGCGGTGTAGATTCGCTGAGAAAACGGCCTTGCACCAACTTAAAGCCGACGGTTTCAGCATAGCCCGGACTCACATAAAGAAAATCGGTTTCCATATCGCGGCCTAAACCTTGAATGACCCTTCGCCAAGATGAAAAAAAAATATGATTGCGTCCGGCTGAAACGCTTTCTATGAGCGGGTTTTGCCGAAGCCTGTTGGATAGAACCTGGTACATGGAACTTTGCTGCAATGGTACACCTATGATCCTATCTTCGTTGTACCCCTGATCCATATTTTTTTGAAATTCAGCATTCTGCGAAAACACAATACTGCCTACCACCGCGATCATGGACAATGCGAACTGTACTGTTAACATAACCTTCATCAAACGGCTTGTGGTCATTTTAGATTGATTGCCCCTGAGAATTTGTGCCGGATTGTAAGCGCTGATAACATAAGCGGGATAGAATCCACCGCCGAGAGCCGTTAATGTCAGGAGACCGGCGAGAAAAATTCCCAGTTTGAAATTCCATGCTTCGTCCATCGACAAACGTATGTCAGGAAATAGCGAATTCCAACCGGGAACGAGTAATTCAGCAATACCGAACGCCACGACTAGAGCGAGCAAACACAGCAAAATGTTTTCCATTAGAAACTGTATAATCAACTGCGTGCGCGGACTACCCATAACTTTTCGAATACCGATTTCCTTCAACCGCCCGGCTGCTATTGCCAATGAGGTATTCATATAATTGAAGCACGCCATGATCAAAAGCATGATAGAAATGACGAAGATAGAGATTCTGGCAGATGGCGGAGGCGCATCTCGCAAGTCGAGGCTGCGAAAACTTTCGCTGATCAACGCCAAATCCTTGAGCGGCGTCATGACCAGATGACTGATCGCAAATCTGGGGTTGGCAGATTTCACCAGATCTACGTATTTGCTCTCCCCGGCTTTTATAGCGCCGGCCATGTTGTCATCGGCGACTTCAATAAACGTCGAGCCCGTTACGTGCGCCCAATTGTTAGGCTCGTCAATTCCAAGATCAACAAGGACCTCACCCGAGATCAGCATGTCAAAATCGAGACTCGAATTGCGCGGAACGGTTTTTAGTATTGCGCCAACCACATAATCACGCTTACGATCATTATCATAACTCAGGGTCAGCCTTTTTCCCAAAGCGTTTACATCGCCAAAATATTTGATCGCCACATCGCGGGTAATAATAATACTGTTCCGGTCTTTCAAGGCTGATTTGTCTCCGTGCAAAAACTCGAATGTGAACATGTCGAAGAACCCGTCGTCGGCATAGTTTACTTTTTCATCGAATACCTTGTCCTCAAACTTCACCACAGAGACCTGACTTGCAAACCGTACGGCGTGCGTCACTCCAGGAAAGTCCCTAACCAGAGCTGGACCAAGAGGTAATGGGGAGACGCCGAATAATTGGTCTTGTCCGTTGATTGCCCTTGTGGATCCAACGTGGTAAATTTGGTTCACCTTTTGGTGAAACTGATCAAAATGGTATCCAAAGTCCCATGTAAGATATCCGACAATACACGCTCCGAGGGATACACTAAGGCCAAAAAGATTAATGAACGTATACAATTTTTTCCGGTACAAATTCCTGAATGCGACGATAAAATAATTTTTGATCATGTCATCTCCTGTTCTTTATGGCGATCACAGTTTACTCATACTTCAAAGCTTCCACGGGATTTGATTTTGCCGCACGGTACACTTGAATGAGTACGGTCATAAATGCAATACCCAATACGAGAAATCCAGAGAGTATAAAGCTCCACATATTTAACTGAATACGATAAACGAATCCATCCAGCCATTTCTGCGC
>JAEUSJ010000270.1 GCA_016788215.1 bacterium | reverse complement strand
CCCACCTGTATTCCTCAAAGCGGAGATTATCAGGGCAAATTAACTCTCATGAGCGAAAGTTTGCGTAACGACGGCCGCGTGTGGGTTCCTAAAAACAAAGGCGATAAACGCTCCCCGGACCAGATTCCGGAAGATGACCGTGATTATTATCTGGAACGCAAATATCCTAGTTTTGGCAATCTCGTTCCGCGCGACGTGGCCTCACGTAACGCCAAAGCCGTTTGTGACGAAGGACGCGGCGTGGGCGAAACCGGACTCGCCGTGTATCTCGATTTCTCCGACTCGATCCGACGTCTGGGCGAAGCGGATATCAAAGAAAAATACGGAAACCTTTTTGATATGTACGAGCGTATCACCGGTGATAATCCCTACCAAACTCCGATGCGCATCTATCCGGCGGTACATTATACGATGGGCGGATTGTGGGTCGATTACAATTTAATGAGCACCATCCCCGGCTTGTTCGTTCTCGGCGAAGCTAATTTCTCCGACCACGGGGCCAACCGCCTCGGCGCCAGCGCTTTAATGCAGGGCCTTGCCGACGGTTATTTTGTTATCCCTTACACCTTAGCCGATTATCTCGCAACAAATACTTTTAAGAAAATCACTGAGGATCAAAAAGAATTCACCGCAGCAACTCAAGAGGCCAAGTCGCAGATCACAAAACTACTTTCCATTAACGGAAAAAAAACAGTCACAGAATTTCACCGCGAATTGGGCAAGATCATGTGGGATCATGTGGGTATGGCGCGAAATGAAAAAGGATTGAAACATGCGTTAAAGGAAATTCCGAAACTTCGTGATGAATTCTGGCAGAATGTTATGATTCCGCGCGACGGCGATACCCTCAACAAAAACCTTGAATTTGCCGGGCGTGTTGCAGATTTTCTGGAATTAGGCGAATTGATGGCGCGCGACGCGCTGCTTCGCAATGAGTCCTGCGGCGGTCATTTCCGTGAGGAGTTTCAAACACCGGAAGGCGAGGCGAAGCGTGATGACAAAAAATTCACTTACGTAGCCGCCTGGGAATACGCGGGTAAAGACAAGAAACCGATTCTCAATAAAGAACCACTGAAATTTGAAAACGTTCACTTAAGTCAACGCAGTTATAAATAATAATTTTCACCGCAACGTTGGTTCATGGCGCTTTTGCGGTAAAAAACACGAGGAAATATGGATACCAATAGTAAACTAACTCTGAATCTAAAAGTCTGGCGACAGAAAAGCGGGAACGCCAAAGGAAAACTGACAGACTATACACTGACGGACGTTTCAACGCACATGTCTTTTCTGGAAATGCTGGACGTGCTGAATGAACAATTGATCAAAAAAGGCGAAGATCCGGTGGAATTTGATAATGATTGCCGCGAGGGTATTTGCGGTATGTGCAGTCTGGTTATCAATGGCGTCGCGCACGGTCAGGAATCAAGCACCGCCACCTGCCAACTCCACATGAGAAAATTTAGCGACGGCGACACCATTACGATCGAACCCTGGCGCTCTAAAGCATTTCCCGTTATTAAGGATCTTGTTGTGGACCGCACAGCTTTTGATCAGATCATATCTGCGGGCGGCTACACGTCCTGCCGAGTCGGATCAGCGGCAGATGCCAATAGCCTGCTTGTGCCGAAAGATATGGCTGAAAAAGCGATGGACGCCGCGGCATGTATCGGATGCGGCGCTTGCGTTGCCGCCTGCCCTAATGGATCGGCCTCTCTGTTTGTTGCGGCAAAGATCGCCCAATTTTCCTACCTGCCTCAGGGTAAAGCGGAACGAAAACAACGCGTGCTGAATATGGTCGGAAAAATGGATGATCTTGGATTCGGCGACTGTTCCAATCATGGCGAATGCGAAGCCGCATGTCCCAAAGAGATATCTATTACTCATATCGCCATCATGCGTAAAGAATATGTAAAAGCGGCTTTTAGCTAAGTAGATTAAATATTTGTCTTTGAAAGGGGTTGCATGAGCGACCCCTTTTTTATTTGGTTAAACCGACAAATGATTCTAAACTTTGTGAAACATTTATTTATTAATAGCGTATTGGGGGCTCAAAGTTATGATAATCAATTTACAAATCTAATATTATGCAAAAACAAATTGTTCTATTAATTATTGTTTTAGTTTTGGCTGATTCATCCGCATATAGTCAAAAAACAGAACGAGAATCTACTTATAAAAAGTACTTTGTAGGTAGCTCACTTTTCATTCTTGCAAATCTAAATACAAATCAGGCCAACCCGCCTGATTTTTTTCAACTCAACTTTGGTTATCGTATAACTCCCAAAGATGTTGTTTCAATAGAAGCAAAAACATGGAAATATGCTTGGCCATTGGGAATACCCTATGGAAAATCATTTGAAGCTCCGGAAGAAAAATACCCGGGATACATTAGAACGTTTGGTGTTGCGCTTGTCTATCAGCGTTTTTTGTGGAAAGGAGCATATGCAGCCGTTCATGCTATGAATGCTTTACAAAAATATGCAGGTGAAGATAATAAAAAGATTCAAAACGGATACCAGTTATTTATGACTTATCGTTTAGGTTATCATTTTCAACTCCTTAAAAACCGGTTTTTTTTAGAGCCTTCGGTGGCAATGACTCACTGGCCTATCAATACCAACGTTCCTGAAACATTTGATAAATTAGACAACAAATGGCCGAATTATTTCTTGTTTGAACCTGGGCTTCACTTTGGTTACAAATTTTAAGAGATATTTATGTGCAATTTTAAAAAATAATGTGAAAAAAAACGAGATCATAACATCTGGAATCAATTTCTTATTGAACAAAACAATCAAAAGAGGCAAATAAATGAATACTCAACATGGTAGGATAAATAGTACTAAACGGAAAGGTGTTGGTTTATCATTCATAATTTTTCCGCTAATTTTTGTCTTTGCTTTCGCCGGACATCCCAATCTTTTAAATCCTCATTTTTTAGGACCGGCAGAACTCATTCAAAGAGCGCATAATAATTTACTGCTTCATTTTGGGCATGCTTTAGTTACGCTGTGTACAGGTCTGCTTATTGTTGTTGCAATTCATTTCATGAATGTATTAAAAAATACAACAAACGAATGGTTAGGTTTTATCGGTGGCGTGTTAGCAATTCTAGGA
>JAEUSJ010000026.1 GCA_016788215.1 bacterium | reverse complement strand
TTACTGCCGCAACTTTAGTTTCTTCTGATCCGGTTTGCGGCGAACCGCCGAAAAATTTACTTACTTCTTTTATTTTAGCAAACGCGGCCAGTTGTTCAGGCGAGGCGTCTGAAGAAATTTTCGGAAATAAAATCTTTTCTTTCCACTCTTCCAGTCCACCTAACAAAATATAAACGCCTTTGTATCGTTTGGCTTTTAATAAAAACCATGCCTGCGCCGAATGAATTCCGCCGTCAGAGTATAGAATGATCTTCTCGTTGCGCAGGAGCGGATAATTTGCCAGCGAGGATGTTTGTACATTTTCTGAGAGGGGTATGCGGTACTCGTTAAATTCTTTCTCGCTCCGCAAATCCAACAGCCGAAAATCCGCTTTGCCCTGAATGATCCAGTCGGCGAGTTCCTCCACTTTGACATGATCCACTTCATTGTCCACAATCAGGCCCAGTTCTTTTGAATTGATGGTTGTTTTGCTCCCATGATAAGGGCTGCCGGCAAACAATCCAATGAAACCGAGGAAAAGGGCAATTGCCGCTAGTCGATAATTTAAACTAAGATCAGACCATAATTTTTTCATGTCATAACTCCGCTTGTTTTCGTGCCATTTTCTTTTCGCCCCATTCCGCTGCGGCAAATGCGCCGACCGCCATTACGACCACCGCGAATACCAGCACGCCGTAAGGAATATTGAACCATTGCGGCAGCGTTATTTTCCCCATCGGCGTGGAATAATAAAATTCCTTTACGAAAGGAAATACGAATCCAAACATAAAAATACCGCCGAAGATACCCAAGAAATATACCATCGCGTCGATGCGGCCGGTAGAGCATGCCACCGCGGACGTTCCAGGACAATAACCCCCAACCACAAAGCCTATCCCCAGTAAAAGCCCTCCGACAATTTGCGGCGCAAGATAAGTTGGCGTGAGATACACCAGACTCAAATCCATAAAACCGATCCAGGATAAATAGAACACGCCTAACATGGCGGTCACGATCGCGCTAAACATAACTTTGAGGACGCTCATGTCGGTAAAATAGAACTGAGCGGCTAATTTTCTGCCGCTTCCAAACCCGGCTCGTTCCAGGAAAAACCCGAAACCGATGCCGATGATAAAAGCGACGATCAAACTAAATTCGTCGCCAAACATATCGAATTTATAAAATGGTGCGTTCATGTCCATTGCCTCCTCACAAAGTAAGCCAACGCGTAAGCGCCGGCAAAAACCATGATCATAAAAACCCAGCTTCCGACATTGAGTACGGCTCCGCCCGTCAAAGCCTGCCCGCTCGTGCATCCGCGCGCCAGTTTTGCGCCAATTCCCATCAGCATCCCGCCCGCAAAAGCAAAAATGAGCCTTGATTTCACCGAAATCCTCGGTCCTTTTTCAACGGACATCTTGATTCTCCCGGCTAATGCTCCGGAGAGAAAACCGCCCACAAGCACGCCGATCACTTCGAAAACAAGCCAGTCTTTAAACGGGCTTCTTGTTCCGTCGCCTAGATATTCCGAATAAAACTCATTGGACTGCGCATACGCCGGAGCAACCGCATTAACTGCAACGGCTGCTGTCGTTGTCATGGCGCCGGATGCGCCCAAGCCGCGTCCCATGATCACATAGGACAGTAATAACACCAGCCCAAGCCCGATGCCCGACAGGTATGGGTTCCAGTAAGGCTGCGGCTTCATGTGCGTATGTTCCGCCTCATGATTCATTTCATCTAATGCTACAGACATGTTAGGTCTCCTTTAATTTCTGAACCAATTTATATAAATGCTCTTCAGTTTGTCTTGTCTCCCGCAGATACCGCAAATTTACGCAGATAAAAATTCTGCGCGAATCTGCGAAATCTGCGGGAGATGTATTCATCATATCCTCGTCCAATGGCTGATCTGCCCGGCATATACGATCACAAACCTCAGCAATAGTCCTCCGGTAATCACCATAATAGGCGCAATTGGCGTATGATTGATCTTATGATTTACAGCCAGCAATTGAATGATCAGCGGAATAATGATTCCTGTGCCGATCACAAAAACCCAGAATACGGCCGCGTACGAACCGGTCAGAATTAAATGAATACCGTTCTGATGCGCTTCTGTTGATGATAACATACCGACTATAAACAAAGCAAATATCAGCAATTCAAAAATCAGGAACGCGTTATCCGCCTTTGCCGAAAGAACGCGTTCGATATGATCGGTGGTAACCAAATGAACAAATGCTGCTGCAGCTGACAATCCCGATGTGAGGAAAAGTATCCATAACATCGAACTGCTCCATAATGGTCTGGCGCCCAAACCACTCAACAGCACCCCCGTATACATTCCCAACACCGCACCTAATATCATATTCAAAATGCCGATATTTTTTATCAAATAAGGATGTCGGTTAATTTTTTCGGAGAATTTGTCAAATAAATGAATTCGGTTGCTAAAGGGTTCCGGTATGCTGACCAGCGTATTCAGAAGGAGTGCCGGATATACCAATATCAAGATCCAAGCGCCCCACGACATCGGCGATGTTATTTGAAAAGTGGTATACAAGCGCCAGACGTACAGCTTATGTTCAAGATCTAGAAATAGCGCGAACATACCCAAACTGAGCATCGCCAGGCTGACATGCGGCAAATAAAACGAGGAAAAATAATCATGCTTATGATGGCCCTTTAATGTGAAATAACCTGAAATGATCATAAATCCGGCAACAAGCCCTCCCAAAAATAAATATACCGGAATTTCCCATCCCCAAATATGCAGGATCGGATCGATCATTTCATTCAGACGTGTGGTCGTTAGTTCTTCCATGTTTCCTCTAAGATTTCTGCCACTAAGACTCAAAGACACTAAGTTTCAATACTTTTTTCGTGGTTTTATTTAAAATTTTATTTGTGCCTTAGTGTCTTCGTGGCAATAATTTATACCAAATAATAAATATGCGGCTTCGTCCCGGCTTCCGGTATCAGCGTGTGATTCTTGCGCTCGTTCAATAACCGGCTCACTTTGCTGTTAGGGTCATCCAAATCGCCGAAATACATACAGTGCGTCGGGCAAACCGAAACGCATGCCGGATCCATTCCTTTTTCAACGCGATGAATACAGAAGGTACATTTATCTACATACCCTTCGGGATGAATAAACCGCGCATCGTAAGGACAAGACGCAATGCAAGCTTTACAGCCGATACATACATCGTGATCCACCAGTATAACTCCGCCGTAATTGTGAATGTGGCTCGCGCCCGTAGGGCAGCAATACACGCACGGAGGATTGTCGCAGTGGTTACAACGTTCGGATCGAATCTCAAGATGAACATTGGGAAACTTTCCTTTCGCGGCCTCGGTAATCCAGTCACGGTTAAATCCTTCGGGAACGTTGTTCTCCGTTTTGCATGCCACGACGCAATCCATACAGCCTACGCATTTCTTGGTGTCGATCACCATAGCCAGTCGTGCCATCGTTACGCCTCCATTTCAAAAGTAACAAAATTGACGTTCATACCGGTGCCGCCCATCAAAGGATCTACTTGATATTTTGTAACAAGCCCCGCATCGCTTGCGCCGCGGCCAAATGCGCGTTTTAACATTTTCGAGTTATGGCCGAAACCGTGTACCATATAGACACAGTCCGTGCGGATGCGCTCCGTTGCTTTAACTTTTATCCGGTTGCTCACGACGCCGTCCTGATTTTTCAGTTTAATATAGTCGCCGCTCTTCAACCCGTAACGCCGCGCCATATCGTGATTCACCCAAACTTCATTCTCGTTCATCATATCCATCAATACCGGATTCGAATGCGTACGGCTGAAAGAGTGAACGGGTGCGCGTCCAAATAACAGCCTGAAATACCCGGCCGGCGGACCCGGAGGCGGTGTATATTTTGGAACCGGATCAAAACCGGCTTCCTGAAGCTGAAGCGAATAAAATTCGATCTTGCCGGACGGCGTGGGAAATTCTACAGGAACGCCTTCATCAAAGTAGATCGGTTTTTTCTCGCCGCGAATAATTCCATTTTCTTTAAGTTCGCCATAGCTGTACCCCGCGTTTGATAATCGCGTTTCAAGATATTCTTCGATATGTTTCCACGGATAATACGCTCCCAGCCCTAATTTTTCTGCGAGTTTCTTCGCCATCCACCAATTTGGTTTCTGCTCGTGCGGCGATTCTACGGCCGGCTGACGCAGAGCAATAAATGGCTCGCGGAACCATTCCACATTAATATCGTCATGCCTTTCCAGATATACCGATTCCGGCAGCACAACATCCGCCCATCCGGCGATCTCGCTTGGGATCACGTCCACGACGACCATCAGATCTAGATTCTGTATCGCCTTTATTGTTTCTTCTTCGTTGGGAAGGGAATGCAGTAAATTAGTCGCATACACAAACCATCCCTTGATCGGATAAGGTTTACCCGAGATCGTTGCTTCGCGAATTCCTGTCGTGATCGTTTCGTGTGCGAAAGGATATTTATGATCGGGATTATCAACTTTACCTTTATCTGATTTCGGATACGGAGGGTACGGATAACTTGGAACGTCCATACTCACCGGAGTATAAAACCCGCCTTTGCGACCCCAACTTCCTAACAGTGCGTTGAGCAAAGCAATGCCGCGGCTGCGCTGTGCATCGTCGCCGTACCATGTGACGTGCCGTCCGGGATGAACCAGCGTCGCCGGTTTGTATCTTGCCATTTCCCGTGCCGTTTCCCTTATCATCTCCGGCTCGATTCCCGTTTCCGGATACGCCCATTCCGGTGTATAGTCCTGAATCTCGGCGGCAAACTGTTCAAAACCGAAACCGTATTTTTCTACATATTCTTTGTCGTATAAATTTTCTTTTACCAGCACATTCATCCACGCCAATAGTAAAGCGATATCCGTTCCGGGCTTGATCGGCAGATAAAACTTGGCTTTGCTTGCCGCTACGGAATGGCGCGGATCTACCACGATGATAGATGCGTCGTTTTCGATCGCATCTGCAAATTCTTGTACCTGCGTATTGTGCATATTCTCGCCGAGATGCGATCCGATCAACACAATACATTTGGCATTTTTGATGTCGGTTCTTTCAGGCGAACTCACATCTTCGCCGAAGGTCAGCCGGAATCCTACGTCACGCGGGCCTCGGCACTGCGCAAAGGAAGGCGCTGCTATGTTGGGAGAACCGTAAGCTTTGATCGTATGTTTTAAAAAATTTCCGCCGATACCATGGCTGAAAAAGGCCAGTGACTCGGGACCGTAGGTTGTCTTGATTTTTTTCATTTTTTCGGCGATATAGTCGAACGCTTCGTCCCAGGTAACTTCAACCCATTGTTCCTCGCCGCGAAGATTTTTTCTGATCAACGGAGATTTCAACCGATCCGGATCGTAATGCGCGCCGACCCCGCCGGTGCCGCGCGGGCAAAGCCTGCCGCGGCTCAACGGATCTTCCGGATTGCCTTCCACTTTCCAGAGCTTTCCGTCTTTCACATAAGCGATGGCGCCGCACTTCCAGAAACAAATGTCACAATAGGTCGGGATTTTCTGTATCCCCGAAGCGACGGAACTCTTGTCCAGCGCTTGTACAATTGATTGGGCAATCATTCCCGACGCAGCAGCAGCTATCGCCGTGCCTCCGCCGATCTTCAAAAATTTTCTGCGTGATAAGGAGTTCATATGCTTCCTGTCATTAAACCGTTAAAAACCTGTAAGGTTTCCTTTTGAATTTAAGTTCAGACTGTTGGACATTTTCCTGGTTGCGTTCATTAGTTCTCTTTAGCTGTTAAACCTTACAGGTTTGTAACAACGGTTTTTATTTTAAAACGAATAACCTACTTCAAATTCCATCTGGCTCATTTTTAATTTGATCGTTTGTTGATTCGGCATTTCCATCGGATTCGGGCCGCTTATCTCTTTGGCAAACCCGAACATGGCGGCAAAATTGACTTCATGTTTGTTGGCCAAGCCTTTGGAGAAACCGAAGGTCAAATGCTGCTCGATCACGCCGGGCGCCAGAATATTGAACATCATTTCTTCTTTCGGAATCGGCTGCTTGCCGTAGGAATAACCTGCTCTCCATGTCCAGCCCTCGCCTTTTTGCCATTGCGTACCGAGTTTAAAAACCGTCATATCTTCCCAGCCAAATCCGGCGCCGTTATCATCGCCGAGCAGAATGTTATTCTGGAAATCGGCCGGCACGAAAGGGTTACTGACCGATTTGATGCCGCTGTAGAAAATCTGTTTGACATCAAAAGTAAAAGACAACGCTTCATTTACACGGTAAGCAACGCCCGCGGTCCAATTGGCCGGAATATCGAAATCGCCTTGTTCCGCAAAAAGGCCGGCATATTGTTTGAATTCGCCCATGAAGATCTTAGTCTGATATGCAGCGCCTACCGTTAACTGCGGCAGGATTTTGCCGGCGTAGCCGACGCGGGCTCCCACACCTAGAGAATTGCTATAGCCCATATCGGATAAATTATTGTCATCACGGGAAAAACCGCCAAAGCTCAATACGCCTTTAGCCTGAAATCTCTGATACGCAACAATGGCAGATAAACCCACTGCGTGTTTCTCATTGATCCGGCGCGCATAGGTCAGCCCAACAAATAACTGGCTAAGATCGACGCCTGTGGATGAAACCGATGCGTCATAATAGGTCTGCGTGTGGTAATCCGTGTTCATTCCGCCGTTGCCGTAAATGGTGATATTATAGGTATTGCTTCCGTAAGTACGGTTCACACCTACCGAGGGAATAAAAAAGTAATTCGATTTGCTCTTGATAGTTCCGGGCGTTAAACCGAATGTGCCCATTTGCATCGAGGGATTTCCGACGATCGTATATTGACGACTGGGACTGAACAGCGCTAAACCGAAATCATAGCTATTGCCAAGAAATGCCGCACCTGCGGGATTCGTAATGGACGACATACTATTGAGTGGAAATGCGACACCGGTTCCACCCATGGCTTTGTGCTTCGTTCCATACCCATGCGAGAAATAACCATCCGTGGCCATAACCATACTGGTCATCATCAATAAAAACAATATCCCAGTTGCTGTTTGTTTACATTTTTTCATAGAATTACGTCCTACCTCCATTATGTTGAGTAACCAGATGTTTGTTTAACGACATCTGTTAATAGCTAAGTGATTATTTAGTAATATATTAAACATACTTTGATACTTTTTTCACTATTAGTTTAATAAATTTTTCAGCCTAAAACAATGACGTAAGTCATGTTTTTACCTAAATATTGTCAGGTTTTGATGCGTTAAAAAAGGCGAGGCTGGAAACGGTACGATTGTTGAGATTTTTTTACAATTCAGTCAATTTTCATCCAATCCTGAATCGGTGAAGAATTTTTTGAGTTAAAATTAGTGTGGCCATATTCGTTGGTATGAGGGTTATATGAATATCCCTCTCCCCATTTTTCAAAATTGGAAACTACTTCCTGTAATGCATGAACGATATACTGCACTTCTTCATTCGTCATGATCGGATGAATCGACAAACGTATCCATCCCGGTTTTTCAGACATATCCCCGTGATCGATTTTCTCCGTAATTTTTTTTGATACGTCCTGCGGAATATGAAGGAGATAATGTCCGTAGGTTCCAGCGCAGGAACAGCCTCCGCGGGTCTGAATACCAAAATAATCGTTGAGCAATTTCACTCCGAGATTATAATGCAGCCCGTCGATATAAAACGACACGACCGCGAGGCGATCTTTCGTTTGCGCAGCAAGAATATTCAGCTTATCAATTTTCGGTAACTCTTTGAATAAGATATCAACGATTTCTTCTTCGCGCTTTCTCATCGGCTCAACGCCCATTTTTTCTTTTAACCTTACGCATAAGGCCGCCTTGATTGTCTGAAGAAATGGCGGCGTGCCGCCGTCTTCACGCGCTTCGATATTGTCCAAAAATTTATGGCCGCCCCACGGGTTAGTCCAATCAACTGTTCCACCACCCGGTTGGTCCGGAACTTTATTGGTATATAACTTCGAATCAAAGATCAACACGCCGGGCGTTCCGGGGCCTCCTAAGAATTTATGAGGAGAAAAATAAATTGCATCGAGTTTTTCCAAAAGATCTTCGGGATGCATATTGATCTTGACATAAGGAGCGGAACAAGCAAAATCAACAAAACACAAACCGCCGGCCTGATGCATCAGCCGCGCAATCTTATAATAAGGCGTTTGAATTCCCGTAACATTAGAACACGCCGTGACGGAAGCAATCTTGGTTTTCCTATTCACGTACTTTTTAAGAATATCCTTCAAGTAATCTAAATTGACTGCGCCGTACTCATCCGGCGGAATACATTCTACATCGGCAATTGTTTCCAGCCATGACGTGTGATTGGAATGGTGTTCCATATGAGTCACAAATACCACCGGCTTCTCTTCGTCTGGTATTCGAATGTATTTCGACATTTGCTCCGGCACGCGCAAACCAAGCATACGCTGAAATTTGGCAATAACGCCGGTCATTCCCGAACCCTGTGTGATAATGACATCATTCAGCCCGGCATTCACATGCTTTTTGATGATCTCCTGCGCAGTATGATACGCTTCAGTCATGTACGTACCCGTCACCGTAGTTTCGGTATGCGTATTCCCCACAAAAGGGCCGAAGTCCTTCATCATGCGCTCTTCGATCGGCGCATACATCCTGCCGCTCGCCGTCCAATCGGCATAGATCAGCTTTTTTATTCCCTGAGGCGTCTCAAAAGTCTGACTATAACCGATCACGTTCTTGCGATAGGACTCGAAATATTTTTCCAGCGAACTCATACCACGAAGATAACGAAAAATTGCGAATTGAAACAATGACTAATTTTGATAATTGAACAAAACCTGTCGATAGTATTTTCTGTCTGCAAACGTAATGTATTCATCATATTTCCATTATTTGCTCATAACAATTCTTAACTAATTTGACCGAAATGAAGGAAGTAATATGATTAAACGAATTTGGTTAGATAACATTACACGTTGGGACGTTCTCTTGTTTCGAATCATATTCAATCGTAACGGAAAAATACTGCTTGATCGGCTTTTTTTAATGATATCAAAAAGCGCCGACGGTTATCTTTACGCCATTACAGCACTTTTATTCTTCCTAATTGAACCGCAAACCGGAAATATATTTTTTACATCGGCCGTTTTTGCCTTTGGACTGAAAGTTACTCTCTACCTTGTGATCAAACGCTGGGTGCGGCGTAAGCGGCCTTTTGATAACATTGCGGGTATCCGGTTTCTGATAGCTCCGCCGGATCAGTTCAGTTTCCCATCCGGCCATACTGCAGGCGCCTTTCTATTCGCCGTTCTATGCGGACACTTTTTCCCGATAATCTCTGTTCCATTACTGATATGGTCAACGCTCGTTGGCATTTCCCGCGTGTACGTGGGCGTCCATTATCCGACCGATGTACTCGCAGGTTCCATTCTCGGAATCCTTTGCGCAAAAGCAGGACTCCTGATCCTCTAAAAACTCCTACCCTGATTTCTTTCATAGAAATATTTTGCATTTACACGATGGTTACGATAAATTGGCATTATGCATTCGCGTGTCATCATGTCGATGAGAAAGTTCCTGCATGAAAGTGATCTTTTTTCTTTATTTGTTCCAGAATCCATACCCCGTCGAACTTTGCAGTCAGTGGAATGCGCTGTACGAAAAAATACAGTACGGGTCGGTGGATCGTAAAGAAAACGGAAAAGTGCTCCGTCACATTGTGAAAGAAATACGAGAATTAGTTACGGTTCCCAAGGATTCCGTTTTCTATTTCCCAATTGAAGGCTATAATGTTGCGTCCGTCGGCGGAAACGGAAGCGGCTTTATTGAGCGCAAATACAATTTCCTGCATGGCAATGCGCATCGCGGCCATCCGGCGCATGATATTTTCATTCACGACACAGACCAGAACGGATTGGACGACAATACAGGAAAACCGGCGTATGTCCTTGCGATGACCGATGGAATCGTTTTGGGCGCAAAGACCAATTGGACGGAAAACGACACCTTGCGCGGCGGAAATTATCTCATGCTTTACAATCCGAACCTGGACCGCTATTATTATTACGCGCACAATAATCAAATTTTAGTTCAAGTTGGCGACATAGTTCGCGCCGGAACGCGCATTGCCACGGTTGGGAGAACCGGGCGCAACGCCTCTCCAAAACGCTCGCCGACGCATCTCCACCTGATGGTATTACAAATCACCGACGAAAAAGGCAAGCCGTATAATTATTATCAGGAACTTGTTACGGCAAAAAGAATGCAGATACAAAATTAGTTATGTCATTATTTCACGAAAACGAAGAAACCTATTCCCCTGCGGAAAAGAAACCACGCGCGCCTCTCGCCGAGAGAGTTCGTCCCCGGCGACTAACGGAATTTGTAGGCCAGGAACATCTCTTAAGCGAAGGCAAAGCGCTCCACGCTCAGATCGTGTCGGGCCAAATGGTATCGATGATATTCTGGGGTCCGCCCGGTTCCGGCAAAACGACGCTTGCGCGGATCATCGCAAAGGAAACCAAATCTAAGTTTGTTGCCATCAGCGCGGTGGATGCCGGCGTGGGAGAAGTTCGCAAGATCATTCAAAATGCCGAAGCGTTGAAAAAGCAGACCGGTGAACGCCTGATGTTATTCATCGACGAAATTCATCGTTTCAATAAATCCCAGCAGGACGCGTTGCTTCATTCCGTCGAGGAAGGCACGATCACCCTGATCGGCGCGACTACGGAGAATCCGTCATTTGAAGTAATTAATGCCCTTCAGTCACGATGCAAGATCTACCGACTCGAAGCATTAACCGCCGAAGATCTCAATAAAATATTGCAGCACGCCCTGACTCATGACGAGTGGCTGAAATCAAAACAGGTCACGATTGAAGACAAGCAAACCCTTTTTTTCTACGCAGGCGGCGATGCGAGAAATTTGCTAAATACACTTGAATTGAGTGTTCAGATGACAGATTCTTCTGCCGATGGAACTATTCACGTGAAAACGGAAGTGATCGCGGAAGCGTATCAACAAAGAAATATTCATTACGACCGTGCGGGTGAATACCATTACGATATGATCAGCGCTTTTATCAAAAGCCTTCGCGGCAGCGATCCGGACGCGGCTTTGTATTGGATGGCCAGAATGCTGGAAGGCGGCGAGGACCCGAAATTCATCGCGCGACGTTTGATCATTCTTGCCTCCGAAGATATCGGTAACGCCGATCCGTACGCGTTGACGCTGGCGGTTTCAACCTTCGCCGCCGTCGACTATATCGGCATGCCCGAATGCCGCCTCAACCTCGCGCAGTGCGTTACTTATCTCGCCAGTTGTCCCAAAAGCAATGCGTCGTATCTTGCGATCAATCGGGCTGCCGAAGACGCGCGCAGCGCAAATCAATTTGACGTTCCTCTCCACCTGCGTAATGCGGTAACTAAGCTGATGAACAAAATGGACTATGGAAAAGGTTATAAATACTCGCATGATTTCAAAGATCGCGGCGAGACCAATTTTGCCGAACAGGAATTCCTTCCGCCCGAATTGAAAGAGCGCATTTATTATAAGCCGACGGAAAACGGGATGGAAAAAAAGTTTAAGGAACGATTGGAAAAAATATGGAAGAAGAGACAAAATAAGAATAATTAATAACCTCAAGGATCACTCAATTAACGAGGTGTTCCGAAGGAACGGGGGATCAAATAAGGGCTTATGCAAAATCTAAAAATTCAACGTATTCATCCTGACGCAAAACTCCCGGAATATGCTCATCCTGGCGATGCCGGGTTGGATTTATTTTCCGTAGAAGAAGCGGTGATTCAGCCGGGCGAAACCAAACTTATCGGAACAGGCATCATTATCGAACTATCCGAAAACACGGAGGCTCAAATTCGCCCCCGAAGCGGCCTGGCATTGAAACACCAGATCACGGTTCTTAATTCACCCGGCACGATCGATCACGGTTACCGTGGACAGATTGGCGTCATACTGATCAATCACGGGAAAAAACCGTTTACCGTAGAATCCGGAATGAAGATTGCTCAAATGGTCATTGCTCCGGTTATGTCGGTCAATGTCATCGACACAGACACCCTGACCGAGACCAAGCGCGGCGAGGGCGGATTTGGTTCAACCGGAACTTAATTTAACGATGCAAATAAACATTCTAAAACTCGGCCTTTCAGACTACGCGTCAACATGGGCTTTACAGAAAAAACTTTTTGATCTGCGGCTTCATGGTCAGATCGAAGACACGCTGGTGCTATGCGAACATCCGCATACCTATACCGTTGGAAAGAACGGCGTGGACAATGTAGGCAAACATTTGCTGATGAATAAAGACGAACTCAAGCAGAATAATATTTCGGTCTTTGAAATCGACCGCGGCGGCGACATTACGTATCACGGCCCGGGGCAGATTGTCGGGTATCCGATCCTGGATTTGAACAACTATTACCGCGATATGCACCGTTATCTTCGGGATATCGAAGAAGCGATAATACAAACTTTGGCGGTATTCGGCATAACAGGAAAACGGGTTGACACCGTGACGGGCGTTTGGGTTGACGCCCCGCGCGGCGTAGAAAAAATATGTGCCATCGGGGTTAAGGTAACCCGCTGGATCACCATGCACGGATTTGCGCTTAACGTCAATTCCAACCTGGATTTTTTTAACAATATCGTTCCGTGCGGCATTACCGACAAAGGAGTTACCTCGATGGAGAAAATATTAGGAACTAAAGTGGAATTATCAAAAGTTGAGGAAAACATTATCACTTCTTTTGAAAATGTGTTTCGCGTCAAATCAAAAATCGTCCATAAAAAACATTTAATTAAAGTGGAGCCCGTCCATGAATAATAATTTCAAAATCAAAATCGGCAGTTATACTGAATCTTTCGGCTGCGCTTTGGTATATTTGTTTCTATTTGCCGGTACCATTACAGGGCAGAATCCGGAAAAAGCAAAAAAACATTTTGACAGCGGAAGGAATGCCTATCTAAAATTCACCTTTGACGATTATAAAGAGGCCGTCGGCTATTATGAAAAAGCGCTGGCCGCCGATTCCAATTTCGCTCCGGCTTATGCGGGTTTATCAGAAGCGCATGCGCTCTTAGGGTTTGAACTCGAAAATCTGGGACAACCGGCTGAAAATCATTACAGCAGAGCATTGACGAATGCCCAAAAGAGCATTGACAAGGATTCGACCCTCGCTATGGCGCATCGCGCCATGGGACAATCGTGTTTAAATGCCAATCCTAAAAAATTCGGACAACTCATTTACGAGGAATTAACCCGCGCGCTGGAACTGGATTCTGCCGATGCCGAGAGCCATTATCTTATGTGGCTTCACACGGATAATACCAACACAGAAAGCCCGTGGATCACAAAGTCGATCCAATTCAATGACCGCTTTTTTCAGTCCCACTATAGTCTGGGTCTGTTATGCGCAAAACAAAAAGATTTCCAGCGAGCAGTTGGGCATTATAAGAAATGCGCTGAGATTAATCCCAAAAATTTTCGAACCTATTTTTCATTGGGCAATGCCTATTCCCAGCAGAAAAAATACGACCTTGCCGTTTCCGAATACGAAAAAGCCATCAAGCTAAATAACAAGATCACGGAAGCATATTTCTATCTCGGACTGGCTTATTACTATACGGATAAGAACAAGGACGCAAAGAAAAATCTGGAAAAATACCTTGAATTATCTCCCTCAACATCGTATCGCAAGCAGGCGGAAGCCATACTGAACGATATAAAACAACAATAGCCGATGGGTATAAGCCGCCGGCTATTGGTTAAGAATCACAAAACGATTATTTTTGCATAATCAACTGCGAGTGTTCTTTATTCGCATCGGTTGGTTTATGATGTTCATGCGGTTCCCAACCCATTATCCAGAGCATTGCAAAAAATCCGATCACATAAGCTATAATGATATGCCACCCATGCTTCAGCCACAAGCCAACCGATTTGGCTTCCGGAAAAATATTTGAAATGGCGACGCCTGCCGACGAACCAAACCAAACCATAGATCCGCCAAAACCAACGGTATAAGCGAGAACACCCCAATCATAACCGCCTTGCTGCAGCGCTAATTTCGTCAATGGAATATTATCAAAAATGGACGAGATAAAACCAAGCGCAAAAGCCGATTGCCACGATGCGGGCGGTAATTCATCCACAGGCATCATGGACGCGCATAAAACAAGTGACAGCAGAAATACGGTGCCTTTTATCGCGTGATTCACTTCGCGCCACTCGGTTTTACAAAACAGCGCTCCGGTAACAATCGCAATCCACACGCCTGCCGCAGGAAAATCAAGCAGTACATTGGTCGATATGGCGCCCGCCAGGATCATGGCAACAACAAGTATCTTGATCCAATTGATCTTGATTCCGGTTGTGTCCGATGGAACGATCGGTTGATAACCGAATTGCTGCTTCGACGCGAAAACGCCGAATGCCATCAATGCAACGGCAGCCGGAAAAAAGGCAGGCATTACGTCAAACGCGGAAACGCCGTCGATCCACATCATCGTGGTCGTCGTATCGCCCACGACACTCCCGGCGCCACCGGCATTACTTGCAGCCACTATAGCCGCCAGATAACCAATGTGCACCTTCTTTTTAAATACAACCAGCGCTATAGTTCCCCCAATCATAGCAGCCGCAATATTATCCAGAAATGCCGACATGATCCAAACAAGCCACAGAAGAACAAATCCGCCGACCCATCCCGACGGCAGCCAACTCGGCAGTAAGTCCGGTATGTGCGATTCCTCAAAATGTTTTGCCAGAATGGCAAATCCCAATAGGAGGCCAAACAAATTAATTAAGATAGATGCTTCGTGTTGAACATGTAAGACAATATCAAATCCAATAACCGTCAATTTATAAATCGTGATAGAAGCAAGTCCAGTCAACGCAACCGCTAAAGTGCGATGATGATACAGGGCCACGCCTAACAGAGTTAGTCCGAACAGAATAAATTCGAAACGTATACCTAAAATGGCCGGCGCCGTACCCTGCGCACCGTGAAATAACTGGGGTATCATGAGAAGTACGGCAGCGCCACAAAGTAACACGAATAATCTATCAACGAGATTTAATTTCATACAAGCCTCCTATTATTATATTTTCTAAATTAGACCGGACATGCGAAGCACGACCGCGATGAGACCGACTCCTATAATACCCATTAATATATAAAATTGCGTTTTAGGGATCGGTTTTGCATTTGCTGTTTCGTTTTTCATCTGAATTTCCTTTCGTATAAACAAAACTATTTCATCAATGCCATTCTTGCAATTCGTTGGCATCTGATAAATAATTGAACAGGAAGCGAATAAAGTCTTTGTCACAAAAAAAAAGTGAATTATTACCGACATATTAAAGCAGGTAATTACCTAATATAAGCCTCCCTGAACTTAAACAACGACAAATCATCAGCATTCCGTTGCCAGGTAAGTGTATAAAGACTTTAAACGTGTAAAAATAATTGATTGGCAGGCGGGGCCCGGCTTTGCCGAGGACTGAAGAGATTTTTTTCTAAGACAAACGATTCATGCGCCTCAAGACGCGTCCATGAAGTGTTTGATATATAGATGTCAATTTTACGAACAGGAAGAAAATAGATTTGATGTGAAGATTCTTTAGCAGGTCTCAGATGATCCGCCGACGTGATCTGTATTACCAGGGCAGACGGATAGGCCACGTCGTTGACACTAATTGATAATGTGGAGTCAACTGAACAAACGGGCCTGTCTTTATACGTAATAGCCGAATAACATATAAAGATATACGTAAGGATTACGGCTTTTGAAAACAATATCTTGATCGTATCTGGAAGTTTATAGTTCATAATACAATATACCCAAGCCCGGAACTTATGTCAATAGCAAACAACCCGATTTATTAATTATGTTCTTGTGATTATTCAATTTTTTCGATAAAATTGGCGAAAATTGAGACGAACATCGCCAGCACAGAATCTATTCATTGCAAGGAGATCCATGTCCACCAAATTACAGACTGCAAACGTGAAACCAGGGATTCCGCCGGAAAAGTATAAGCTTACCGATTTTCCTGAACTCACTAAAGATCGACTGTTGCACGCGTACCAATTGATGATCCTGTCACGCCGTTTGGATGATAAAATGCTGCGAATGCTCAAACAAGGAAAAAGTTTTTTTCATATCGGATGCGCCGGACATGAAGCGGCTCAGGTTGCGGCAGGCTTTGCCATGAAACCCGGTAAAGACTGGTTCTACCCTTACTACCGCGATCAGGCTTTGACCATGAGCGTAGGAATGACGGCGCGGGAAATCATGTTGTGTTTCCTGGCCAAAGCCGATGATCCCAACTCCGGCGGGCGCCAGATGCCGCAACATTACGGACACAAACAGCATCGAATTGTTTCCCAATCCAGCCCGACCGGAACTCAGTTCCTCCAGGCGGTTGGCTGCGCCATGGGCGCCGTGAAAGAGAAAACCGACGAGATCGTTTACGTTTCATCCGGTGAAGGAACCACGTCCCAAGGAGATTTTCATGAAGCGCTTAACTGGGCCAGCCGCGAAAAATTTCCCGTTATCTTCTTTATTGAAGACAACAAATATGCGATCTCCGTTCCGATCTGGCAGCAAACGGCCGGTAATTCCATATTTAAGATCGGCGCCGGATACGAAAATCTGAATTGTTTTGAAATGGATGGAACAAATTTTCTGGAAACTTATGCAACGGTTAAAGAGGCGTCCCAAATGGCGCGCAGCGGCAAAGGGCCTTGCCTGGTCGTTGCGGACGTCATTCGTCTGCTCCCGCATTCATCATCCGATGACCAGCGAAAATACCGTAAGGAAGCGGATCTTGCCAAAGATCGCGAACGCGATCCGATCGAGCAGATGTCCCAATTCCTCATTAAAAATAATATGATGACGGCAGCTGAAGATAAATCGTTCCGCGAGACTTGCCATAAAGAAGTTGACGACGCAGCGGAGTGGGCGGAAACACAGCCCGCACCGGAAAAAATTACCGCAACTAAATTTGTTTTTTCAGAAGAGCCTGATGAACTGGAATATGAAAAATCTAAACCGTCCGGAAATCCGATCGTTCTGGTCGACGCCATCAATCATGCGATGGCCGAAGAGATGGAACGCAATCCGAAAATGATCATGTTCGGCGAGGATATCCAGGATGATAAAGGCGGCGTATTCACCGCAACCAAAGGATTGTCAAAAAAATTCGGTAACGACCGCGTGTTCAATTCTCCTTTAGCGGAATCAAGTATTGTCGGAACCGCCATCGGCCTGGCCACGCGCGGATGGAAGCCGGTGGTGGAGATTCAGTTCGGCGATTACGTGTGGACCGCAATGATGCAGATCCGTAATGAGCTTGCCACCATGCGTTACCGCTCCAATAATAACTGGGCATGTCCTCTGGTTATACGTATTCCCATCGGAGGATATATTCATGGCGCCTTGTGCCATTCACAAAATATCGAATCGTTCTTCGCGCATATTCCAGGACTAAAAATCGCATTGCCTTCGAATGCCGCCGATGCTAAAGGATTGCTCAAAACTGCGATCCGCTGCGATGATCCGGTTCTCTTTCTTGAACATAAAGGGCTTTACCGTCAGGGTTTCGCACAGAGTCCTGAACCCAACGCAGATTACTTATTACCGTTTGGCAAAGCCTCCGTCAAACGTGAAGGTGAAAACGTCACTATTGTGACCTACGGTATGATGGTATCGAAATCAATCAACGCTGCAAAAGTTGCAGAAGAGAAACACGGCATCAAAACGGAAGTGATCGACCTCCGGACCATCGTTCCACTCGATGTAGTTACGATCATCACTTCGATCAAGAAAACAGGAAAGTGCCTTGTGGTGCACGAGGACTGCGAATTCGGCGGTTTCGGCGGTGAGATCGTTGCGCAGATCATGCAGCAGGGATTCGAATATCTCGACGGCCCCGTCCGGCGTGTTGCGGCAAAAGATTCTCCTATTCCATACAACTGGTTCCTCGAAGAAGTTATTCTGCCTCAAGATCAAAATATTGTTCATGCGATTGAGGAATTGTCGAAGTATTGATCGTCGCAACCATTTTCATGTAAGAAATTGAAGAATTTTCTATTTCGTAGCTCATGAACTATCTCAAATTACAATCCCACATTATTTTACTGTAGGAGTTTATTATGAAAACGTACCTCGCGGGACTTATTCTTCTTAGCTTGCTAACCATCTCAGCAGAAGCGCAAAGTATCGGATTACCTTCAAATGAACCTAAACCTTTAAAAGATTTCCGTCTTCCGGATTGGGGCTACACCAGTACAAAATTAACGTTGGATGTTACCGCTCTCGGACAAAACAGAAAGTCCGATGGCCGTAGTGATTACACAAGCAATCAAACTTTTACTCTGACTCCATTCTACAGCTATTTCCGAGAATCGGAGCAACGTAAGGTAACCTTTGACGCTTACATGAATTCGCGTTTTTTATTTTCAAAATCACGTTATGATAACTCAGATGGTGATTACCGTTGGACTACAAAACTTAATTCAAACCGTTGGCAATTACATCTAAAAAACGAAAACCGCAGTTTTTTTTCCGGAAATTATTATCGTATTACACCTGAATTTAATTATAATGACGACCGGGACGAATACAAGAATACATATGAAGATTATTCTACTTTTCCATATCGTGACAAAAATAAAAGTACATATGATAGTCGTTACTATGATGCAAAATTATCGCTCGCCTTTGGAATAGGGCGCATACGAAACGTAACGCCGGTTGTCCGCGCATTGCGGCTCAATGAAAGGCTTAAGGCCTTTGATAAAGACCTCGAACTTGATCAATCGGAACTTGAACAAGCTGCAGTTGAATTTACTCGTTTCCCGGGTTATCAGAACACCTATGACAGGCCTGATAGATTTTTCTGGAAGTCATTTCCTGAGAAGCTTTCCACGCTGACTCCATTTGAAACCCATTATCTCAATGATGTTTTTGATGAGGTAGTAGGTTTACGTCTTCAAGGCTCAGAAATAGATTTAGGCGCACGAATAACGCGCATTGATGTTCTGCATAAAGTAAAATCAGAATATGATAACGCAACATCTAAACTTAAGGCGACTTTTGCGGGCCCGGAATTGAGCGCGCGGCTATACAATAATTATTCACTTAAAGGCCAAATAGGGTTTACCGGACAAGGGAATTGGGATTTTCGTATGAATGAAAAAGATTATAATCCGATCAAAAATGCTGTGCAATTTCTAATAGGTGCAGAACACCTTTATGTGATCTCCGATCATGTCCTATGGAAAATAAATCCGTCTTACCTCAAAGTTAAGGTAAAATCGGATAATCCATTTGGCGATGATACATACACTTCCTCTCTGATGATGCTCAAGTCTTCTTTGACATACTATATTGAAAACCGTTTCAACCTGGAAGGGTCTGTCAACTGGAGCTATTTGAAAAATAAACCTAGTTCCGATCTGGAAGGATACTTACCTGCCGACGCTTCCTATTACCTGAATCAGGTAAACTCTATTTTAGATCTAGTTGGGCAAAAAAGTTTGAAACAATGGCAGTTCCGTATAACGATTAATTATTTTCTTACCAGGGAAATGTTTTGATTCATAAGAAAGTGAGTGCATTTATAAAGTTTATATAGCGCAAACCAATGAATTCAGCGCTTATAGTTTAACTTTAAAAATTAAAAACGGAACATCCGATCTGACGTTGCTTTTGAAACATGCTAAATAATGATGCGTATTAGTTTTTTCGTTATCAATTAATTTATAGAAAATACATATGACCTTACCCCCCATACTGAATATCGACAATGTGGTCAAACGCTTCAATGGATTTACAGCGGTTGACCGGATCAGCTTAACTATTCCTCCTAAAACGATATTTGGGCTCCTCGGCCCGAATGGCGCCGGTAAAACAACGCTCATCCGCATGATCACTCAGATCACCATGCCGGACGAAGGGCGAATTTCGTTTAAAGGCGAAAAATTGAATTCGATGCATTCGGAGGATATCGGTTATCTTCCCGAAGAGCGCGGCTTGTATAAACAGATGAAGGTGGGTGACCATATTATTTATCTCGCGCGATTACGCGGTTTGACTGCGGCCGACGCAAACAAAAAGGTCCGAGCCTGGTTTGAAAAATTCGAGATCAGCAATTGGTGGAATAAAAAGATCGAAGAGCTTTCCAAAGGTATGCAGCAGAAAGTGCAGTTCATTGCAACCGTCGCACACGAGCCGGAACTGCTGATATTTGATGAACCCTTTACGGGCCTCGACCCGATCAATGCCGATCTGATCAAAGATGCAATTTATCAGCTCAAAGAAAAAGGCGCGACCATCATTTTTTCAACTCACCGCATGGAGCAGGTCGAAGAAATATGCGACGCCATCGTTCTGGTAAATAAAGGTAAAAAAATTCTTGACGGCGGTGTAAAGCTGATCAAACAGCAATTTAAGAAGAACATTTATAAAGTGACATTTGAGGGCGCTTTGCCGGCAATTCAACATTCGGATTTTAACGTCATTAAGAGTTCCGGGGAAGAATTACTCATTCAGACCAAGCCGCACAATACGCCAAACGAATTGCTGACTTTTCTGATGGACAAAATCGAAATACACTCATTTCAGGAACTACTGCCAACGCTCAATGAAATATTCAAAGAACAAGTAACACAGGACGGCCATGAATAAATTACTGCTTATCATCCAGCGCGAGTACATCAGCCGTGTCACCAAAAAATCGTTTATTCTGACGACTTTGCTTGTACCCGTCGGCCTTGCAATTCTCCCGGCTATTATTTTTTTTATGGCCCGCTCAAATAATGTTGACCGTGTGGCCGTTGTGGATGAGAGCGGATTATTCGTCGGAAAAATTAATAATTCACGTTTAATTGCTTTTGAATTTGAAAACCAACCGATGGAGAACCTCAAACAGGATTATAAGGAGAAAAAATACGACGGTATTCTCTATATTCCGAAATTGGATCTTGAAAATCCGAAAGGCATCCGTTATTACTCCAGCCGAAGCCTGGGTTTTAATGCAAGTTTTTATCTTCAGAGTGAAATCTCACGCGAGATTGAAAAATTAAGACTCAACAAAGCCGGCCTTGATGAAAAATTCATTGAGAACCTCAAATCCAAAATGTCGATCGAAACTATCATACTAAGCGAGGAAGGCGAAAAATCGGACAATAAGGTTGTCGCACTGATCACCGCATTCATTATGGGTATCATTATTTATATCACGCTGATCATTTACGGCGTCATGGTAATGAACGGCGTCGTTGAAGAAAAAGCGAACCGCATTATGGAAGTGATCGTTTCGTCAGTTCAGCCATTCCAGATGCTGATGGGAAAAATTCTCGGTATCGCGGCAGTCGGCTTAACCCAGTTGGCAGGCTGGATCATTATAAGTGTTGTTCTAGGGCAAGTTGCCTTTGCTGTATTCGGCGGGCAATTGAGCAATGTTCAAGCCGACACACTTACGCAAAGCGGCATCAATGCGCGCGACGCCGAAGCGATGGCCGTATTCATGAAAAATATCGACAGTATTAATTTCACCGAGTTATTCGTTTTGTTTATTTTTTATTTCTTCGGCGGGTATTTGTTCTACGCATCGCTTTACGCCGCAGCCGCTTCCGGCGCCAACGATCCCGGCGACGTGCAGTCGTTGTCTTTTCCTGTCACTATTCCTATTATCGTCGCTTTTTTTGTTTTGCAGATCGCAGTCAACGACCCAAACGGTGCCGTTGCATTCTGGGGTTCGCTGATCCCTTTCACTTCGCCAATCGTCATGCTTGGGCGAATTCCTTTCGGCGTACCGATTTGGCAAACGGCATTATCTATGGCCTGTCTGATCTCGGGTTTTTTATTTACTACGTGGATCGCCGCCAAAATTTATCGTGTCGGCATACTTATGTACGGCAAAAAAGTGACGTTAAAAGAATTGGGGAAATGGATCTTTTATAAGGGATGATGCAACATCCCGCAGATTTCGCAGATTCCCGCAGAAAATTTTTTATCTGAGCAATTAGCGGTATCTGCGGGAACATTTTCTTATATGTTTTATCCGTTTACTTTGTTATATTGCTTCTGATTAACCCACAAAAACATTTTCAACCATACAGGAGAAACGCTATGAAAAAAATGTATCTCTCTCTTTTGGTATTACCCGCAGTTTTGTGGATCAGCGCCTGCGGCGGAAGCACGAAGGGCGTGATTAACGCCGAAAACAATAAAGTAGTGAAGAACGAAACGCTGAAAGCGGGCGAATTCTATCAATACGAGATTGTCATTGAGGATAAAATGAATGCGATCTCGGTGGAAGGCGAATGGCGCGTACTGGACGGCGGCGACCGCAAAGCCAAAGTATTCGTCATGGACGAGGAGAATTTCCTGAAATTTGACAAAGGCGAGCAATTCAAAAATTATTATTCTTCCGGCGAAAAGATCACGGATAATTTCAAGATCCGGCTCGTGGGCAAATACAAAACTGCCAAAACATTATACTATTTGATTTTTGACAATCCTTCCGAAGACGACGACAAAAAGGTCGAATTCAAACTTCTTATGGATTACGAATGGGGCGAAGGAACCCGTTAACAAATCTTTTTCTACACAAAGCCTGACGCTACTCTTCGTCAGGCTTTTTTTATACCGTTGCTTTTTTCGGCCGCTTTCTCTACATTCCTGCGTTTTAATTAACGAATTATTTTACCCTTGGAATACATTCTATCATGATCAAACGCGCGCTCATCAGCGTCTCAGACAAAACCGGAATTGTTGAATTAGCCAAAGCCTTGCACGGCTTAGGCGTTGATATTATCTCCACCGGCGGAACCGCAACGGCTCTGCAAACGGCCGGAATTCCGGTCATTAAAATTTCCGACGTAACATCATTTCCTGAAATGATGGACGGCCGCGTGAAAACGCTGCATCCAAAAATTCACGGCGGGCTGCTGGCA
>JAEUSJ010000269.1 GCA_016788215.1 bacterium | reverse complement strand
GGCGGCATTGGCGTAGGTGAAGGCAACACCGGAACGTACGGCCCAGGCTTTGGTTCATTCACGTTGAATTCTTCTATCGGCGATACCATGAGCAGCGGAATATTTCAATATGTCCGTGTTGAATTTGGGGGAACTAAAGTTACGCCCGATAATGAAGTAAATGGATGGACATTCAATGCCGTTGGGAGCAACACCGTTCTCGATCATATACAATCACACATGATTGCCGATGACGGTTTCGAATGGTTTGGTGGAACGGTCAAAGGCAAGTATCTGGTTGCCTCCGGCTGTGACGACGATATGTTCGACACTGATTTTGGAACTCAGGTGAAATTGCAACATGTTTTCGGAATTCAGGATCAGGCTCTTGGAAACCGCGGCATGGAAGCCGACAACGATGCAACCGGAAGCGCTAATACCCCGATTTCAAAACCGACGGTCTGGAATTTTACATTCGTCGGCGGAAACGGAACAGATGACAAAAATAATGATGATAACAACGAAGGCATGTATTGGAGACGAAATACCCAGTATGATGCAAATAACGGGATCGTCTCGTATTTCAACCGAATTGGCCTGACGCTGGACGGCACAGCCGACAGTACGAACGCCGCAAACGGTACGGCGACGGCGAAAAATATGATCATGTGGAATAATTCAAGCAATATTACGAAACACGTGAAACAAATTGCGTTTAAAACGACTGCACAGAATTACGATACAATCGGGCTTCGCGCGACACTGGATGCAAATTTTACGAACATCTTAGTTCAGAATCCGAATTTCACAAGCGTGACAACAGCTGCTAATGCGAATCCGTTTGACGGCAATATGCCGAATCCCGTTCCGACATCAGTCGTGATCGGCGGAACACCTCCGAACGACGGTTTCTTTGATGTTTCAGCGACCTATATCGGCGCGTTTAACACGACGAACTGGTTGACCGGCTGGACGACCTGGGCGAAGAACTAAACATCTTAAGCAAAAAACGAATGCAGGTTGTATTTGCGTGCAACCTGCATTCAACTTTTTTATTCTATGAAAAACCTAACGTACCTTTTGTTCCTTGTCATGCTCATTGTTTCGTCTTGTCACAAGCGTGAACT
The DNA here is from genome assembly GCA_016788215.1 of bacterium. Lineage (GTDB taxonomy): Bacteria > CLD3 > CLD3 > SB21 > SB21 > SB21. The sequence goes on along the minus strand of JAEUSJ010000269.1, from coordinate 2,027 downwards.
GGCAAACTCCGGCGATTCGATCGACGATCTGGCAAAAAGGGCTCTGGCTGCGATCGCATCTAACGATATCAAGAACCTGGATGCCCTAAGAATCAATCGTGATGAGTTCAAAAAATATCTGTGGCCGGAATTTCCCGCCAGCAAGAATCATGTGCCTTTTGATTTTGCCTGGGATAATCTGAACGGCAAAACAATCAAAGGTATGAGCCGGGCGCTTTCAGATATTGGCGGGCAGGAATTCAAACTGCTGAATGTGACTTTTGAAGAAAATGATGATCCTTATTCTTCTTTCGTCATTCACACACGCACTGTGTTGCACGTAACAGATCCGGATGGGAAGCAAAAACAGATTAAGTTCTTTGGATCCATTGTGGAGCGTAATGGCGAATTCAAATTTTTAAGCTATAGAGATTGAAGATAAGTAGGTACTGATTTTCTTTAAAATTTTCTCCTCTGTTAGGTGTAGGAGAAACACCGATTAGAAAGTAGTCGGAACCACGCAAGACCCCGTAAACTTTTGTCTACGGGGTTTTTTATTGATGCAAAAGCTATCGACATGGAGCTACTCTTTTCATGAAAACCAGTGAAAATGTTTAATTTTGAACTATCGTATTTTGCAAATATTTAATCGCCCGATAACACGGTAACAATTTGATAACATTCTGAAAATCTTCAGGTAACATGACGATAGTATACTTGGCGCAGCGTGGTCGAATTAACTTTCTAATTATTTGGAGAAAATCATGAAGAGAATTTTATTAATGTTATTATTTGTACTGACATCGCAACTAATACTTGTTGCGCAGGAACAGAGTAACGGCTCGGCGGGTGACGAGGAGCTGAAAAAGCAGGTTGAGGGTATCAACAAAACGTTACTGGATTTGAAAACAACAGTGGACGCACTCAAAAAATTGAAAATCTCCGGTTACATTCAAGCTCAGTATCAAGTGGCGGATACGGCGTTTGGCGGCGGCTGGAATGTGGGGAATTTTGCGGGCGGCAATTTCGCGCGAAATTCGGATAACCGGTATTTGCTGCGGCGAGGGCGTGTCAAATTTGCCTACGACAACGATCTGACTAAATTTGTAGTTCAAATCGATGTGACGCCGGCGGGCGTCGGTATCAAGGACGCCTATTTTAGCGTTACCGATCCGTGGCAGAAGACTGTAAGCCTCACCGCGGGCGTGTTTGATCGTCCGTTTGGATACGAAATTTCTTATTCATCAAGTCAGCGCGAATCGCCGGAGCGTTCAAGAATGTTCCAGACCTTGTTTCCGGGCGAGCGTGATCTCGGCGCTAAGATCGAGATTAAACCGCGAAAAGGCGTATTAAGCCATTTCAATCTAAAAGCCGGCTTGTTTAACGGGATGCGAGAAAATGCCAATGAAAATGATAGCAAAAAAGATTTTATCGGCCGATTTGGGTTCACGCTTCCACTGCAGGAAAAGAAATTGACTATGGAGGGCGGCGTATCGCTCTACAGCGGGAGCGTCACCAGTCTGACGAAGGGCGTTTATACCTGGAGCGCAGCGGGTGATAGTTTTGCAACAAAAAATTCCAAAAGCGACAGTTTGAAAGCGATCGCACGTCAATACCTTGGCGCGGACTTGCAGATTTATTATGAAGTTCCGGTTCTTGGCAAAGCTGCGCTTCGCGGCGAATATATCACCGGGGATCAACCCAGCACGCAGACGAGTAACTCATTTTATGCCGTTACTTCCGACACGAGATTGTACAAACGCAACGTGGCCGGTTACTATGTGAATTACGTTCAGCATATCGGTCCAAAAAATCAATTGGTACTTAAATATGATGTGTTTGATCCGAATACGAAGGTGTCAACGAAGGATTTTACTTCGGCGACTTCCGGCAACGGTGCGCTAGGCAGGCAACTTACCAGTGCGGATATTAAGTTCAGCACCATGGGAATTGGCTGGATCTACCATTGGGACAGCAACGTAAAGTTTACGATATATTATGAAAAAGTATGGAATGAGAAGACTGGGAATAATATTAGCGGTGATCTT
>JAEUSJ010000268.1 GCA_016788215.1 bacterium | reverse complement strand
ATTGGAACTCCCAGCGCGATGGCCAGTCCGATGACGCCTCCGGTCGACGTCCCGGCGATCATATCAAAATATTCGTACAAAGGGTGATCGAGGGATTGTTGAATATGATCCAGATAAATGGCCGGGCAAATGCCCCGGATACCGCCGCCGTCAATGGAAAGGATTTTGAATTGTTTGGGCATGGTGCAAATTCAGGTCATGAAGAGACTCAATATTGAATGTAATTTCTGGTTTTTGATTTTAAGGGTCAAGGGGGAAGTAAGGGGCTGAGTAATTATTGTTTCATAAAATACATTACAATTAAGACGATTGACAACATAGTCATATAAAAAATATTTAAAGTTTTTGAAAAGATTGAGTCGAGCCAGGAACGTTTTTCTTTTCAGTTAAAAACTGAAGTATTCATCGAAAAAAATCAGTTGGATTCGTTTCTTGTCTTTTTCCGGATGTTGCGTTTAATATTCTCTCTCCCATTTCCACCACGCCGATTTACCTGCGGTGCGGACGGGCGGGAAAACGTTACCGTGTCGTAATGTGATGCTGATCTCATCGGATGCGGGAGTGGGTTGGTCGGAATGATCGGCATATCGATCAAATATATAGAGCCCGGGCCGAGTACATACCATGCCGGTGATGAAACGAACCCGGGTCGTTCGTGGGTGGGGTGAACTGACTGTCATGGGGAAAAGTAATTTGTATTATGGATTGATTTACTAATTTCTAAACAAATTGGAGCGAGAAGCTAATCAGCAGGCCCGGCCAAGCCGGTATAGAAATGATAGAGCAGAATTCCAATCCCAGTGCAGGACCGGCCTTAGCTGATTATGTGACTAGTTAGAGACCCACGAGAATTTTGTATTAGTATCCTGTGCACCATTGGAAATGCATCGGATTTTTTTCTTTTCGTTTCCAGCTCCCGCCCCATTCAAATCCATAGGACTGAAATATTTCCACGATTTCCGGATGCATATCGCCGCGCGTGCCGGGGAGATTGGTTTCAGGATTGAGGTCGATCGCGATGCCCCAGCTATGTGTGGACAGCCTTGAATCATTGTATTTACTGCGATAGTTAAAACAACCGCCGTACGAGCGAACATACGGCCGGAGGTTTCTTTCATGAATGATCCGAAAAACATTCGTAAAGGTTGAAATTAGTTTTTTATGGCAGTATATTTTATCCACTTCAATAGACGGACACGCGGCCAGCGGAATGGTAAAAGGAAGATAGGCCAGGCCCATTTGATCAAGTTCCCATTTGGGTTTTATGGTGCCGTCGTTATTAATGCAATCGAATATGTCGCCAAACATCAGCATGATCTCGTCGATTTCGTAGGGAGGCGCCGGGTCTCCGGAATTATGTGCTGGAGATGGAGTGTAATTCTGCAAGTTATTCATGGTGTAGACTTTGGTTATTATTTCAGGTAACATGTTTTCGCCTTTGTAAGTAGTATTTGAGCCACTCTCTTGTACATAAGACGGAAAAATGTGAAAATTGCATAAATATTTTTTTAATTTTATTGATTTAATGCAATTAAAGTATTTAAAAATAAAAACTTACACCCGAATAATTTTGTAATTCGATTTGTTAAAACTGACGGTTTGAGAAATGTTTTTATCGTTTGAAAAATTCAGGAACTTTACCGACGGAGAATTAATAGAGTCGTATCGTCATTCACGGGACGAACGATATCTCAGTGAATTATTTAGCCGTTATGCCTATTTGGTTTACTTTCTTTGCAATAAATATTTTGACACCAAGGTTGATTCTGACGATGCCGCCATCGAGATCTTTACCAAAATTTCAAACAAGCTTTTGGAAATTGATGTCAAGAATTTCAAATCGTGGCTTTACCATGTAACAAAAAATTTTTGTTTGGACAAAGTTAACAAAAACAATAACATTCAATGTGAGTTTGTTCCTATTTCAGATGATGATGAAAATTTATTTATGCAATTTCCCCAATTTGACCGTCTTATGGGTACCAATGCGGATCAGGTCGAATTACTTCAGGAAGCAGTAAGGAAGTTAGACCCGGAACAAAAAGAGTGTGTCAAGTTGTTCTATTTTAAGAAAAAAAGCTATAACGAGATCATGGAAATAAAACAATGGGATATGGATAAGGTGCGTAGCCGCCTCCAAAACGCCCGAAGAAATATTATAATGTATTTAGAAAAAAGGGGAGTTCATGTTAAAACAACTAAAGTCTAACCGCCCGGTAGACAATAATTTCGCCGGCCATGATGTCGATTCATGTCTTACGGAAGAGGATATCATCAGATATCTATTTCACGAGATTGCGGACGAAGAAAGGTTTCAGATTGAAAATCATTTTACTGAATGCGATCTGTGTTACGATCTTATTGCCGGAGCGCGTAAATTTAATTCAGAGAAAGAACTCCGAAGCGATCTGGAACAAACCCGGCGTGAGATTCAAAAGAAGTTCCTCCGTTCCATTCCGGCACGGCGCGGATCGAAGCTGGCTTACTATGCCGCAGCTGCGCTCGTGCTCATCGCTTTCAGCGGCTTCGGCTATTGGATGTCGCATGATCCCAACCGTCAACTCGCCGATGAGTACCTGAAGCCATATTCCAATACTATTCCTCTGTCGCGCAGTCAAAGTCAACAGACTTTGCTGGAAGAAGCCATGGCAGAGTATGAATCGGAGAATTTCGCGTTGGCAAAAGGTAAGTTGAACGAATTTATCGATCAGAACCCGGATAATCTGACCGCACATTTGTATTGCGGTATAAGCGCGTTGATGTCGAATGATGATCTGGAATCGGTAGCGCATCTTCAGATGGCTTCCTATTCTCAAGACACGCGTATTGCCGATGCGGCGGAGTGGTATCTTGCGTTGGCGAATTTGAAACTCGATAACATCAATGAGGCTAAAACTATTCTTGTAAGGGTTGTGAATAAAAACGGTTACTTCACGGATTCAGCCCGATCACTTCTGGAACGAATCAAGAACGAATAAAGGGTTCTTTGTTGATCGGCATGGCCGGTAATGTCATTCTGTAAGAATCCTTTTATAATTCCGCTCTTACTTCCCGCGAACCCATCACTCCAAAATAGTGTTTGACAAATCCTGATTTCGGAAGTACATTTGACCGTCTAATCGTGGTTCTTTTCTATTGTAGATTTTTTTAATGGTTCTTTTCAAAATCTTGAATGATATGCAACG
>JAEUSJ010000267.1 GCA_016788215.1 bacterium | reverse complement strand
CACGAACATCGCAATCCATTTCAGGGTTTTGCCGATCACGGTGTTAGCGAAGCGTTATATATGGCCGATCCGGAAGGAAACGGAGTAGAAATATATGTGGACAGACCGAGGGATCTATGGCCGAAACGTCAAGGCCGCCTGCAAATGACGACCGATCCTCTGGATGTGAATGATCTTATAAGAGAAATAAAAAATGAAAGTAGCGCATTAAATGAACTTCATCCGGAAACAGACATTGGCCATATTCATCTGCAAGTGTCGGAGTTGTCTCGCGCTGAAAAATTTTACCACGGAATCCTCGGCATGGATATTACACAGGATTCTTATCCCGGTGCGTTATTTCTCTCCGCCGGTGGCTATCATCATCATATTGGCGCCAATGTTTGGTCGGGAGAAGGCGCTGCCCGGCCGGGTAAAGATTTCCTTGGATTAGCCGGATTCGCAATTCATATTCCGGACTCAGACAAAGACCTTTTATTAAGGCAATTCTCTTCGAATCGTATCGAAATTAATCAAAAGGGAAAATTGTATTTTACGCATGACTTTGATCACAATCCGATTGAATTGATTTTTGAGTGAAATATTGTGATACTATGGTGGAAGCGTTGACGGTCAGAAAAAAAACGTAAATTACCGTAACACTTTTAATAAGAAAATAACGTTGGAGTTGATATGTCATACATATGCATCAAGAAATCAGGTGAAAAAATAGCCGTTTCAAAAATATTATGCGTCGGGGCTAATTATTCCGATCATATTGCTGAAATGAATCCTGGAAAGCCGGCGGAACTTCCGAAAGAACCCGTTATATTTATGAAGCCGCCATCGGCCATTGTTCACGACGGTGAAAATATTATTTTTCCGGATGTACAAAGTGAACTGCATCATGAAGTGGAACTTATCGTGGTGATCGGTAAAGACGGAAAGAACATCAAAGCCGGCGATGCGGACAGCCATATATTAGGCTATGGAATCGGATTGGATATGACTCTTCGGGATTTGCAGGCTGAAGCGAAGAAAAAAGGACGACCGTGGACGATCGCAAAAGGGTTTGATACGTCGGCAGTTATTTCGGAGATTGCCGGTAAGAACGAAGTAAATCAGGTGAAGGATCTTCCGCTTAAACTTTTTATCAATGAGACAATGCGGCAAGAAGGACGTACTTCGAAGATGATCTTTACGGTCAGTGACATTATTGTCTACTTATCTAAATTTTTTACATTATGCCGGGGGGATGTGATTTTTACAGGAACGCCGAAGGGAGTCGGCCCTGTGCAGCCGGGCGATCATTTAAGAGCTGTTTTAGGAGAATATGCCGAAGTTTCCGTGTCAGTGAAAAAAATTTAATTATCGGAAGAAGAAGCGATTTTCTTTTCCAAGATCGGAATCACGGTATTGACGGTGGTTTGCGACTGCTCCTCGGTAGACGCCATGAATATCTGAAAGTTGCCATTCCGGTTGGATGAGAATATAATTTTATTTCCATCCAGTGAAAATCGCGGAAAAATATCATCCCCGTCGTCATACGTGATACGCGTTTGATCTTTGCCGTCGGTCTGCATCTTGTAAATCTCATAATTTCCGCCGTCACGATTGGATGCAAACGCAATAAACAGGTCGTTCCTTGAAACAGAAGGCTGCAGATCATTACCTTTTGAGTAGGTCAGGTTTGTCGGTTTGTCTTTACCATCCAGGCTGCCCATAAAAATTTCATAATTATTATCACTTTTCTTTTCAGCATACAGGATATGGTTTTCGATTCCCGGCTTTGCTGAAGGATCGGTCAATGCGGAGGTTTCATCGCCGTAAACTTTAAATAAAAACGTGCCGGTCTTTTCGATGGTGAAAATGGAAGAAGATTTAGTCCAGAATGGGTTGCTTGAAAAATCGCTTCGGTCGCTGGCAAACATAATGGTCACCGTATCAATAAACGACGGGCTCCAATTATCGCTTCCGTAACTGCTTGTGACCCTTTTTACGCTTTTTCCATTTCGATCCATATAATAAATTTCACGCGGTTTGTATTTCTTGGTACTGCGGTCGTCGCGGGTTGATGTAAAAACTATAAATCGTCCGTCCGGTGAAAACGACGCATTCTCATCCGACTCAGCGTCATCCGTCAATCGTTTTATTGAGGTTTCACCCTGGGCGATATTCATGGAATAAATGTCCCAATTGCCATTTCGGTCCGACTGGAAAACAACCGTACTGCCGTCAGGCGAAAACGCCGGCATGATGTCATTGAACTTGTTATTGGTAAGCTGTGTAATTTTGTAGGGGCTTGAAAAACGGGAAGCTATACGTTCAAGAAAAGCCTGGCCTTGAAAATCACGTAAGACGGTAAGAAACGCTTCATATCCGGATTTTTTCTTGTCTAATGACAGCAATAAGTCGCCTTTGGCATACATAACATCCATATTGGTCGGATCGTTTTTTAGAGATTCTTCCATATACTTCAAAGCAAATTTCTTCCGGCCAAGCGCGAGGTATTCTTTCGCTATCTCATATTGAAGAGCCGCATTGGTTTTATCCGCGTCCAATTCAGTAAATAGTTGTTTCAATTTCTCGCTTAAGGTTTGTGTGGAATCCAGCTGAAGAGCCGGGGGTATTACAGCCGTATCCTGAGCCGCTACGGCGGTTTCCTGCGCATACAGCGGGAGGTGTAATAAAGCCATGCAGATTGCAGTAACCGCTATATTCCATTTCCAAATATGAATAAACTGCCGCATGAGCGAACCTCCTGAATTTTTTTAGAAATCACGGGAATTGAAGGATTTTAGGCAAAATGGCAGATAAATGCAAGGAGATTTTAGGGATAAGGGTCATATTTTGAAGGATGAATTTTTCATAAACCGTCATGATGAAACTATTTGGATTGTTCAGCCGCCAATAATATATTCGACAACGCAAAACTAATAATTCTGTATTAAAATATGATTAAAACAATATTTTTTGACCTGGGAAATGTTTTAGTTGATTTCGACTGGAAGGCCTCCGCTATAAGAATAGCAGCTCAAGCATCTCTATCGTCGGAGGAGGTCTATCACATATGCGCCGGGAGTACGCTCGCCCGTAAATATGAATGCGGAATAATTACGACTGCCTTTTTTTTTGAGACGCTAAAAAAAGAAATCGGGTTTAAATTAACCTCCGAAGAACTTCATGGTTTATGGTCGGACATATTCACACTTAATAAAAAAAACGTGGCCGTC
>JAEUSJ010000266.1 GCA_016788215.1 bacterium | reverse complement strand
CCGCCGACGCCTTGTTTGGCCAGTGTTTTGATCCCGTTGCGAATCATCGCGCCGGAATCCGACTGTACCGAATGCTCGATGACGCGCTCGTTGTAATAAATGAATAACCGGCTCATATCCTGAAACGTCACCCCGTTTTTCATTTCCAGAAATTCCAACGCTCCGGCGAGGGCATTGCCCGTGCAGCTTCCCAGTGCTCCCTGGTTTTCCACCGGCGGACATTTTTTGCGGAGATCAATTGAGGAAGGTAATTTGGCCGGAATTCTCGCCACACTGCGGTAAAGAAAATCTCGTTGATCCGGAATGTCCGGCACCCATCCGTATCCGGGCCTTCGGCTGTTTGTTTTTGAAGTTTTCATTTGCCTCCTCGCTGATGCAGGTGAATTAAAACCCTAATAAACTTCTTATGAATCCGTAATTGCTGGCGATATAGATGAGATAAATCATCATCATAGTTATGCCCAGACCCCATTCGACGGAGGCTACCAACTGGAATGAAGAGGTGCGTGAAAATATCTCGGATGGAAATTTGGGTGATAGAAAAACATACACGCTAAACCACATAGATTGAACAAAGTTCAACATGCCCTTCGACGTCGAAGAACGTAGTTTATTAATCCGGCCGGAGTCTGGCGGCGGCAGATCTTTTTCCTGTTTACCGTTATGAATAAGCGCCTTGATATCGGAACGGTATTTGAACTGATAGATCAATGAAAAAAACAAAGTCATTATGAGCGATGAAACAAAAAACCGCAGGCCGCCGCCGTATCCATTGCGCACGAGGAGTTGGAGTATGTCGAGTTGAGCGCGCTCAATCCAACTATCTGTATGAAAGCGTTTCAGTTGTACTTCCTGGTAATTTAGCAGCGCAAGAGCGTCAGCCCGCAAATCTTCGGAAGCGTTGGAATTGGAATTGACAAATTGGATCAGTGAAACCAGAAAACGTTCCGCTTCACCGGGTTCCATGTGATCAAGATCAAACCAAATTTGTTTCAGCGCGATCAGGTCGAGGCCGTAGTTTAAAATATTATCATCCGCACGCACGGTATCCGCTATATTAGCCTTACTCAGTAGAATATCAGGCGCCGCCGATTCCCGAAGCCCTCGCTGCATGTCGTTCCGGCGAATGGTGATCTGGCTTAAATCAGTGTAACCGCTGAACGTGGCGCCGGAAAAACTCATGGACGGATCGAAACTCGTATTGGATAGATTGGTTTTTTTTCTGAATCGGGCATGGTACAGGTTTGCCCGTTCAGAAAATGTTGTACCGTAGAAATTGGATGACCGCTCAAACAAGGCATTGCGCGCGTCGAAGTGGGTAACCAATGAATTAGTCAAATCAAATGAAGTGTACGTGCGTGAATCGGACAAGTTGAGTTGTGTGTAGATTTCGGAAGAGGTAATGATCGCCGGTTTTCGGAATTTACAGCGGCTGAGGTCGAGTGTCCCGCCGACGCGGGTATTGGTCATAACGAAACTGTCGACAAAGGTTGCATTGGCAAAATCAATATTTCCGCGGATCACGGTATTGGTAATTTCGATGGTCTTACTAAAAACCCGTTCGGGTTTGTCCGTTTGATACTGCGGAGGGGACTCCGTGTTGTAAATAATACATTCATCGATCCGCAACGGATGCGGCAGGTTGAGTTTCAGCAGGACGGCTGCAAAACTTTCCAGTTTCATCAAATTGAGCGATTCAATGAAAAGACCTTCGATCTCGCGTCGCTGAGCCAACTGGTAATAGAAAAGCGAATCATCGGAATCCCGTGCATTATCCGCGACATAACGCATCCGGCGCGTAAGATAACCGCCGCCTGCGTGACGTTCCGTAACGAGCACGGTGTCGGCGTTAATAAATTGCACATGAAAAGTTGCCCCGGGAAGTGAGAAGTCTTGGATCTTCTGTGCGTTCAAGCCATCGGTATTTATGAAAATAACATAGACCAATACCGAGGCGCATAATTGCCATAGCGATTTCATAGTAAAAAATCCTTGAGTCTGTCAATTATTTGTCGCTTTTCATGACCCAGGCATTGGCCTGATGCGTGGCCTGTCTCCATGGCCGGTTGCCGTCCTGAGGTATCTCGTCGATACTCTTGCGAATGTCCGCGCATACATTGCCGCTGAGATAATAACTGTGCTCGGTGAATCCTTTGTCTACAACGGGCGTGCAATCGACCTGATGAATTTTGTTGTGTAATAGCTGAGGATGGGAAGCGCCATTGGTTCCAAGGCGATCGGGATTACCCTTGGTGTAATCCGAAATGTGCAGCGCTTTATCTTCGCGATTGTAATAAATCGTGACATGGGCAGTTATTTCGCTAAGCATGGCCATCGGTTTACCCGCTTCAAAAACGTCGTCGTCTATATCCGGTGCGCATAAAAATAGGTGTTCGAAAATCCGCGGCAGAGCAGAACCCGGAGTGAAGTCGTATAAGCGGCGGAGCGAATTTTGCAGAACATAGTTACCCATGGAGTGACACAGGAGATGGATGTTTTGTTTGCAAAGTTGATCCGGCGGAAGAGTATGTTTAAGCTTCATCAGGAAATCACGTAATTTCAATAATCCGCGCGCAAACGCGTAACCGGAAGCCTTGCTCTCCGTACGGTCGGATTTGTAGGACACGAACGGGAGCGCCTTTCCGTCCGACGGCCATGTGAAGAGTACGAGGGCAACGTTTTGCCCCGGATCGGCTGACTTGCATTGGCGCAGCATTTCCTGAAGGCCGAGAGCAGAACCGACCGCGCTCCGCCATGACACATTGAATCCGTGAATGTAAACGAGTACGTCGGTTGCATCCATCATGATCGATTTCATTTCGCTAAACATCGCGGCGGAACCGAGTTTTGCATCCTGAGCGGTGTCGGCGATCTTCGGATCGATCGATTCCTCGAATGCGCGAATGTCAGCGCTTCCGGCAACGCCGGTAAAATATTTGCTCATGGCTTCCCCGTCACCCGTTCCGATCTTCCCGATATCCGAACTCGCAAATTTTGTTACTTTTGCTTCGTCGGCAGAGACGGTGACCTTACCAAACCGTAAATTTTCCAGACCGTCGTCGCTGAATTTTGTTCCATACCCGGTCGGCTTCCAACGATCGCCTTCGTGTTTTCGGTTGGTCGCATAATACAAAATTCTTTCCGACATAGATATCTCCCTTAAAAAATACTATTTCTCAAATGTGTCCGGATGTACCGTCGCGTTTAATATTCTC
>JAEUSJ010000265.1 GCA_016788215.1 bacterium | reverse complement strand
CGGAATGGATTATCATGTATTTCACATTACGGATATTTTAGAAAATTCTCCGGCCTCCGAAGCGGGTTTACAAAAAGACGATATTATAGAATCTGTTGACGGAAAGCCGGCCTCCGATATGACGCTTACACAATTGAAAGATTTGTTTGAAATTTGCGTCACGCATGCACTGAGTGTTCGCCGCGGCGACAAGGCGATGGAAGTTAAATTGACCCCACGAGAATTGCTGTAGACCTATTTGATTTATTCTCAAAGATCATAACAACGTAATCGTCTGCGGGCAGCGTGAGTGAATTTATCGAATCCATTGTTGAACAATTGAAAGCGGGAGAAACCGAATTGACTTTTGGATTCAGCGAAGCCATGACGAAGGCCGGTCCGGAAGCTTTGCAGCAGTCTTTCAACAGAATGAATGCGGCAAGCTGATCTCACAGAACGCATTCTTCAACGATCAATACAGTTAAAACATTTTTCGATTAAACCCCTCTCTAAAGAAACTGAAACTTACTAACGATATTTTTCATGTTGCAGTATATAGACCATTTTCCGGATCCCAGATATCATCGTTTTGACAAAAGTGAATGGATGGATCGTCACGGGAAAGCCAACGTTATCATTCACAGTGAATCTAACGCGATTTCGTTCCCAAAACACTGGGGGCCCTTGTCACTGAAAACAACGATAAAAGGGAACGAGTATTATGTGACAGATCCCGGAAAGTTTAAAGTAGGTCCTGAAAATTTTCTGATCCTGAATGAAGATACTCACTATTCCAGCTTTATTCCGGACGGTTCGAAAACAGAGTCACTCACTTTCAATTTCGGATCGGTATTTCTGAATTCATTTAACATGTTATGGGAGAAAGATGAGATTAAATTGATGGATGATCCATTCATTTGTGAAGTTCATCGCATAAAATTTCCGGAACATCTGCATAAGCACCAAGCACTTATCTATAAGCACCTGCGTAAGATCAGCCGGCTACTTTCCAATTTTAAACTTAATGCCGGCAGGATAGAAGAGGAGATGTCTTTTTTGTACGAAGGATTGTTCCGTTTCAGTGCCTGGTCAAGCAGCCGGGTTGACAAAATTCACGCAAAAAGGCGCGTAACGAGAGAAGAAATTTACCGCCGAATTCATGTTGCACGTGATTATATGGATGCCTGCTATGATGAAGATGTGAGTCTTGAAAAATTAAGTGAAGTTTCATGTTTATCTCAACACCATTTTCTCAGGCAATTCAAATCGTTTTTTAAGTTAACCCCCCGTCAATACTTGATAAAAAGAAGGATGGAAGAAGCGCGGAACTTACTCGCACATTCCGATCTGAAGGTTACAGAGGTATGGCCGGCGTGTCGGTTTTGAAGATCGCAGTTCATTCACCAGGCTTTTCACTGCCTATTATAACCAATCGCCTTCGCAATTTCGCCGCTAGCTTCGTGTATAAAAAGCAATTTTCACCACATCTTTTGAATATACATATCGTTAAATTCATTTATCGTTATCACTTTCTCATTATTTAGAATTGGAAGTATTGAACACATTCACGGTTTATTACATCTTATCAATTAAACGTTTGGATTTTTCAAATCACAAGATTTAAATGAATGAGACTTATTAGGAAGTAAGAAAAAAGATTTTAAAAAAAATCGTACGCCTTCTTTGTTACTTTGTTTGATCTTCACTTAAAGAGAGATCATTATTTTTTTTTGGCAAATTCCATAGAAAAGGACCGACAAATTGTTAACGGTTAGAATTAATAAAAAGTAATTACAATCAAAGGAGAACGTAATGAAATCATTGTGTATCGTATTAGCTCTAATGGCAAACAGTCTTAACTTGAAAGCGCAAACTGTTATGGATTCATCAACCTACGACTTTTGGGTCGGCGAATGGAGTGCGACATGGGATAACGGCAACGGGACAGTTGGCAAAGGCACCAATAAGATCGTGAAGATCCTGGACGAAAAAGTGATCCAGGAGAACTTTGCGGATGAAGCTGGATTCAAAGGCACGAGCATTTCTGTTTTCAATCCCACGCAAAAAAAATGGCACCAGGCGTGGGCGGACAATCAGGGCGGCTATTTTGATCTTGAAGGAGAGGTGATCGGCGATAAGAAAATATTCAAAACCAAGGTCAAGGAAGTTAACGACAAAAAGTATATACAGCGCATGGTGTTTTACGATATCAAACCGCAGTCGTTTACCTGGGACTGGGAAAAATCCGAAGATGGCGGTAACACATGGACGCTGCAGTGGAGGATCGGGTATACGAAAATGAAATAATCTATGTATCCAATCATATTTCACAGAGATGCCTTATGTTGACCCAACATTCCGGTCAATTACTTCGAATTGCACCGTATTTTCCTGTAGCAGATGTTGAATGAGAAGCAAGGCGGAACATGACGACTCATGCCGGTTCAGCTACTTGGGAATGAATGCCATGAATTGATCATCATATACCTCTTGTTGTGTATTAGCTTTACTTGCAACTTATCTATCCCCGCGATCTAATTACCTAAACCTTGTCACCCCTTTAATCTGCGTCACTCTAATCGAATATTTTGATAAGCAGAATTTTTTCACTGGTGTATCTTGCCATTCATAAAAATCGTTCGATCTTTTTAATTTATATTTGCGTTAAATATAATTTTTAATACGATGATGTTTTGATTTATAAAACAAAATAGTTATAATTTAATATTGTTTTCACATGTAAGAAGGAACTGATATGCTGAAATGTATTGGAATTCGACGTGAGACCAAAGACAAAACCCAGAGCCGAACGCCTCTTTCACCGGATCAGGTTCGTCGCCTTGTTTCTGATCACGGAATAAAGGTCGTGGTTGAACCGTGGGAACGCAGGGTATTTGCCGATGAAGAATACCGCGTCGCAGGCGCTGAAGTGTCCGATCACCAAGAATTATGTAATATAATTTTCGGAGTAAAGGAGATTGCGCCGGAATATCTGGCTCACGGGCAGACGTATTGTTTTTTCTCCCATACGGTTAAAGGCCAGTCTTACAATATGATGATGCTGCAGACGATCATGGATCGAGGGATTACGTTGCTCGATTACGAAATGGTCACCGATGAACAGGGCCGCCGCTTGATTTATTTTGGCGATTATGCAGGATATGCCGGTATGATTGACGGCCTTTGGGCACTTGGTCGGCGCCTGGATCATGAAGGAATGAGCAATCCGTTTTCGCATATTCGTTACGCCACAGAATACAC
>JAEUSJ010000264.1 GCA_016788215.1 bacterium | reverse complement strand
ATAATGTAGATTACTATGATATGTCCGATAACTATGTTAAATTTGGTATTAACAGCCGGTTTCAAACAGGAGTGAATGGACTATTCCGTAACAGCGATGACCGTATTGGCTCAGCAGGTGTGATGAATATTAACGAAATAAATACGATCAATAGAACCCCATCAGGGCAACCGTTTCTAAATACTGATCAAACACCTGGTACAAAACTGTCACATGTCAATTGGAGAGTTGGAAAAGTCACAAGGAATTAATAGTCACAAATCGGAGGCGTACCAACGTACGCCTCCCTTATTTGGAGAAAAATTATGAGAATTGTACTATGGTTTTTATTCATGGGATTTATACTCGACGCATGCAGTTGTAACCATGAGAAGAAGGATGAAGGTTCACGTTTTTTAGAACATGATTATGATTTTGTATTGGGTTTTGCAGTTCCTGATGAAGACCGTTTAGTGCTGACCGAAGTATTTGTAGGAAGAATCCTGGATCATCCGGTAGATGAACTTTATCTTCGGGGGATGCAGGATTCATTCTTGTGGGAGCAGGTCCAGCGATATTACAGTTGGTATCAAGGAGAGATCATATATCATGAGGATGCGGAAGTTACAATTTCTTCGGAAACACAAAGCGTTAAACTTCAACATGTTGGATACGGGACGTATCGTGACGTGAATAATGCACTGCATATTGAGGCGCTCAAAGAATATATGTTGGAAGTAAAAAGGCCTGGTAATCGTTTGTATACAGCCAGTGTGATCGTTCCCGGAGATTTTGAAATATTGAATGTACATGAGGGGGATACGGTCGGACCTGTTCTTCCGAAAAGGCTATTCTCTCAGCCTATATGTTATTCCGGTGTGCAGTTAATATGGGGTGTGTCATCTTTAGCTCAATTATACCGATCCAAGACTTTTTATGACAGCGGTGCCCGAGCTCTGGATGACTTTTTTGTTCCGTATGTAAAGGGAGCCTCATTTCGTAATGATGATCTTGGTGTCAACGCTTTTTATGACGAGGAAAACAATAACGATACTATTAGGTATTTTGATCACGAGATTCTGGCATTAGATACATCTGCGAGTATTTTTTATCAGTCAGAAGGCTTAGGCTTAGGCCCGGCTGTGGATAGTTTTTTGTCATACTGGAATTCCGGAAATATCGAGAAAAGATCCGGGCTGAATACGCACGGCGCGAAAGATGTTATAGGTAATTTTGGGGCTTATAATGCGGCCAGAATTCATTTTTGGGTATGGGCGAAAAAAGATTCATGTGGAATTATTGGGCCGTGATTAAGAGCTATGTACAATATGAAGCAGATAGTCATTTCATTTAAGTTGTTCTAGTATGCCAGGCAAAATCGAAGGTCCGATCCAGCCCGTTTTGAAAGACGGAAGGTAAATGTTTTCAACTTCGGTCCGCGGTTCGTTCCCCCTTTTTCTCCCGCTATTGCATTTTTCAACACTTTTCTATCACCCATTTCTGTAACTCTATTCCACATCTGCACTTTTTAAACCGATCAAAACCATATTAATTATCATGTCAAAACATGACCTACGTCAGCGTTTTTCGGATAAACATTTCTTACATTATGCAGGTAAGTAACATAGTTATAGGAGAAAATAGCATGTCGAAATATAAAATTGCCTGGCTTCCGGGAGATGGAGTTGGAATTGAGGTTTTGGAAGCCGCAAAAATCGTTTTGGATAAACTGAAATTAGACGCGGAATACATACACGGCGATATAGGGTGGGAATTCTGGTGTCAGGAAGGCGACGCGCTGCCGCAAAGAACCGTGGATCTGCTTTATGAAGTAGACGCGGCGATGTTCGGCGCGATCACATCGAAACCGGTCAAAGATGCAGAAGCGGAATTAGCAAAAGACCTAAGAGGCAAAGGACTGATCTACCGTTCGCCGATCGTCCGCATGCGTCAGACATTTGATCTGTATACCTGTTTACGACCCTGCAAGGCTTATCCTGGCAATCCTCTGAACTTCAAAGAAAACATTGATATGGTCATTTTCCGTGAGAATACGGAAGACTTGTACGCAGGCGTGGAATTCAATCCTGTCCCGCCCACATTGTCTGTCGCGCTCTCTAATTTATCAAAGAATTTTTCGCCGTTTAAGAATCTGAAGCCGGATGAGTATGCGGTCTCCTGCAAGATTAACACAAAAAAAGGATCGGAACGAATTATTCGAGCGGCGTTTGAATTTGCACGTGAATTTAAACGAAAAAAAGTTACGGTCGTTCATAAAGCGAATGTTGTAAGGGCAACGGACGGTTTATTTTTTGATATTGCAAAATCGGTGGCAAAAGAGTACCCGGAAATTCAAATGGACGATGCCAATATTGACGCTATGACCATGTGGCTTTTAAAAAATCCGCTGAGTTATGACGTTCTGGTTGCCCCGAATCTGTACGGCGATGTGATCTCGGATCTCGCGGCGCAGTTGGTCGGCGGATTGGGATTCGGTTGTTCCGGCAATATCGGAAATGATCTCGCCGTATTTGAACCGAGCCACGGTTCCGCACCGAAATACGCCGGAATGTATAAGGTCAATCCGATCGCAACTATTCTGGCGGCAAAGATGATGCTCGATTGGCTCGGCGAAATTAAGATGGGCGATAAGCTGGAGAAAGCTACGGCGGAAGTGATTCGCGAAGGAAAAGTTCGCACCTACGATATGGGCGGAACGAGCAAGACACTGGATATCGCGAATGCGGTTGCAGAAAAACTATGATGTAGGAATATGCAGATTGAAATGACTTTTCGTTTTGTTTTACTTCACTCGAAGTGACTTTTTCTAGATAATAAGTAATGAAGGAAAAATATTGAGTCAGATCCTGTTACATGATGTCGGAGCGAGAGACGGACTGCAGATGGAAAAACAGGTAGTTCCGACAGAACAAAAAATAAAATGGATTGAAGGGCTGATACAGGCCGGAATGGATATTATTCAGGTCGGATCCTTTGTTCACCCAACGAAAGTTCCACAAATGGCGGATACCGACGCGCTCTTCAAACATTTTATGCTACCGGAGAATAAGCCGGAACGAACGGTGCTTTCTTGCCTTGTTCTAAATGAAAAAGGAATGGAGCGCGCATTAGCCGCCGGCGCAGAGATGATTTGTATGGGCGTATCGGCGAGCGAAACGCATAGTCAGAAAAATACCGGTATGGCGATAGCCGATGCGACGTTGCGAATAATAGCCATGGCAAAACTGGCGGTACATGAAAAGAAAA
>JAEUSJ010000263.1 GCA_016788215.1 bacterium | reverse complement strand
AATTATGTAGAAAGGAACGTTCTTATAATCAAGTAAGGTTGCCATTCTTCCAACTCCAGACCAAACACCGGTAGAAAGTTCAACCTCAAATGCGTATTCGGGTATTAAATTCGAGCCTCTGTTTTGGAACCATAAAACATCAATTTGTCTGAGTAAATCGTAATCTGAAAACTGTAATTTCGGACAAGTGTCAAGGGTTGCTATTTCAGAAAGTTGTTTATCATTAAATAATTTTGACTTATTTGGACAATAGGTTTGATAGCCACGAATATTTCCTATTTCAAGCAAGCGGCCTTGAACAACCGAATGTAAACTTTCTTCAACTGTATTTTTTGTTTCATCTTTAATCTCTGGCGGAGATAAAAGCAATTTCCAATTGTTTATAAAGCCCTCACATTTAACTCTATTTTTTCTTCCAGCTAATACAATATTTAAGTCTTGATCAATATTAATTTTGTATTCTCCGTTTCTGTCATGGCTAATTTCAGGCAAATGCTTAAATAGAATTTTTGCCGGAATAATCACTACCCGGTCGACAGAACCGCAAATAAAAGCAACAAATGGATTATCAAGGTTAGCAATCTCCTCAACAGTTATATAGTTGATACCAAAAAAATATCTTCTATTTCCCTCTGATGAGGCTCGAACTAAGACGTTGGATTCTCCAATTCTATATGTTCTAGATTTGAGAACTTTGATCAATTCAACGCTTGTTTGAAATTCTTTGGCTCTCTCCAAAAATTGAGAGGCCAGCAGATCAGAGGAGCTTTGCTTTTTAGATAACGAATTCAAATCAGTCAACTTTCCAAATCTTGTTTGATTTCTTTAAGCCACATTAATTGATAACCAGCAGATTCATCCGAATTCAAGAAATCCATATCCATTTTACTCCAAAACTTCTTAACACTCCAGTTTTTTCCTAATTTTTTTCTTAGCAGCCTTCCAACACTTTTTTCATCTAAATCTGTAAAAAAAGAGACTATTTGCACAAGTGCATCCTTCTCATTTAAACCATCAACTTGCTTTAAAAACACGCTTCCGTAGAGGCCAGAAACAAAGTCAAACTTGTATAAAAAATGTTTCATATTGAGAGTTCCTCAGTAAAAGAATGTAAGTAAGGTTTTCTAAATTGTAAACATTGTAACCAGATTTCACATTCAAATGATTTCTTTTTCAGTAAATCCATGCAATTATGATGGTTCACATGACTCAGCAGGCATTATTTGTTCCCGAAGTAACGCAAATTTACGCAGACGAAGGCTTCTGCGAGAATCTGCGAAATTTGCGGGAAATGAATTCATAACCTATTTACTTTTCTGAAAATGCTTTCTGCAATGTTATTCGTATTAAAATTGACGATTATTCCAAGTTTTTTGCCGGATAATTTTAGATACGTTAATACCACTTTGTGATGCACCTCTGCCAAATGTTCCACTGATTTGACTTCAATAATTACAAGGTTGTTTACCAAAATGTCAATCCGAAACCCAATTTCCAGTTTCTCTTCTTCATAAATAACAGGCACCGGTAATTCAACCTTTGTCTGTAATCCTGCTCTATTCAGTTCATATACTAAGGCCGCCACGTAAACAGATTCAAGTAAGCCGGGGCCAAGCGTGTTGTAAACTCTAAAAATCGCGCCTCTGATTTTGTATGAAATATTGTTTTCGTTCATGCTTATTTGGGTGTTGGTCGGTTAACCTTATAAAATTTAAATCAATTTCATCCTCAAATTCGCTCAAAATTTGACCGAAAATTTCAGACTTAAAACTTTCCCGCTGATGACGCAGATTTTCGCAGAGTTTTTTTGATCCGCGTAAATTCGCGAAATCTGCGGGATATCTTCCGAGCAAATTCTTTTCTTTGAATTATTCAATAAAAAGAAATAAGTTGATTCATAGTCCGAACATTTCTGTCCTGTTTTACGTATCCGATATTTCTAGTATCCATTTCTTTATAAAAACTTGTCTGTAAAATCAATTTTCATTACGGAGCATAGCATGAGAGAACTTTGTTTTTTTCTGATCGTTTTGATTTTTCAGTTTTCAAACGGTTACACTCAACTAAAATTCGACGAAAAAACCTCTCAGTTCACCCGCGCGGACACGTTGCGCGGCATGCTGCGGCCTGAACGAACGAGCTATGACGTGACGTATTATCACCTCGATGTGGAGATCGTTCCGGATAGCCAATTCATCAAAGGCAGTACGACGATCGTATTCAAGGTCGTGGATGAAACATCCCGCATTCAGGTTGATCTCTTTGATAATATGCAGATCGACAAGATCGAGTACGATAAGAAACCGCTGGCCTTTACGAGAGAATTCAATGCGGTGTTCATTTCATTTCCCAAACCGCTGAAGAAGAATTCGACACAAAAAATGACCGTATATTTTTCCGGAAAACCGATCGTTGCGAAACATCCGCCATGGGACGGAGGGTTTATCTGGACGAAGGATGAGAAAGGGCTTCCATGGATTGCTGTTGCCTGCCAGGGAACCGGCGCAAGCCTTTGGTGGCCGAATAAAGATCATCAGGCGGACGAACCCGACAGCATGATGATCAGTGTGACCGTTCCCGCCGGGCTGATGGATATTTCCAATGGCCGCCTGCGCAAAATGGCCGTTCTCAAAGACGGACGTTCAAGATGGGATTGGGCGGTGACTTACCCGATCAATAATTATAACGTCACGGTTAACATCGGAAACTTCGCGCACTTTGGCGAATCGCACGGAGAAAAAGACCCGCTCACGCTCGACTATTATGTAATGCCATCCGATCTGGAAAAGGCAAAGGAACAATTCAAGCAGGTCAAGCCCATGATGTCGGTATTTGAAAAATACTTCGGCCCGTATCCGTTCAAACGCGATGGATTTAAACTCGTTGAGTCGCCGCACCTTGGAATGGAACATCAGAGCGCTGTCGCGTATGGAAATAAATTTAAACAAGGATACCTGGGCACGGCGTCTTCTCCGGAGGGATTATTATTCGATTTTATCATCGTTCACGAATCGGCGCACGAGTGGTGGGGCAACAGCGTAACCTCAAAGGACATTGCCGATATGTGGATCCATGAGGGTTTTGGTGCATACTCCGAGGCGATTTACATCGAGGGAATTTACGGTTACGAAGCCGGCCAGCGTTATCTGGTGGGGAAAAAACAGGACGTTAAAAATGACAAGCCGATCATTGGAATTTACGACGTCAATCAAGAGGGTTCCGGCGATATGTATCCGAAGGGCGCGCTGATGCTGAATACATTACGCCATG
>JAEUSJ010000262.1 GCA_016788215.1 bacterium | reverse complement strand
ACGCCTTGAGCGAAATCCTGAAAAAAGAACCATTCGTAAAAGTCCGGATCAATTTGGACTGTGAAACCCTGCAAGATGTGCAATCGGCCAATGTGGTTGGCGAATTACGTGGAAGCGTTTTTCCCAATGAGGTCGTCGTGATCGGCGGACACCTGGACAGTTGGGACAAAGGGCATGGCGCGCACGATGACGGCGCCGGCGTCGTGCAGTGCCTCGAAGCGATCCGATTACTCAAAGCGCAGGGATTGCACCCGAAACGCACGATTCGCGTGGTACTGTTCATGAACGAAGAGAATGGATTACGCGGGGGCAAAGCGTATGCGAAAGTTGAGCGGCCGAATGAAAAACATATTGCCGCTATCGAAACGGATGCGGGCGGTTTTTCGCCGCGCGCATTCACGGTGGACGCAGATTCCCTCGCGCTGCCGAAGATCGCAAAATGGGCGTACGTGTTGGCGCCTATCGAAGCTGATAAGATCATCAAAGGCCATGGCGGCGCGGATATTTCGGAATTAAAAAAACAAGGCGTGTCCACGATCGGATTACGGCCCGACTGGCACCGGTATTTCGATTATCATCATTCCGATCTTGATACAATAGATAAGGTGAATGAACGGGAATTGGAAGCAGGGTCTATCGCAATGGCGATCATGAGTTACGTACTGGCGGAAGAGGGGATTTGAAGAAATTAGAAATTCTAAATTTTAAATTGAAGAAGTGGAAGGTTAATGGGGAAATTTTTACAGTTAACGTTGTCGCATTTTTTCTTTCATGAGAGCTTTTAGCAATTTTCCTTTCGTATTCATGAAACCGACATTTGATTGTATCCATTCCTGAGTAATCGGAATTATTCTAATTTCTCCGTCTATCTCTGAGAAATGTAAGACGGTTCCCTTTTGAATTCCAAATTTTCTTCGTATTTTCATCGGGATAGTAACGTATCCCTGGTTTAAAACGATTGATTTCATTGGTACTTCCTTTTATCATTGTTACTCATTACAAAACTAAAATTCAAGTTAATTTATGGATGCCATAGAATTCCAAAGCACCATTGAAAGGCAAAAAAACTTCTTTCTGAGCGGAGCCACACGTAATGTTGAGCACCGCATTGAAAGGCTCAAATGTTTGAAAGATGCCATTCGCCAACATGAAAAAGATATTTTTGAAGCCTTGGATGCGGATATCAGAAAGCCGGCTTTCGAGAGCTATGCCAGCGAGATCGGGTTCCTGTATGACGAGATCAATTTTGCACTCAAACGCATCCGCTCGTGGGTTAAACCGAAACGCGTCGGTACGCCGATCCTGCATTTTCCTTCTTCGAGTTATATTCAATATGAGCCAAAGGGCGTGGTGCTGATCATCGGCGCGTGGAATTATCCCGTGCAGCTGAGCCTCAATCCGCTGATCGCGGCAGTCGCAGCCGGAAATTGTGCGATAGTAAAACCGTCGGAATTCTCGCCGGCAAGCGCAGCCGTGGTTGAGAAGATCGCCATGGCCTGTTTTTCGCCAGAACATGTTGCCGTAGTGCAGGGCGAAGGGCATACCGTAATTCCTATGATGATGTCTAAGTTCCGCTTTGATCACATTTTTTATACCGGCGGCGTACCTGTGGCAAAAAAAATTGCGTCCGAGGCGGCGAAAGAACTCATTCCGGTCACACTGGAATTGGGCGGCAAGTCGCCGTGTATTGTGGATGAAGATTGCGACCTCAAGGTGTCCGCGAAACGGATCGTGTGGGGCAAGTTCTTCAATGCCGGCCAAACCTGCATTTCGCCGGATTACCTACTGGTTCACAAGAAGGTAAAAACGGAATTCACCGGGTTTTTGCTAAAAGTGCTTCAAGAAACCTACGGTAACGATCCATCCTATGATATCGACATGGCCAGGATCATTGATGAGAGGCATTTTTTGAGACTAGAGAAGCTTTTGGCCGGCGGAAAGATCCTCTATGGAGGGAAAAAGCAAAAAGAAAAACTGTTCATTCAGCCTACGCTGATGGAACTCTCCAATCCGGAACACCCGTTGATGGCCGAAGAGATATTCGGACCTATCCTGCCGGTGCTCGAATTTGATTCTATCGATATGGCGATTGCCACGGTACGACGGCATCCGTATCCGTTATCGCTGTATGTCTTTACCAAGAATAGAGATCACGAAAAACGGATCGTGACGGAATTGCAGTTCGGCAACGGCGCGGTCAATAATACACTGGTTCACTACGCTAATCCGAATCTTCCTTTCGGCGGTGTTGAATACAGCGGGCAGGGAGCCTATCACGGGAAGAGCGGATTTGAAATTTTTTCACACCTAAAAAGTATCACCCGTAGCGGAACATGGCTTGACATTCCGATAAAATACCCGCCATACAAAGGTAAACTGAAATGGATCCGTATGTTCCTAAGGCCGTGAGACGTTTGCGTTAGAATTTTTCTGCAATGGTTTGGATTCGTTTTGGGTATGTCCGGAACTAGCCCACAGAGTAATTATAATCAACAATTTGAATCCCTCCAATGGTCACCATGGTCATAAGGTTTTGCAAAAGATTCTGCCTGGAACATGAAATAAACATAAATTACTCTTGACAAACGCGCATTTTCTTGTTATCATAGTGCCGTCAAATTTATTGAGAATTAATCTCAATCAATAAAGCTCGCTGATTTCCACGGGCTTTATTTTAGAAACATGATTGAGACTAAATCTCAATCATAAAAACAAAAAATGCTCGGAGTAATTCTGAGCATAATTTTTAAACTTCGCATTGAGAACAAATCTCAAATGAATAAATGTTCAAACCTTGTTGAACATTATTTTTTTTATGTCTACTGAGAATTTGTCTCAATCATATTTAGGAGAACTATGAGAGTTGCTGCACCGTTATTGTTAATTGTCCTAATCTCTGCACCGCTCAAACCTCAATCAATCCAGGACTCGCTAAAAGAAGTGAACAGAAAAATTGACATATTGACCGAAGAGATCGAAAGGCTGAAGCTGGGAAAAGCTGCTGAGATCAAATACGAATCGTCTCGCGGCCTCGGCCCTGCGGCGGCCAAAGTATACCAGGTTGATCAAGGCGTTTCTATTGCCGGTTACGGAGAATTGGTATATGAAAATTATTCGCGTAAAAGAGACGATAAATCCAAGTCGTCATCGCAGGATCAATTCGATTACCTGCGTAATATTCTGTATTTCGGATACCGTTTTAGCGATCGAATCCTTTTTAATTCCGAAATCGAGTTTGAACACGGGTATAGCGGTAAACAGCGGGGCGGCAAACCTATC
>JAEUSJ010000261.1 GCA_016788215.1 bacterium | reverse complement strand
AGACGATGCGCTTCGCTCAGCGCTTCCATAGGCCCTTCTTCAAAATGTTCAACGACGCCGAGCGAAATGACGGCGTCAAAATGGCCGTCAGGATAATTCGCTTTCAAGATATTATCGATGAAAACCGGTACCGCAGGATCGTAGGATTTAGCCATCGCGACGGCGTCTTTGGCAAGATCGATTCCGATGATGTCGTAACCTTTGCGTCTATAGTAAATAACCCATCGTCCGAGGCCGCAGCCCGCTTCTAGAATTTTTCCCTGCTTCGGGAGATGACGGTTAAACACCGGTTCAATAGTCTGCATGGCGCACAGGCCGATATTTTCTTCGATGGTGTCAGATAACCAACTCTGTCCGTGCGTTTCGAGCGCTTCCACCTCATCGCGCGGATGATACATTTTAAAGGCCTTAAGCGGCATAATTCCCAATCCAGTTTGCATATATTGAATAAACAGCAGAATATTTTACTTTTTTTTTCGTTGAATAACAAGTGCTATATCCGGTTTAAATTGAATTAACTTGTCAATCACTCGGTTTTTTCTTAATATGCACCGCGCAAAAAAAAAGTACAATCCAGTTGAAAGGATAACATGGTAACCAAAGAAAATATTCTTGAAGCGTTAAAAAAAGTTCAGGATCCCGACCTGCACAAAGATATCGTCAGCCTGGGGTTCGTCAAAGATATTGAGATCAAAAACGGGGACGTGTCGTTCAAAGTTGAACTGACCACACCGGCATGTCCTGTCAAAGACCTGTTAAAACAGCAATGCATCACTGAAGTATCCAAATTACAGGGGGTCACCAAAGTCAGCGTTGAAATGACCTCCAGAGTTCAAGGCGCCAAACAAACGACGGCGCTTTTACCTGGCGTTAAAAACGTGATTGCCGTGGCGAGCGGAAAGGGCGGCGTCGGGAAATCGACGGTGGCGACCAACTTAGCTGTTGCGCTCGGTTTGCTAGGAGCAAAAGTCGGGCTATTGGATGCGGACATTTACGGACCGAGCATTCCGCTGATGATGGGCATTCATGAGAAACCTCTTTCAACCGACGGCACGCGCATGAATACGATCGATCATCATGGAATTAAAATGATGAGCATCGGCTTTTTAATGCCGGAAGATCAGGCGCTGGTATGGCGCGGGCCGATAGTCGCGCAGGCGATCACGCAGCTGATGCGCGACGTGGACTGGGGCGAACTGGATTATCTGATCGTAGACATGCCGCCCGGAACGGGCGACGCTCAGCTCACCATGTCGCAGGCCGTGCAGCTGGTTGGCGCGGTGATCGTCACGACGCCTCAGGATGTCGCATTGATGGATGCAAGACGCGGCGTCGGCATGTTCCAGAAGGTGAATGTTCCGATTCTTGGCGTCATTGAAAACATGAGTTACTACGAATGCCCGCAATGCCATCATCGCGCGGAGATATTTTCGTACGGCGGCGCGCATAAAGCGGCGGATAAAATGGAAGTTCCGTTTTTGGGAGAAGTTCCGCTGGACATCGAAACGCGTATTGCCGGTGACGAAGGAAAACCGATCGTGATCGCAAAACCCGAATCGGCGAATGCAAAAGCATTTATGGAGGTTGCCAAAAACTTAGCCTCGACGATCAGCATCATTCATCATGGCGATCCGGAAGAACGAGCGAAAGCGTTAGGGCAAAAGATGTTTTTTGCGAATACCAGGCTGAAAGTTATATAATTTTTCCGTTTCTTACATTGAATTGAACGGTAGAGCACGATCATCAATCGTGAAGCCGGAATAACTGTACCGAATTTGAAGGCTGACAACATTCGTTAAGTGAAACGTTTTTTGCATTCCTCCAATATAAAGAAAGGTGCAGGTATGAAACACATCTTTGCCGTTAGTGCGATCCTTATCGGCGCGTTTTTTTTTGCGTGCGATAAAACCGAAAAACCAGAACCGGCGGATGAACCCAAAGGCAATATCCAGATATCGTCCAACCCCGCAGGCGCCGATATCTATCTCGACAATATAAAATCTGCAAATGTTACCCCATTCACATTAACCGATCTTGATACCGGGCTTCATGAAGTCCGGCTGGCCAAATCCGGTTTTTTTGACGATTCAATCACGGTCAGAGTAGAAGACGGCTCGACGGCTGTTCGTTCGATCATGTTAACGCCATTGTCTACACCGGTGGGCAAAATTTTCTTAAACTCTGTTCCGGCAGGCGCCGCGATATTTTTGGACGGCAATACGACGGGAAAAATAACGCCGGATACGCTGACAGCCGTCGTTGTCGGGGATCATACGATTAAACTTACATTGAGCAATTATGCCGACTCGACGTTTTCCGTATCTGTTAGCGAGAATGTGACTACGAGCCAATCTGTTACGATGCGGGCATTGCCTATTGGAAATGTATTCGTCACTTCAACGCCAAGCGGGGCAGCTATCTTTTTGGATGGCGTCAATAGCACTAAGGTTACTCCTGATACTTTGAAAAACATAAGTTCGGGTGATCATACGATCAAATTAACGCGCACCGGCTACTTTGATTCGACTTTCACTGTTACGGTGCCTAATGCCAATCAAACAGTTAATCAATCGATTACGTTGGTGGCGCTGCCCGTCGGGAATATATTTATCAGTTCTACGCCAAGTGGGGCTGCAATCTTCCGTAACGGTGTAAACAGCAGTAAAGTGACTCCCGATTCTCTGAAGAACCTTACGCCCGGAAATCACACTGTCAAATTGACCCTCTCCGGATATTTTGACTCAACGTTCACAGCGGCCGTTATTGCCGACCAAACTGCGGATTATAATATTACCATGCGGAGAATTCCGGCAGGGAATTTATTCATCAGTTCCACGCCAAGCAGTGCGGCTATTTTTCTTAATGGATCGACCACCGGCAAATTGACCCCCGATTCTCTGAAGAATCTTGTGCCGGGTAATCACACGATTAAATTGAGTTTGATTGGGTATGTTGACTCAATATTTACGGTTTCAGTCAATGACCTTCAAACTTCGGATTACAACATCACTCTTCGAATCGCTCCGAAAGTTCCTCTAGTGATACAAACCATTTTTGATAATCATTGTATCGGATGCCACAGCGGCACCAATCCGCCGCAAGGGCAGAATCTTTCCGAGAATTTTGCATATTGGCATATCGTAAATGTTGCCAGCAACGAGAAGCCTGCACTGAAGCGAATCTTACCGGGCGATCCGGATAACAGTTATTTGGTTCTAAAAATTCAAGGAACAGTTGGAATTAGCGGTGTAAGAATGCCGGCGGATGGACCGCCGTATCTCAC
>JAEUSJ010000260.1 GCA_016788215.1 bacterium | reverse complement strand
ATCTTGTCGTATGTCACGTCTACATACCATCCCATACTTAATTGCCACGCCATTAACCTCGCTATGCCAATACTATTCTCAATCTTCCAGTCTTTTGGCGAAAACCCGAGTAGAACAAACTCGATTGGATAATTATCATGATTGGAGTGAATGAACATGTTCACACCGTCCGCATAAGATTGAAGCAATGTGCGTGTTCGCCCGTCAAGACTGTCTGATATCATCTTTGCAGTACGCGCAAATCCAATAGTTCGCAGGGCTTTGTCTGCTGAAAGAGTTCGGGATCCCAGAATTTCAGACAGACGCCCTTCCGACACCCTTCGCAGAAAATCCATCTGCCACAACCTGTCTTGTGCCTGCGCATACCCTGCGGCAAACATTAAATCTTTTTCGTTTGACGCAACGATATGCGGAACGCTAAACGAATCTCGAATAATTTTAGCATCGGACAATAATCCGTTTAGGTGTACTTCGCCTTTGACTTTCGGCTGGGAACCCATAACGAGAAAATAGCTGGTAACCACAATCCCAATAAAAAGAATTCCGATGAATATAATAATGCCCCAGACTATTCTTTTTTTTCTTGTCAATTCCATATTTTTAGGCGTGCATTTCTTTGCGGCGTTTATTGACCGCGGAAGCGATGCTCATGATCATGATACCCATCACACTATAAAAAGAAATGGTAGTAACCCAAATCCCCAATCTGAATTCAGAGGGTTCGAATCTAAATTCGATGATATGCTCTCCAGGCGGAACTTGAACCGAGCGTAAGATATAATTGGATTTATAGATTTCGGTTTCTAGTCCGTCGACAAACGCTTTCCACCCGTGCGGATAATATACTTCGCTTAATACTAATTGCGAAGGCTTGTCGACGTAGGTTTTGACAATGATACGATCAGTTGTAAACTCTTTGATTTCCGCGGAACTCGAATCAAACGGCTCTATGGCAACGGGCGGCTTTTTTTCAAGAAGTACGGTTTCCGCGGGATTAAACGATTGGGAGTTCAATAATCCAAAAATAGCCGACTTGTCTGCTTCTACGATTATTTGTTTAACAAAAAACGCTCGTGGAAGAATATTCTTATTTTCATAGATGAGCGTTTTATTCGCTTCATCCAATTTACTCAGGAAAAAACCTTTGCCCTGCGGGAGTTGGCCGTTCGCAATCAAGTATTTCACATTGAGCATATTCACTACGTTCATATTGATCGGAAATTGCGGGTCGACGCCTTTATAAAGTGCAAAATCAATGATATCCTGGTAAATCCTCATTTTCGCGGGACTGTAGCCCCCAATGCTTTGCAGCCCATAATAAGTCCACGCCGGAGACCCTGACTGAGCGTGTTCCAACAGGGAAAAAATCCTGAAATGGGTGGTGTCAGATCTCAAAAAGCGGATAGTCTCGGTCTCCTGAAATTCATACGTCATCCCGGCGCGCGCCTGCGGACGTAATATTTTTTTATTTAAACTAAGAGTGTCAAATACCAACACGATAAGCAAGACGGACATCGCAATCGAATAAGATATTTTTTCGCGCAGATAGAAATATATTATGGATAAAATGATCTCGAGCATAATAGCAAATTTTACAAAACCGCCGCTCAGCGCATCGAACCGCAACTGCTTCAATTGTGCAATCTGGGGGGCGCTGTAGCGCTTCACATCGTCCTCCGCCAGGAGTGAGAACGTATTGGAAAAACCGCTTTTGAATAAGATCGCAATGATTAATAGCAAACCGAAACCTGCCATGAGGTACAAAACAATCTTTTCAAGCGTTTTGCGTTTTTTTTGTTCCTCAGCGGTAGGATTAAAAATATAATCAAGCCCATAACACGCAAGCAGTGAGACCGTAAAAGCAAATATGGATAAAATCATGGACGGAACACGGAACTTGCTAAAAAACGGCAAGACGCTCAGCATCAACTGGAAAAATGGTTCAAAAAACCTGCCAAACGAGATCAGCAGGACGAAAACAGACGTTGCAAATAGAAATTTGGTCATCATATTGCGCCGATAGATAATGCCCACTATTGCAGCAACCATCGGCAAAAGGCCAAAATAAAAAGCGGATGAAGTAAATGTCATCCAACCCCAGTAATAGGGGCTTTCGAGGCCAAAAAAAGTTGGAATAAAGAATGTGATAAACTCCAGAGGATGAAAAGACCACATCGTAATATAGTCAAACGTCATTCCGCTTCCTGCGGCCATTGCCGTTGATTCACTTAAAGCCGGCGGAACCGCGCGCATCGTTACATCGGAATAAACATATAGTGAAAAATAATTAACCGCCCCAAACGCTAGCCCTACCAGCATCGCTGTGGCTAACCCCAGCCCGTTCTTTAACAGGCCCGCTTTGTCCGTTTTATACTGATCAATAATTAGGAATAGAAAATAAATTCCGAGCATCAGGAAAGCATAATAAATAATCTGAGTGTGTCCCGGATCAAGAAAAAAAGTTCCCATGATAAACCCCATTACAGACCAATTTAAAATGTTTCGATCTTTGAAGAATCGAAAAACGCTCCACACCACGAGCGGAATATACGCGATCGTCTTAACTTTTCCGCCGTGACCTGCCGCTACGGATGCGACGAAAAAATTGCAGAACATATACGCGACCGCTGCGACCAGCGAGATCAAAGGGCTGAATCCAAGTTGCCGGGCAAGCAGAAACATGAATAGCCCGGCAAAAAAGAAAATAGCTACTTCCCATGAATTGTCACGATTAAAAAAAGCAAGATTCACTGCCCAATTAACATAAGTCATAGGATTGGTATAGGTCTGATATTTATAAATTGGAATATGCGCCGGATCGCTGTACATGCCGCTGGCAAAATTAGGCATCCCGGAGAACGTGTACGGAAACCACAGAGGCATCGAACCTTCTTTTTCAATCAGACTTTGCGCAGCTCTTGAATTACTAATGCTTGCAGATATATCACCGCCGGTTGTAAAAACTTTGTTCTGCAATACATAATCGCTAAACAAAAAAAGAACCAATACGTACAAAAATAATACCGCTAGCGCATCCTTCTGCCAAGTTTTCAGAACCGGCGCAGGCTGTACCTTTTCGGTTTTCAATTTGAGGTTCGGTTTTGCCATGATGATTCCAATACATGTGGGAGATAGTTATCGGAAAAAAAGTAATTAAAAATTCAGTGAATATCAAAATGTATTTTCGGGTCAAACTTGAACAAATCTTCATAAAGGGCTATATTCAGTTGAAATAACAAAATACAATCCCCATTTAGTATATGCATTTGAGAACCCCGTTATACGATATTCTGAAAACACAAGGCGCGGTATTTAAAAGTTATGATGA
>JAEUSJ010000025.1 GCA_016788215.1 bacterium | reverse complement strand
GAAGAATCGCCGCATTACCGGTGGGAATTGAACTGGACGGGCGATGAAATTGAAAAACTGATCAAGGACAATTTGAAAGTAGTGATACCTCAGGAAGAAGTTACTCGGATTGATAATCAGCGGTTGTATAATCTGGCCGTGATTTCGCGCGATTCATCGCAGCGGGTAAAGGAATTTAAAATCGGATTTACCAAGGACAGTTTTATCGTGAGCGGAGAACAAGCGCGCCGTATCTTACGCGGTGAAAAATACATTTTGTATAGTTCTCTATTTCGTCTCGGCATCGTCAGGAATCCGGACGGAAGCATACAAACGGTCAAATGCAAAGGCGCGGGCTTTGGCCACGGGGTCGGTATGTGTCAGTACAGCGCGAGAACGATGGCAAAACAAGGATATACGTATAAACAGATACTGCAGTTTTTTTATAGAGAAACCACGACAAAGAAAGAGTACTAAACTAAAAATATGAATTAGAAATGTTGAATTCTCAATTCACAAATCAACTTTTCTAATTTATTATTTCGTAATGATTATTTCTTCGTTTGGCCTTATATCCAGCATCCGATATCATTTTCTCAATATCTTTGACGGTTACATTGAACGTCGTGCCGTTCTGGCTTACCACATTTTCCTCAATCATTAAGCTGCCAAAGTCATTAGCTCCATAATTGAGCCCAACTTGAGCGACGTCTTTACCTTGCGTAACCCAGGAAACCTGGAAATTGTCGATATTGTCCAACATGATTCGCGAAATGGCAAGCGTTTGCAGATACTCGACCGTTGTAGTTACACGTATATTTGGATTTTGTCCAAGCGGAACGTTATCCGGTTGGAAATTCCAAGGAATGAAAGCTGTAAAACCTCTTCCATAATTGTTAAGGCTTTCATCCTGCAGGTCGCGGATTTTTATTATATGCTCAATCCGTTCTTCGAGTGTCTCCACATGTCCGTACATCATCGTGGCAGTAGTTGTCAAGCCAACTTTATGAGCTATCCGATGCAGATCAAGCCAACGCTCTGAATCACATTTGCCGCGGGAAACTTCGGTACGAACCCGATCTACCAGTATTTCGGCTCCCGCTCCGGGAATAGAATCCAATCCGGCCGCCTTTAGTCGGAGAAGAGTTTCTTCAACGGATAATTCTGAAACTTTGGCGATGTAATCTATTTCAGGTGCGCTCAAACAATGAAGCCAAATTTGCGGAAATTTAGATTTCAGATGACGAAACAAATCTTCATAATATGTTATCTTTAATTTTGGATTTAATCCGCCCTGCATCAGAATCTGAATACCTTCCAGCGCGATCAGTTCTTCGATTTTCTTTTCAATTTCTTCATAAGATAACACATAACCCTCATTTGAGCCCACCGGCCTGTAAAATGCACAAAAGCTGCATTTGTCGACGCACACATTCGTATAATTAATGTTTCGATCAATAATATATGTTACGGTATTGTCAGGTTTTTTCTTTTCACGTACATGATTTGCCATATAACTCAGAATGGGTAGTTCCTTGCATTGATAAAGCGCTAAGCCGTCATCAAAGGTTAAACGAGTGCCCTTTTCAATTTTATCGAAGATCGCATCGATCATGGTTTTACCTTCTCTTATAAACTTTCACATTTTCTTGAAACCTCGAGCAACATATATAAAAAACAAGTTCAATTCAAGAAATTTCGGGTTGTTTTTGTTTGATTGTCAGTTGCACGTTGATTAGATTTATTGACATTTTACCCTATCTACATTATGAACTCGTCTTATTATATAGCGTACTACAACGGAAAATATGTTCCGGAATCCGATATATCGATATCTCCCAATGATAGGGGATTTCTCTACGGCGACGGCGTCTTTGAAACTATGCGGACGGTTGGGCGGAGAGTTATTTCATATAAGGCTCATTATGACCGACTGCTTGACGGGTGTCAACGTTCAGAAATTAAGCTTTCAACTTCTTTATCTGATATACGAAATATTATAGATGACCTGCTCATCAAGAATCAATTATCAGACGCCTATGTGCGCGTTACCGTCACGCGCGGAAGCGGCGATCAATTTGGCTTTGGATATTCAAAAAATATTAAGCCGACTCTGCTGACCGTTATTCGCCCGAGTAAAATAATTCCAGATTCACTTTATGAGAAAGGAGTCAAGATTGATTTTCAATTCAGTTCATTGTTTAATTCGCATGAAAAAATAGGCAAAACAAAATCCTTAAGTGCGCAGCCATACGTATTAGCGAAACAAAAAGCGCTCGACAAACAATGTTATGACATGATACTTATGGATGCATTCGAAACCGTTTATGAGGGAACCTCAAGCAATATTTTTATTATCAAGAACGGGATGCTCTTAACGCCGCCGTTGGAAGCAGGGATATTGGCCGGAACGACGCGCGCACGTGTCATAGAAATAGTTTCACAAAAATTAAATATACCGGTTGCTCAGACAACTTTTTCCAAAAGCGATGTCCTCCAGGCTAATGAGATTTTTCTGACCAACACCAATATTCAAGTGCTGCCGGTAACTCAAGCAGAGATGACCATCATAAGCGACGGCAAGATGGGCGGTCAGACTGAAAATATTCTGCATACTTTCCGTCAATCATTAATCGAAATTTTAGAGTAATTATGACGAGCTGGTATCTACGTGAATTCAACTGTAAGAATTCTTTATTGGATTTATACGCGAAGCTGTATTTGCATGAATACAGTTTTTTTCTGTACAGTTCGCTTTTTCCACATGAAAACTCCCGCTTTTCTTACATGTCTTGTGATCCCTGTGTCGTTTTCACTGCGGAGCGTAACAAGATCATCATAAAAAAAAAAGAAAAAATAGAGAAATATGAAGGCAATCCATTTCAGCATTTTGATAGTTTAATGACTGCTCAAAAAATAGATTACAAATTCAATACTCAGATTGCTGGGATACCCTTCTTTAAAGCCGGCGCAATAGGCTACTGGGGATACGATATGAAAAACCATATCGAACAATTACCCTCTACCGCTGTAAACAACCAAAATCCGCCGGACGCATGCTGGATGTT
This sequence comes from bacterium, assembly GCA_016788215.1. GTDB lineage: Bacteria > CLD3 > CLD3 > SB21 > SB21 > SB21. Next base: position 20,216 of record JAEUSJ010000025.1, on the reverse strand, counting down.
TTACGACGGGCACATCGTCATCGATCATTTGAAAGATAAATACTACTTCGTTGGAACGGACGAAGGCATTCAAAGGCTTGAAAGACTCGTTAGTATCAGCGAAACCATACAACCACAAAACGAAGCAGTTGCATTCAGCATTGGTCACACGGTCACTAAAGACGATTATCTGAAACAAATTGGGATTGTGAAAGAGCACATTGCTGACGGCGATGTGTATGAGTTGAATCTGGCACAACGATTTAATGTCATCTTTCGAAAGAAAGACGAATGGACCGATTTTCGGATTTTTAAAAACCTTATTGATGCAAGCCCTTCGCCATTCTCTGCAATCCTGAAATGCAGAGACGTCTCGGTAATAAGTTCGTCTCCGGAACGTTTTCTGCATATTCATGACCGTGAAATCGAAAGTAAACCAATCAAAGGAACCCGTCCGAGACGCAGCGATTTTTTCAAGGATGAGGCGATGTATTTCGAATTATTGCATAGCGAGAAGGACCGAGCAGAAAACGTGATGATCGTTGATCTTGTGAGAAACGATCTTGGCCGTGTTTCAGAAACAAGCAGCGTCAGGGTAAACCGGCTTTTTGAGATAGAAAAATATAAAACCGTTTTTCAGATGGTTTCGACTATTAATAGCAAACTCAAAGAGGAATGTACCAATATCGACGCTGTAAAAGCTTGTTTTCCGCCGGGCTCTATGACCGGCGCGCCGAAAATTCGCGCTATGGAAATCATCGACGAACTGGAGTTATTCAACCGCGGCGTTTATTCCGGCGCTTTGGGCTATATCGGATATGATGGAACTATGGATCTCTCTGTCGTGATCAGAACTCTAATACTGCAAGGCGAACAGGGATATTTCCAAACCGGCGGAGCCATAGTGTGGGATTCAGAAGCTGAAGAAGAATATCAGGAATGTATAGATAAGGCTCAGGGAATTATTAAGGCGTTGGAAAGGCTAAATAGAGATTAAGCCTTGTTTATTTTTTTTGTGATTTCTCGTAATCTTGGATGAAATTTTTTATTCCGTCATAAATACCTTCAGCCAATTTCTTCTGTCCGTCTTCCGATTTCAAAAATTTTTCTTCATTTAGATTAGAAATGAAAGCCGTTTCTACCAGCACAGACGGCATCGAAGCGCCCATGAGCACATAAAACGGAGCCTGTGATACGCCTCGATTTGTAAGACTGAGCTGCTTGTCCAACCCCTTCTGAATATAATCGGCCAGCTCCTCGCTTTCTTTTACAAAAACGCTTTGCATAATATTGCTTAAAATAAATTTTTCATCCGTAAAGTCACCGTACTTGTGGTTATCTTTTTCCAATTCTATAACCTCATTTTCTTTCCGGGCGACTGCGAGGGCCTCATCGGTTCGGCTGGGTGATAGAAAAAACGTTTCAAATCCGTTAGCCTTACGCTTTACGTTAGAATTACAATGTACGCTCACAAAAAGTTTAGCGTTACGGGAATTGGCAAATTTGGTTCTGCCATGAAGCGTGATGTAGGTGTCATTATCTCTCGTGTATTCTACTTTGAGGCCAAGCCGTTGTTCTATCAATTTCCCCAGTTTTAATACGATCGCAAGCGTCATATCTTTTTCCCGTGTCTTGTTCTTCCCGGACGCGCCGTTATCCCAGCCGCCATGGCCGGCGTCCAAAACTATTTTATCAATTTTCCACTGATCTTTTTGAATATTCAGTTTTGGAATTTTGAGAGGATCAACGTCGAGATGCGCTGCATTGCTGACGCGAATACTGACAAAAACATCGCCGCTTTTATCATCAATAAAAATTTCCTGTCCCGGTATATCGTAATTAAGTTGAAATGAAAGCTGCACTGAATTCTTGTGCTGAAAGATCAAAGCACTTTTAATCAATTTAAATTGCTCCGACAACTTAATATCCCTCGCAATTTCATCTGAAGACCGTCCGTCGGAAATAGTAACATAGAGCCAGTTTTTGTTTCTCCAAACTTCCACATCGTCTTTTCGAAAATTCTTCACCGTCTTTAATTTAATCAGGAGCCCGTTAGTTTTCTTGTCAAAAGTGATCGCCGTGAGGTTAACTTTTCCTTTTTCCGTATCTTCAAGAGTTTCACTTTTTGAAATTCCCGTGTCTGATAATGGCATTATGGATTTATGGTCGTCAACTAAAACGGGTGTGGTCAAATACGCGTTAAGAATTGGAATAAAAAATTGAACCGGAAGAAAAATTATACCGTCGATATACTGGCAGTCTGCCGGCATCTGCAGCATATCTTTTTCATCAACCACAATGAACGGGTTGTTGCCGGTGATTTTAATTTGATGACCGGGAACAGAAAGCACAATTTTTTTCTTGGCCTTATTTTCATAAAATCCCGCATCGAGAAGATCAACTATGTCGTTCGCTGAGATGTAATTTTGATCGCCATTATACACGGGAATAATGGAGGATGATCTATTTTCGAAGTCCAACTTAATAGGGACCTGCGCGATCGATTGCGTTACAAAAATAAACAAAAAACAAAACAGTAATTTCACAATATGCTCCTGACCGAAATTAATTTTTGAGTGCGCGGTAGCCGATATCTTTCCTGAAATACGCCTTTTCAAAATGAATTTGTTTGGCGGCTGTATATGCTTTTTTGATCGCATCGGGTAAATGTTCAGAATAGGATGTTACGCCCAAAACACGGCCACCGGAACTGTAGACTTTTCCATTTATTAAATCGGTACCAGCATGAAAAATTAAGGTGTTCTCATCAGTGATTCTCTCCAAGCCGGAAATTTCTTTGTTTTTTTCGTATTGATCAGGATACCCGCCTGAAGCCATTACAACGCATACGGAAGATTGTTGGCGCACTTCCAATGTATATGAACCTATACTCTGATTTACAACCGATAGAAACATGTCAACTATGTCGCTTTTGATCAAAGGTAAAACCGCCTGACATTCCGGGTCGCCGAAACGGCAATTAAATTCAACCACTTTAGGCCCGCTGCGCGTAAGCATTAATCCGCAATATAAAACGCCCTGATACTTCCGGCCTTCGTTTGCCATGGCGTGAATTGTTGGTTCGATAATTTCCTTTTTTACACGGTCTAATAAAGTTGATGTCATAACGGGAGCCGGAGCATAAGCGCCCATACCGCCTGTGTTTTTTCCCCTGTCGCCGTCGAAGATTCTTTTATGGTCCTGTGCGGCAGGCAAGAGGAGGTAATTTGTGCCGTCGGTAACAGCAAAAATTGACGCTTCTTCACCTTCCATCATCTCTTCAACGACGATGGAGTTTCCCGCTTCCCCTAATTCATTCTTAATTGTGTCGACGGCTGCCAGTGCCTCCTGCAGCGTCAGACAGACTATCGCACCCTTCCCTGCGGCGAGGCCGTCGGCTTTGACAACGCACGGCTGATTCAAATCAGTAATATATGCCTTAGCATCTGCCACTGCGGTAAATGATGCAAAGGCTGCCGTTGGAATGCCATATTTCTTCATCAAATTCTTGGCAAAAACTTTACTGCCTTCGATTTCAGCCGCTGTAGCGGACGGACCAAAAATATTTAGTTCATGTTGCTGAAAAAGATCAACAATCCCGAGCGTCAGCGGATGTTCCGGCCCAACGACCGTGAGATCGATTCTATTTTGGAGTGCAAACAGCAAAAGGGCTTTAATATCTGTCGGTTTTATCGGGATGCATTCGGCGATAGATCGAATCCCGCCATTGCCGGCAGCGCAATAGATCTGCGTAACTTTTTCAGATTGAGCGATCTTCCAAACTAATGCGTGTTCTCGGCCGCCGTTCCCGATGACAAGAATTTTCATAGAAATAATTCAATAAGTAAAAACTACATGTAAAAAGGCCAAACTACCTCATGTTATGATAAACATTCTGTACGTCTTCGTCTTCTTCGATGATTGCAATCAACTTTAATATGTCCTCCTCCTGTTCCTCGGATAACTGGGTAGATGTTTTAGGGACGTATTGAAGTTCCGCGGTAATGATGTTGAATTGCTTTTCTTCGAGCGCTTTCTGCATTTTCGTGAAATCAGCGAATGAGGTGTAGACATAAATTTCATTTTCGTCGACTGCAAAATCATCCGCGCCGTAATCGATAAGTTCCAGTTCCAGTTCTTCCAAATCTACAGCAGGAGCTTCCAGTTTAAAAACGCCTTTCCGCTCAAAAGAAAAGCCGACGGAGCCGGATGCACCCAATGAGCCGCCAACTTTTGTAAAATACATACGAATATTTGCAACGGTGCGTGTCGGGTTATCCGTTGCGCACTCCACCAAAATTCCTATTCCGTGCGGCCCGTAGCCCTCATAAAGAACTTCCTGCAAATCTTTTTCATCTTTGGATGATGCGCGCTTAATGGCGGCATCAATACGATCCTTAGGCATATTCACGCCCTTAGCATTCTGGATCGCTGTGCGCAATCTCGGATTCAAGTTCGGATCCGGTCCGCTCAGTTTTACTGCAATGGCAATTTCTTTTCCATAACGAGTGAATGCCTTTGCCATTTTATCAAAACGCGCAAACATTTTATATTTTCGTTTTTCAAATATTCGTCCCATGACAGGTTATTTTCCTCAGTTTAAATAATAAATAGATTGTGCAAGCCCAGAGAATTTTGAAAATTAACTATCGATTGGAAGTAAAGTAGCATTATTGAACGGTCTTGTCAAGAAATTCAAACCGGTGATCTGTCCAGGAAACGAGAGGAGACTTGCCATCAGAGGCCGGGTTGTAGCGGCATTTATACACGGTTTCAATAGATAATTTTTCAAGCACGCTGCTTTTGGTTGTATTTAATTTTACTTTGTGATCAATGACTTTTCCTGTTACGTCAATTTTGACTTGAAGTATGATGACCCCGGACACACCTTGCTTTTGGAGTTCGGCGGGGTATTCGGGGAACTTACTTACCATTAGTTTGGCGGGGAAATATTCCGACTTGCCTTTACCGCCGGGAGGCGCGGGCATTGCCGGTATCTCAAGTAAGCCGTCCTCGGTTCCGTACCGAACATCCGTCTCTTCTGCCAGAATATTCTCAGTAATGTCCGATGCAATAGGTATGACGGGCTTAACGGGTGAACCTTTTACGGATAAAGCCTGGCGGGTTTGCGGGATGTCGTTAACTTCCAGAACAATATCAGTACGCTTTAAATCGGAAATATCGGCCGTATCCATCTTTGGAAGAAAATTCACAAAAATGACGTGAATAATTAAAACCGCTAACAGTCCTGATTCCAAATAGAGAACGCGGTATTCTTTAACTAGTTTATGTGCCGGGATTGTAGGTGTGGTTTCGGTCATAAAATCCGAAGGAATCTTTATCAGGTAGAACGCATCGGAAGGCGAATTGTTTCCGGCTGATCAGGCCAATACCTCTTCAGTATATTCTGATTGCTGCGATAAGTTTTGTAAAATTCTCCGCGTAAATACTTTCACCATTCGTTTGCGGTATGCCGGGCGGAAATTAGTCAAGTCCATTGGTTTAGCCGTGTTGTATGCTATTTCGGATGCTTCTTCTATTTCATTTTCAGTGATCTTCTTTCCGATAAGAACGTTCTGTGCTTCAGTTACTTCCCAGGGGCACGGGAATACAGCACCTAAAATAATTTTGGCGTCAATGCAGACCTCGTTATCATCTAAAATTAACCCGACCATAACCCCCAGCATTGGATAGTCGATGGCCTGCCGGCGTCGTAATTTCATATACGCGCCGCGAAATCCGGAAGGCAATTTTGGAATCTGCACTTGGGTTAATATTTCATTCGGCAACAATTTATTAAATGCCATACCGTCGTTTTGGTAAAACTCACGTAACGGTATTTTCCGTTCTCCCTGCGCGCTAACCAGCGTGATCACAGCATCCAGCGCGTATAGAACCGGAACGGTGTCACAGGAAGAAATGGCGTAGCAACGATGGCCTCCCGGAGCTACTCGGCAAATATCCCCGTCCTTTTTCATACAATTATTGACCGCTTTACGCCAGAAGTGAGACTGATTGTAATAATAACAACGGGTATCGAGCAATATATTTCCACCGATCGTTCCTTTGTTCTGCAGCAAAGGTGTTGCAATTTTTTTTGCTGCTTCCGCCAAAACGGGATAGTTCTCAGTAACCAAAGGATGGTGTCCAACGTCAGTGAGAGACACAAGGCCGCCGAGAGTCAAACCGAGTTCCGTATCGAAATGAATTTTCTTCAGTTCTGGAATATTGTTAATACTAATGACGACTTCCGGTTCGAATAATTTATTCTTCATGCTGGGAATGAGATCGGTTCCGCCGGCAAGAATTTTCGCGCGATCCTTGTAATGATCTATTAGACTGACTGCATCCTTAGTAGATTCCGGCGCGAGAAAGTCAAATGAAGGAAGCGTCATCATATATTATGTTTCTCCATTATATATCAGTGTCAAAAATAGACAAACGTAAAATTCGCAAATAGTCATTTCAACTTTACGTTTATGAAGTCTAAATCGACGTTAATCCGGGCTGTATTGATTTTAACTTGTGAATTCGCTCTTTGGGATTTGTTGATCCGAAAATATACGATCCCGCTACAAGCACATGCGCTCCCGCCTTAATGACATCCATACTCGTTTGTTCGTTAATTCCGCCATCCACCTCGATCCATATCTTTCGAGACCCAATCGTATTGGATATAGCGGCAATTTTTTTGATCGAATCAGCAATAAACGATTGTCCTCCAAAACCGGGGTTTACAGACATCACGAGAATCAAGTCGACGATGTCCAATACGCATGATAAAGTATCATGAGGTGTAGCCGGATTTAACACCACGCCGGCTTTTGCTCCGGTACTGCGAATAAATTGAAGAGTTCGGTTTAGATGAATGCAGGCTTCCTGATGAACCGAAATAATATCTGCCCCGGCATTACGGAAGTCCTGGATATACCGATCCGGATTTTCGATCATTAGGTGAACGTCCAAAGGCAATTGGGTTACTTTTCGAATATGCTCTACTATAAATGGTCCGATGGTAATATTTGGCACAAAATGCCCGTCCATCACGTCAACGTGAATCCAGTCAGCGCCGGCCTCTTCCGCCATGCGTATGTCGGATTCCAAATGCGCAAAATCAGCGGATAAGACGGATGGTGCTACGATAGCCATAGAAATATTGTCAAAATTGTTTTTGAGTAACTTTGCCAAGATAGAAAGATTACTATATAGAATCAAATACTTTTAGCTCATTGATAGTCAAAAAAAATAGTCATAGTTTGACAATGAACCATCAAAATCATCTACTAAGTATTAACAAGAATTGACATGAGTCACTTTATCATCGGTACCGCGGGGCATATAGACCATGGCAAAACGGCGTTGGTGAAGGCGTTAACCGATATTGATACTGATCGCCTCAAAGAAGAAAAGGAACGCGGTATCACCATTGATCTAGGGTTTGCCTACTGGAAAGAAGGTATAACGGTCATTGATGTGCCCGGTCACGAACGGTTTATCCGTAATATGGTTGCCGGCGTCAGTGCGATTGATTATGTGTTGTTGGTTATCGCAGCAGATGACGGCATCATGCCGCAAACCATAGAACATCTCGAAATTCTTAAACTGCTTCATATTTCCTCCGGCGCCGTTGTAATCACGAAAATTGATAAGGCAGATGAATTGCGTTTAAAAAACCTCGAAATTGAAATCAAGAATTTGATTTCGGATTCACTCTTGAGAACCGCTCCCTTTTTTAAAGTTTCATCACTGCAAAAGACCGGTATTGAAGAATTAAAGAGGCATCTCCAAAATGCTGCAAAGCAGTTATTGCCAAAACTTGATCGCGGTTTTTTCAGAATGAACATCGACAGAAGTTTTTCGGTAAAAGGTTTTGGAACCATATTAACGGGAACCGTCTTGTCTGGAACTGTCCGGAACGATCAATGGATTGAATTATTGCCCGCTAAGAAAGCGGTACGAATCCGCGGGCTGCAGAAGCACTCTCAATCAGTCGAAGAAATAAAGATCGGTGATCGTGCAGCGATAAATGTTTCAGGAATTGATAATGAGTCGACAAAACGCGGCAATGTTTTGGCTGAACCCGGCCACATGATTTCAACAAATTCATTTTTTGCCAAATGGTATTTATTAAAATCCGTAAAAAAAACCATCGAAAAACCCATACGGGTTCGCTTACATATGGGCACAGCCGAACTTTTTTGCAAAGTTCATATCGTTGGCGAATCGATACAGGCCGGGAAAAGCGGATATATTCGGGTAGTTTCAGAAGATCCGCTGGTTTGCATTCGCGGCGACAGGTTTATTGTGAGGGAAATTAATTCTTCAATGACGCTCGGCGGCGGTATAGTTTTAGATCATCTTTACCCTGAGATAACACCGGAGTTGCCATATCTTCGACTCATGGAGAATGATAGTTTGCCAATAGCTATGCGCGAATTCATAAACCACCATAAGATTGTCAGCGTTACGGAAATCATTTCAGTTTTTGGATTATCGAATTCAATTATCAGCAACGAATTATACAAATTAGAAAAGTTAAATCAGATTGTTATTGTAGGTGAACAAGGAACCGCGCTTGACGTTAATTATTTTTCTGTTTTACAAAAACAATTAGTGAATGCGGTTGAAAAGTTTCATCAAGAGCGTCCAACAGACCAGGGGCTTAAAATAAGTGAATTGAGAATGAAACTGGCGACGGCGATGCAAGGTGATGTTTTTGATTTTGTTCTGAAAACAATGGTCCGTAAAGGCGTATTGACTGAAGAAAAGGAGATAGTCTACCTTTCGTCGCACCGTATTCAAATTAACGCAAATGAACGGGAGTTAATCGAGAAAATTAAATCAAAGTTGGCTCAGACCCCCTTTTCGCCGCCTTCGGTCGAGGTAATTGAAACGGAAATGAAATTACCGGGTTCGGAACTTCAGCGCTTACTGAGAATCATGGTGCAGCTCGAATTAATAGTGAAAACGGACAAAAATCTTTATTTTCATGCGGATGCAGTGCGGGAAGCAAGGCAGTTTATTATTGATTTTATTGGTGAAAAAGGTCATATTAAAATCACTGACTTTAAAGATCGGTTTCACACAAGCCGGAAATTTGCTCTATCGCTATTAGAGTATTTTGACGCCATTCAAGTTACGTCCCGTAACGGCGATCACAGGGATTTGCTACACCCATAATGATGAGTGATCAATCATGAAAAAGTGCGTTTGTATTCTTATTGGCTGTATGATGATCCCCTTGAAGGTTTATTCACAAGAACTTTTCGGAAGCGGAATTAATTCAAGCATATATTTAACGCCGATGGCCATGGCGTCGGGCGATTTTAATAGAGACGGAATTGCCGATATTGTGGTGTGCGGAAAAAATGATCTCGACGGTTCAGGAATCATGTCCGTGCTTTTTGGAAAAGGGGACGGCGGTTTCAAAAGCAAGATTGATCTATCCACGGACAAATATGCCGTTAGCGTTGTTGTCACGGATATGGATAACGACGGCCTCGAGGATATTGTCACCGCTAACCGAGAATCACAGACGATCACCATCTTTATGAATCAAAAGTCCGGCGGATTTAAAGCAAAAGATCCAATCAAAATCAAGGGAGAACCCGGCTTTATCGGAGTTGGTGATTTTACAAAAGACGGGAAACCGGATATCGCCGTCATAGTGCCGTCGAACAAAGAAATGTTAATTTATAAAGGGACATCCTATAAGTTGGCTGCAACGGACGTTTTAGAGGCCGCGCCTGTTTCTTTGATTGTCAAGGATCTGGCCGGAAGCGGACTGTCGCATGCGCTGATTTCATTTGAAGGACTTTCAAATGTGGCGCTGATCGAACCTGCTGAAATTAGTTCGAAAGAGTGGCGTTTTCATAAGGTCAAACTTGATATGCTGACAACGCCGTATTTTGCTCAATTAAACGATATTAACGGAGACGGATTTAACGATGCGGTAATTCTAAAGAGCGGAGAAAAAGAATTAGCCGTGCATCTTGCGGAGGCGGGCGGTTTGATTTTGGACGATATTCACACGGTCAAGATTCCGGACGGGATCGCGGTGTTTACGATGGGAGATTTTAATAATGATAAAAAACCGGATATCGCAGTTCTTGATTCGATCAATACCCAGGTCGTCATTTATTTAAATCAATCAACGGGGGCATTTACCAGTTCATTCATTGACGCAAAAGCGGCGCTCATATATGAAAATGATTCTTCCAAACCGAACTCGTTCGATATGGGGATGATGTCGTCCTACAAAAACGCAAGCATGGTCATCTTCAATGACGCGGCCAAGCCTGTAAGAAAATATTTTGAATTTGAATCCGACTTGCCGGATGAGCAGCAATTTGCTCTGGAGTGGAACGGGTTAGACGAAAACGACGCCGCTATGCCGGATGGAAAATACGTTTTTTATTATAAACTTGGCGCGCTGGTGGTTGCACGTGTTGTCATGAAATAACACTGAAAGGAATATGGTTATTAAATTTTGTTTGATCGTTTCAGGGTTTCTGGTTTTCCCTATCCTTTCCCTCTTTTCACAGAACCATACGCTGAGCGTACAAAAATTTCAGAAGGAAACGGATCGGCTTATTAATCAAAAGTTTTTGGACAATGCGTTTTGGGGAATTCAGATTCAATCGCTTAAAAACGGGGATATACTTTACTCCCATCACGCGAAAAAAAATCTGATTCCGGCGTCTAACATGAAAATTTTCACATCGGTTTTTGCGCTGGACAAATTGGGTCCGGATTTTCAGTACACTACAACCGTATATTTGCATGGCCGTTTTGAAGACGACACGACGTTTTCAGGAAACGTGATTCTGCGCGGAATGGGCGATCCCACTATCTCAGGAAGATTTTTTGATAATAAAATAACCAAAGTTTTAGAAGATTGGGCAGACAGCCTCGCAGCAAAAAAAATAAAAATAATTCACGGCAGGATTATCGGAGACGACAATTTTTTTGGCGATGACGCGCTCGGCAAACACTGGGAGTGGGACGAGGAATCTTATTGGTATTCTGCTCAGGTAAGCGGTTTGTCATTTAACGACAATTGTGTGAATTGGTACGTCACGCCCGCTCAAATCGGCCAGCCTGCCAAAATCCAACTTGCGCCGGGAACAAGTTATGTTACCATTGATAACCGCATTACAACCGTAGCGGGTTCGTCCGAGTCGCAGGAAATCGAATTCACCAGAGAGCGCAGCTCGAACCTTATTCGCGCGAGCGGAAAAATTATTGCTAACTCGGATGTTCAGGTTGGGTATGTCACCGTAGAAAACCCCACGCTTTTTACGGCGACGGTTATGAAAGAAGTTTTGCAGAAAAAAGGTATACAGGTTGACAGCGCATCGGTAGATATTGACAACTTGACGTCTTATACGTATCATGATAGCGATACGACGGTAATGCGGATTGCCGTTTATCAATCGCCAAAGCTTGACGAAATATTAAAAATTGTAAATAAACGAAGCCAAAACTTATTTGCCGAGCAGTTGCTGCGGACGGTTGCCGCGGTAATCGATTCCGACGGAACCGGGCGAAGGGCGTTACAAAGCGAAAGAGCGTTTCTTAAAGAAATAGGGATCAGTCCCGATAAGATGTATATCATGGATGGCTCCGGGTATTCGCGCACCAATCTGGTTACGCCGGAAAGCATCGTGGCTCTACTGAAATTTATCAGGCAACACAAATATTGGAAAGTATTTTATGAATCGCTGCCAAAGGCGGGGATGGAGCGTTCATTGAATCATCGTATGAAGAATACTCCGGCCGAAGGCAATGTGCGAGCGAAGACAGGGACGTTAGACAATGTATCGACCATCTCGGGTTTTGTAAAAACAGCAGACGGCGAAGAAATGGTTTTTAGCATTATGTGCAATAATTTTAGTGTTGATAATTTAGAAGTTCAAAAAGTCCAGGACGCCATATTGGTCAATCTGGCTTCTTTTAGCAGGAATTAGAATATGGAACGATTACGCTCCAACAAATTATTTGAAGGCCTGTCGGATTCTCATTTTGAACGCCTGGAAAGCTTCATCAAAATCAAAAGTTATCCCAAAGACTCCGCGCTTATTGAGGAAGGGGTTCACGGAGAAACGTTATATCTTTTGATATCCGGAAAAGTGAAAGTTTCAAAAACGTCCGATAACGGCAAAGAACTGATTCTGGCAGTACGGAGCGGAGGCGATTTTTTTGGTGAAATGTCACTATTGGAAGATGCCCCGCGATCAGCGCGCATTATGGCTATGGAAGATTGCGAAGCCGGATTGATTGCCAAAAAAGACTTTACAAAGATGATGCTTGAGGAGCCGCAGGTTGCTTTAAATATTCTAAAAACGGTCAGCGCTCGTCTGAGGCAAACAAACGACCAGATCATCGAAAGCTTTTTAGAGCGTGAAAAAGCCGGTCAAAAACAAACGGAACGTTTTCAGGCTTTATTTGAATTTAGCAAAGCCATTACCGCCGACTGTGAAGAACGCACCCTTTTCAAATTAGCGCCGGTCATAGTAAGAGATCAGCTGATGTGCGACAACGTCAAGCTTTTCCTTTACGACAAAATTGCGGAAGAAGTATCGTCGCTTGATGAACGCGGAACTCTTCAGCAGGTTTCAGCAATTGGCTCCGTGTACACCAATCTTATTCAGATTAAGAAGACCTTGCAGATCCATGATTTTACTTCATTGGAACATTACCGTAACGCCGAACCCGTTTCCTTCTGGAAAAACACGGCCAGTATTCTGGTAGCGCCCATCATTGAGGACCGTTTAGTAAAAGGGTGTATCATCGTCAAGAGCAATGTTGCCCGAAAATGGCCGGACGATGACGAAGCATTTGTCGCCATGTTATCATCGTATGTCGCTATATCGCTTAGAAATATTGGTCTGCGTAAACAAATGCTGGTTACAGAAAAACTATCCGCAGTTGGGAAAGTATCCAGTTCTATTTTGCACGATTTTAAAAATTTATTGTCGGTGATCGATAATTACGCCAAGTTCATACTTAAAGCAGACCATCTCAACGATGTAAAGGGATATGTCGATAAAATACTGACCAGTTCGAATCTGATGATCTCAATGTCCCATGAGGTTTTGTTCTATGCGCAAGGTGAAGCTAAATTGAATCGAAAGGAATGGCCGTTAATTGATATTTTTAATACGGTGATACAACTGCTAGACAACCGCTTAAAAGCCAACAAAGTTACACTCACGGTTAATGTTCCGCAGTCATTGAATTACACATTCGATTCCGATAAGATCAGCCGCGCATTTTACAATTTACTCATTAACGCCTGCGACGCAGTTCCAAAATCAAAAGGGGTTGTCGTCATCGAAGCCAAGGCGGAAGGCAAAACATTGACGATTATCGTATCGGATAATGGATCGGGAATTTCGCAGCAAGTTCTACCGCGTATTTTTGATCCTTTCGTTACAACCAAATCGCACGGCACCGGTTTGGGGCTCGCGATCGTAAAAAACATTATAGATGCACACGGAGGAAAGATCGAAACGGAAAGCCATCAAGGGGGCGGAACTCGATTTATCATGACATTTCCATTAGAAAATAAGACCGCATGAGAAAAAGCTTTCTGATCTTCGTTTTTTTGTTTCACTTTTCCGGTTTCCTGTTTGCCGGCGGCGGGGAAACCGGTTTTGCATTTCTAAAGATCGGCATCGGCGGGAAAGCTGCAGGCATGGGTGAATCGGCTACCGCCACAGCAACGGATGCAGCCGCAGCGTTCTGGAATCCCGCAGGATTAATTCAATCAAACAACCACAGCCTCATTTTTACATACAATCGCTGGGTCGACGGAATTCAGCATAATTTTGGCGCCGCTAAATTTGTTCACGGAAATAATGCTTTTGCTCTCCACTATATCTCCACCGGTGTTGAAGATATTGAACAGCGCGACATTCCTTCGGAAAATCCGACTGCCTATTTTTCTTCACACGATCTGGCATTAGGTTTATCCTATGCGCGAAAAATGAACGAAAAGTTGTCTATTGGAATTACGTCAAAATACGTTTACGAACGTATTCAAAATAGCGTTTCCGCTTTGGCATTTGATTTTGGTGCGTGGTACCGTATCAAATATTCGTCAAACTCTGATTTGGACGATCGCTGGCGGGCCGGGTTCATGGTATCCAACATTGGATTTTCCGGGAAATTTATTGATGAAAAAGTAAAACTTCCGGCAAGTATGCGCTTGGGTTCCTCTTATGACGTATTAAAGAACCCCGCGTCGAAAAACACTTTGTCGGTTGCGATCGATGTGGAAAAATTTTTTGCGGAATCAGTACGAACGCACCTCGGGATGGAATATGGATATGAAGATCGTTTTTTCGTTCGCGGAGGGTATCAATTAGGATATAAGGCGAGAGGAATATCGGCCGGAATCGGAATGAAGGTTCAGAAAATCAGCGTGGATTACGGTTATATGCCTTTTTCAAATTCACTTGGCGCCACACATCGCATCAGCGCCGCATTGGATTTTCAGTAGAACTACTTCTTATCAAACTGCCCAAGCAGGGTGTTCGTTGCGCGTAAACGTTTGGCAAATGTAATGCAAAAAGCCCACAGTACTTTACGGGCAAAATTATCATCGTTCATCACAATCTTAATAAAGTGGCTGTTCTTCACTTCTAGAAGTTTGCTGGTCTCATTGGCGATTACTGAAGCCGACCTCGGTTCTCCGTCGAGCAAGGACATTTCACCGAAATAGTCGCCCGTTTTCAGCGTGGCAACGGACTCGATCTTATCGTCCTTTACTTTCTTTTCTATCCGCACGCTGCCTTCGATGATCAGATAAAAACAATCTCCTAAATCTCCCTCATGAAAGACCGCTTCGTCTTTTTCATACTTTTTTCCGGCCGCAACTTTCAGAACCTTATTAATATCACGTGTCTCAAGGCCGTCAAATATTTCAACGCTTTTGATAAGTTCTTCTAAAGATTTTTGATTTTTGTCAGCCATACTTAAGTGTGTAATATATTATACAAAATATAATCTGTTATTTTCGATCTTCATAGTTTTTCTTTAGAAATTCCTGATACGCTTTTTGTTTTTCTTTGATCTTTCTCCACCACGACTCGTTCTTGACGTACCATTGAATGGTTTCCTCTACCGCTTCTTCAAACCGGAATCTGGGTTTCCATCCGAGTTTTTCAATCTTTTCTGTATCCACGGCATAACGTCTGTCATGGCCGGGTCTGTCGGTAACGCGTTTGATCAGGGTATCGGGTTTATTTAATTTTTTAAGAATGATATGCGTAATATCAATGTTTGTTTTTTCATTCCCTCCGCCGATATTGTACGTTTCCCCGATAACGCCATGGTGCAGAACGTGATCCACTCCTGCACAATGATCGTCGACGTAAAGCCAGTCGCGCACATTCATCCCGTCTCCGTACAGCGGAAGAGAAATGGAATCGATTGCATTGGTAACAAAAAATGGAATAAGTTTTTCCGGATACTGGAAAGGCCCGTAATTATTGGATGCGCGCGTGATCAGCGTTGGCGTGCCGTAAGTCTTATGATGTGCGCGTACCATCATGTCGCCGCCGGCCTTGCTGGCGGAATAAGGGCTATTGGGCGCAAGCGGATGTTCTTCCGTGAACGCACCTTGGTCGATGGATCCATACACTTCGTCGGTGGAAATTTGCAGATACCGTTCGATTTTATATTTTTTTGCCGCCTCAAGAAGTATCAGAGTGCCGAGAACGTCGGTCTGAACAAAGGAGTCCGCTTCATGAATCGAACGGTCCACGTGCGTTTCTGCGGCAAAATTAACGATCGCATCCACATTGGAAACAAGATTATCGACCACCGTGCGGTCACATATATTGCCGTGATAAAACATAAACCTGGGATCTTTTTCCAGGTCCGATAAATTTTCCCGATTACCTGCATACGTGAGCGCATCAAGAACGATAATTCGGTACGACGGATATTTTTTGAGCATGAATCGAACGAAATTACTTCCGATGAATCCTGCTCCGCCCGTCACTAAAATAGAGTGCACGCGGTGCTCCTTTTACTTTTTTGAACTGAGAAGATACAATACCGCCATACGAATAGCGACGCCATTGAGCACCTGATCGAGAATAACGGAATGTTCGCTGTCCGCAACATCGCTATCCAATTCCACGCCGCGGTTTATCGGCCCTGGGTGCATAATCGTTATGGATTTCTTTGATTTGTCTAACTTTTCTTTCGTTACGCCGAACGTGCGGTGGTATTCCCGCACCGATGGAAATAATCCGGAAGTCTGACGTTCTAATTGTATGCGGAGCACATTGAGCGCGTCCGCATTTTGGATAGCTTCGTCCAGATGATGGTACACTTTAATATTCATTTCTTCCAAATGCCGTGGAATCAACGTTGGCGGGCCGCATACGGCAACGTCGGCGCCGAGCGCTTTGAGTCCATAAATATTTGACCGCGCAACACGGCTGTGCGTAATGTCGCCCAGAATGACGACATGCAGACCTTTGATATCGCCAAATTTTTCTTTTAACGTAAAAATATCCAGTAACCCTTGAGTCGGATGTTCATGCTGCCCGTCCCCGGCATTAATAATATTTGATTTGAGACGTTCAGACAAAAAAGCCGGAGCGCCAGCCGATGCGTGCCGGATAACGACCATATCGATCTTCATCGATTCGATATTTTGCGCAGTATCTTTCAGCGTCTCGCCTTTCGACGTACTGCTGCCGGATGAAGCAAAGTTAATCGTGTCGGCGGATAATCTTTTTTGAGCTAATTCGAAGGAAATTCGAGTGCGAGTAGATGGTTCGAAAAACAGATTAACTATTGTGAATCCCTGAAGCGTGGGAACTTTCTTAACGGGGCGGTTTAGAACCTCTTTAAAGGAAACGGCCGTTTCTAAGATCAGTTCGATCTCCTCTTTGCTCATGCCTTTAAGGCCAAGCAAATGACGGCTTTTTAACTCCATTATTTACCCGAATATTTAAGACCAGACTGCATTTATCAAACCCCGTGAATATATTATGAGCAGGCTATTTAAGCAAGACAATTTTCAGGCGCGGTCTGAGCGAAGTTGCTAGTTCGTGAAGTAAGATCGCCCCAATTTACCCTATAGTTATTAGGATATGAGGCCGAAACCAAACGAATTTCTTGACTGGATTCGTTTAAATATGTATATTACACCACAGTTTATCCCTTCCCATAAACCTCTGGAACTTCAAAGGAGTTTTTGATCGTAATTTGATACAGAATTGAAACTAAGAAATCGATCAAACGTCTCATATTATTCTATCTGAATGCTCATTCGGATAGAAATTCAACTTGTAATAATTCGCTAACTTGGTTATTATAACCATTCAATGAAAGGATTTGTGTCTATCGGATGTATTGTTAGAACGTTATTGAATAATCGTAACCATAGTGCCTTTATTAAGGGAGGTCGTTAATTTATGTTTAAAATCGTCAAAAGTTGTAAATATTTTATTTTAGCGCTTGGTTTAAGTTTAACCTTGCAAACAGTTCCAGCTGCTCAGATCGCCGCACAAACCAGCGAGGCCGGCGTACTCTTCCTATTGATCCCGCCCGGTGCGCGTCATAACGGTATGGGGGAAACGGGCGTTTCGACGGCTAACGACGCGAATGCGATCTATTGGAATCCAGGGGCAGTAAGTTTCCTTACTACGCCAGAACAGCCGCGTAATGTGCAGTTCATGCATGTTAACTGGCTGCCTCAGTTTAACCTGAATGATATTTTTTATGATTACGGTTCGATTATTTGGAATATTGAAAATTTCGGAATAGTTGGTTTCAATTTCACTTTTTTAAATCTTGGCGAGCAAATAGCTACAGATGCCTTAGGCAATGAAAACGGACGCATTACAAGTTATGATATTTCAGTGGGCGGAACCTACGCGATGAAATTGAGTCCGGATTTAGGTGTCGGCGGCAATTTGAAATTTATTTACAGCAAACTTTCAGATAAGGGCTCGACTGCGGAGACAGAAAAGGGTATCGGCAGTTCGGTCGCCATAGATGTCGGTGTCATGAAAAAGAATTTTTTCATAAATGATCTTACCTTCGGAGCCAGCTTGGCGAATATCGGGCCTGAAATAGCCTATGCAGATGAAAAACAGGCGGACCCATTGCCGACGAATATGCGGATCGGCCTTTCTTATCCGGTATTCAAGTCCGAATACAATAACGTGCTGGTT
The DNA here is from genome assembly GCA_016788215.1 of bacterium. Lineage (GTDB taxonomy): Bacteria > CLD3 > CLD3 > SB21 > SB21 > SB21. The sequence continues at coordinate 2,034 of JAEUSJ010000025.1, read as the reverse complement.
GCTTACGAGATTAATCGTCAAATTGTCCGGGGCCGAAGAAACGGCGCCGATCCATTATATAAAGCCGTTTTTACCACGTGGGTTGACAATGGATGGCATCGGCTTGGGCATAATTTCGGCACGGAATATACCTATTCCGATTTCCTGGCTTTGCGAAGCGGTATGTCGCTTGATTTTGCAGGGAAGTTGTATGATCTTAATTTTGGCGCGGGAATCAAATATTCGCTGTTCAGAATTGATTTTGCGTACACGACCAATCTTGGAAGCAGCTTTAATCCGCGTGATGGATCACAGTTTTACAGTATTGGTTTAACTTTCTAATTTATAGAAAGATTTTAGATTTTAAACCGAATCAATTCCACCACGGAGCTGATTCGGTTTTTTTTTAATTGATCGTACCACGTAGTTGCAAAGGGACTAAAGCAAACAAATGAAATACATTTTTTTTCTCATAACTTTTTTGATTTTTTCCGGTGAATCTCTTTATGCACAACACACTCAAGCGGCAAAATTATTTCGTCAACTAACGTACTCACAAAACAACCTTCCTAAAAAAGCCTCATCAGGAACGGTAAAAGTCCTCGCCTTACGAGTCCAGTTTCAAAAGGAAGTTCCCGACAAAGAACAAACTACCGGCAATGGCCATTTTGATTTGAGCGACCAACGCTCGGTTCGGACAATTGATCCCGCGCCTCATAATAAACGATATTTCGAAGATCAACTTCTATCCATGAGGAATTATTTCTTTGATGTATCGGATGGTAAATTAGACATCGACTATACGGTAAAGCCGGACGGCGATACAGCCGCGTATACGCTTTCGAGGCTGATGGAGTATTACGGCATTCGCGGTACACCGCAGGCGCGGGATAAGAGACTGGCTGAATTTTTTGCCGATGCGGTGACCCGCGTTGATCTGTCCGACACGATAAATTTCTCGGAGTATGATTATGTTATTATTTTTCATGCCGGCGCGGGTGAAGATATTAAATTAGATAATTCGACTACCAACGATCTTTCTTCACGTTTTGTTTCGCATAAATTGCTGAAAACACGATTCGGTGAGACCTATCAAGGCGTTCCGGTAAACGGCAATTCGTTATTTGTCACCGACGGCGTGGTGGTTCCTGAAACCGAGAGTCAATCTTTTATCGATCCCATACTTGGAACGGAAGATTTCAAAGAACTCGGATTAGCGGGCATATTGATCGCTAATTTCGGTAGTCAGCTCGGCATGCCGGATCTGTTTAATACCGAAACCGGTTCTGCGGGAATCGGCTATTTTGGCCTCGAAGATCAAGGCGCCTTTAACGGCGAAGGATTGATACCGGCGGAACCCGATCCGTGGACAAAAATATATATGGGCTGGGCTGAACCCGTAATCGTTTCAGATAGTTTTGATGTTCATCTCTATCCCCGAAAACTCGCAGGACAAAACACGATCTTGAAAATTCCAATCAATGCTTCGGAATATTTTTTGGTTGAAAACAGACAACGGGAAGTTATCAGCAACGCTCTTTCACCGGAAGTCATATCTCGTTTTGATACGATCAATAATTCCGACGGTTCAACTACTATTGATACCGTGTACATGGCAGGCGTCGTTCGATCCTCCGACACCAAAGTCATTACCAAAGTAGATGAATACGACAACGGTTTGCCCGGCAACGGGCTTCTGATATGGCACATCGATGAAAATATCATATTACAAAACATAGAGTCCAACTCGATCAATAATGATCTCTACCGCAGAGGTGTTAAGATTGTCGAAGGGTCCGGCAGTCAGGACATTGGTTTTGGAATATCAAGTTTATTTGGAACGGATATCGATCCCGGAAATCGTTTTGATTATTTTTATAAAGGCAACGAAGGATTTGTCTTTTATAATAATAAAGTGGATTCTGTTTTTTTTACTCCGACGTCGGTTCCGAACACGATGTCCAATGGCCGGGCTAATTCAGGAATTCACATTACGCAGATCAGCCCGATTCAGCAAATCATGACATTCAATCTTCGGACTTCGCTTTTGCAGAA
>JAEUSJ010000259.1 GCA_016788215.1 bacterium | reverse complement strand
CGCGAGGCTGGTAAACGAAATTGAGAAAAAGACAATGCAAATGAAACTGTCACAAACTAGGAAAATAATTTAAATAGAAAAAATCGGCGCTTAAAACCGCCCCCCACATTCAAGTTTACTGCAAACTAAAATAGTACGCGCCCCCGCCTTGCTAAGGCGGGGGAGACAGGGGGCGGTTGAAACAACATATATCCGGAGAATCTCCATGAGAGATGAACATGAAGTGAATAATTCTTAAATAACATCGTACCGAATGAAAATGATTATGATAGTATGAAAAAAAAACCGCCCCCCACATTCAAGTTTACTGCAAACTTAAATAGTACGTCCCCCCGCCTTGCCAAGGCGGGGGAGACAGGGGGCGGTTGAAACAACATATATCCGGAGAATCTCCATGAGAAGTGTAATACTAAAAACAGCTCTGTCGATCTTATTACTATCAACAACGATAGTAAGTCAAGTACCCACGATCACTTCCTTCACCCCTACCTCCGGCCTCATCGGCACGAGTGTCACGATCACCGGTACCAATTTCAATACGATCGCTGCAAATAACGTGGTCTACTTCGGCGCTGTCAAAGCAAATGTGACCAATGCGAATTCAACACAACTTACGGTCACTGCCCCTACAGGTGCCACCTATGCGCCGATTACCGTGACGGATACAACGACGGGATTGACAGCCTACTCAAATGCCTCTTTTGCAGTGACCTTTGCAAGCAGCCGAATTATTGATGCGACTTCATTCGCTGGCAAAGTAGATTTCCAAGCAGGAACCAATCCGAGTGGAGTGACAATTAGTGACGTAGATGGCGACGGCAAGCCGGACATCATAATTACAAATGTGAATAGCAATAATATTTCAATCTTCCGTAACACGAGTGCAAGCGGCACTTTCACGACTGGATCGTTGGCCGCCAAAGTCGATTTTGCTACAGAAGCAGCCCCATACTTCTTGGCGATTGACGACGTTGATGGTGACGGCAAGCAAGATATTGTTGCAACTAATTTTCTTAGTGATAGCCTTTCAGTGATTCGTAACACGAGCATAACAGGCAATATTACCACAGGGTCATTCGCTGAAAAAGTAAATTTCCAGACAGGGGCGAATTACAATGGAGTATCTATTAAAGATCTAGATGGTGACGGTAAGCCCGATATTGTCGTGGCAAAATCAAACGTTCAAGGAAAAATCTCTGTGTTTCGCAATACTAGCACGACAGGTTCGATTACAACAGGATCGTTCGCTTCGAAAGTAGATTTTACAACAGGAGGACAAAACCCAAGTCAGGTTTCTATTGGTGATATAGATGGGGACAGCAAGCCTGACATTGTGGTAAACGGTAACACCAAATGTTCGGTATTTCGAAACATAAGCACGATTGGCAGTATTACTTCAGAATCATTTGCACCTAATGTTGATTTTACAACTGGTAACGGCCCAGTAGATATTTTCGATATGGACGGCGACGGTAAGCTGGATATAGTTGCTGTCGATCAAAACACTAACACTTTATCTTTGTTTCGGAACACCAGCACAGCGGGAAGCATAACGTATGCACCAAAGGTTGATTTTCTGACCAGCCCGAATCCGGTGTTGATTGAAATTGGAGATATCGATGGTGATGGCAAGCCGGACATTGTAGTCACCAACCAAAACGTTAACAAAGTTTCGATTTACCGAAACCAGAGCACAAGTGGCAACATCGATGGAACAGCCCTTGCCAGCAAAATTGAATTCAGCACCGGAACTTTACCTGCTCAGGTGGCTATAGGTGATATGGATGGAGATGGGAAATCTGATTTGGTTGTTACAAATAGTGCTGACAGTAGTGTTTCGGTATTTCGTAATACAATTCCTACACCGCCATCAATCACATCCTTCTCCCCGATTTCCGGCCCCATCGGCACGAGCGTCACGATCACCGGAACCAACTTCAACACAACTTCTACAAATAACATCGTGTACTTCGGCGCGGTCAAAGCAAATGTGACGAATGCCAGCACGACGGAGCTAACCGTAACTGTTCCTACAGGCGCCACGTATGCGCCGATCACCGTGACGGATACAACGACCGGATTGACGGCATATTCGAGCAAGCCGTTTGTTGTTACGTTTTCAAGTTCGCAAATCATAGATGTTTCCAGTTTTGCTTCAAAGGTTGACTTTACTGCGGGCTCGGGCCCATATACTATCGCTGTAGGTGACATCGATGGAGACGGTAAACCGGATGTGGCCGTGGCGAACGAGGGCAGCAGCATGCTTTCGATCTTCAGAAATACCGGCACCGGCGGATCCGCTAGCTTTGCCGCCAAAGTAGATTTTGCAACGGGAGTTTCTCCCCGCGGAGTCGCCATTGGCGACGTAGATGGAGACGGTAAGCCTGATGTGGTGGTAACAAACAATGGCGGCACCACAATATCAGTTTTCAGAAACACCAGCACAAGCGGCGCTATCACTCTTGACCCCAAAGTAGATTTTACAATGGGAAACGGCCCAAATATTGTTGTCATTGGCGATGTGGATGGAGACGGTAAAGCCGATCTCATTGTAGCAAGTGAGTTCAGCAGCGGCATGATCTCAATCTTTCGAAACACAGGTACAAATGGAACTATCAGTTTTGCCGCAAAAGTAGATTCCATGGCAGGAAGCGGTCCGTGGGGGGTTGCCCTAGGGGATGTGGACGGTGACGGTAAGCCTGACCTAGTTAATGCAAATGCCGGCAACAACACAATTTCGGTTTTCAGAAACACCGGCACGAGCGGCTCGATCAGTCTTGACACCAAAGTAGATTTTGCAACAGGAAGCTATCCCTTGGGCGTCGCCATAGGTGACGTGGATGGAGACGGAAAGCCTGATGTGGTTGTTACAAACTACAACGGCTCCTCAGTTTCAGTTTTTAGAAACACGAGCACGGCCGGTTCTATCAGTCTTGCCCTTAAAGCGGACTTCGCAACCGGAAGTGTTCCCGCCGGCATAGCTTTGGGTGACCTAGACGGAGACGGTAAGGCTGATATAACAACGGCAAATTACGGAAGCAATACGGTTTCAATTCTTAAAAACACGAGCATTAGCGGTACTATTAGTCTTGCCGCCAAAGTGGAGTTCGCAACGGGAAGTTCTCCCGTCGGAGTAGCCATTGCCGACATCGATGGAGACGGCAAGCCTGACTTAGCAGCGACAAATCAGGGCAGCAATTCGTTTTCGGTGCTGCGGAATAGCGTAATAAGATCCCTCCACGTATCCTCCACCGGAAACAACTCCAACGACGGAAGCGCGCAATTCCCGCTGGCCGATATCGGCGATGCGATGAATAAAGCCTCCGCGGGAGATACGATCAAGATCGGAGCG
>JAEUSJ010000258.1:2132-3379 GCA_016788215.1 bacterium | reverse complement strand
TTTACACAATAAAGCATACATTGGCTATTTTCCTAAACTAAATATCGTGAGATAAACTTCGAACGCTTCAGCGAGACTGCTTGATTTCGTAATTGCAAAACTGAGAATGACAAAATTCATCGTGAACATGATTGAAAAAACAGCCACTCCTTTTTTTAGCCAGAAATAATCCGGTAATGGTAACCTCCGTTTGAAATGCTGAAAGAAATGCCAGACGGCAATTCCGCATCCGTGATATAACGCCCAAACCATGTAGCGCGGCGAGAGTTCATGCCACAGGCCTATCACCATCATAGAAGACAGGACTGCGAGAATAGGTTTTCTCGTAATAGAAATAACGGTCATAAAAATGTAGTCTCTGCACCATTTCGATAATGAAATATGCCATCTTTGCCAAAAATTATTGATATTTTCAGCTAAATAGGGATGATTAAAATTTTCTACGATTCTAAATCCCATTGCCAATGATAATCCAATGGCACTATCCGAATAACCGGAGAACTGGAAATAGAGATTTAATCCGTAACGAACACAATCAAGATAAGCTGCCGCAGAAATGTGCTGAGCAGATATGGACTCGATGTAAACGGTCATTTTTCCGGTCACAAACCAATTTGCTAAAACGACGATCTTCACGTAGCCATAAAGAATTCGTTCAAGACCCAGGGAAATGGCATCCGGATCAAATCGTCTCCGATGAATATCCCGGCGGAACTCAGGAAATAAATTGATCGGCCCTGCCATGAGCGTTGGAAAGAAAAACAAATAATACAGATAATCTGAAAAAGTGTGCTCCGGCAGTTTTTTTTTATGGCGTTCAGTTATGTAGTGTATTTGCCTCAGTGTGTAGAAGAACAAACCCAAAGTAACGATCTGCTGATTAAAATTAACAGAAAAAATATTCTGGAAACTTTTTGCCAATAGAAAAATACTTGTAAGTACGGCGATCGATCCTGCGGCAGCGATTGCATGATCATGGATGAGCTTATAGGCATAATAGGTTAACAGAGACGTCAAAAGCAGGATGACGAGCGAAAACGGCGCATAGTAACCCATATAAAGCGCCGTAAAGAGTGCGATGGCCGGCAATTGATATGCGCGTGGTAAAATCCATGCGATTAAGACCGCAGTGACAAGGCAAATGATGAAACTTATAGACAATACTGTCAAACGTAATTACTCCCCTTAGAGTTTAGACAAACAGGATAATAACCAGTAAGAATAACGCTCTCTCCCTTTTTGATTGA
>JAEUSJ010000258.1:0-2033 GCA_016788215.1 bacterium | reverse complement strand
AACGTAATTACTCCCCTTAGAGTTTAGACAAACAGGATAATAACCAGTAAGAATAACGCTCTCTCCCTTTTTGATTGAGATGTGAAAAGTCGACATAGTATTCTAGACCAAGGCTATCGGGATATACCAAATATTCTATCCCGTATTTTACTTGAAGCTGAGATCGGAGATAAGTCGTTTTCTGTTGGATCAGGGATGTTTCCTGGATCACCTCTTCCAATATTACGTATGGAACATCTATAATAATTATCTTTATTTTGCGTTCCGTGGATCCAGAGAAAAAATCAATTACTTCTTTTGGGAAATCTGAACTCCTGACTTTAAATGCTTTCATTTTCATCACTCTTTTTACACGTGTCAGCGTGTCATGTTGTGACAAATGAAATGGTAATTCCATGTTAAGTTCTAAATTTCCTCTTCCTGCCCTTTCAAAAACAGGAATTCTTGTGGGGTGTTTAATAGCAAACCTAATGAATTTTGCTATATCCTTCCAAATCTTGGGCCTTCTTACTTCACCACCAAGTAAAAACAGTATATTTGATTCTATGATAATCATGTCCGGTGATGCGTCCAGCATGGGAGTCATCAAAGGAATAAAGTCCTCAATTGCGCTCCCATATCTGACTATTCTCAGAAATCGGATGGAGTCGTAGCCAATATCCTCTCCAAAATCAGACATAAACTGATCAAAAAAAGTAGCGTTGTGAAGCAACGAGGAGCCGATACCGATGACTTTTTTTCCTTTGACAGTTCGAAAAGTGTCTAGTCGTTCTACATTGTAATCCACAAATGTTTTGGAGTCTGAGTACAGTTTAAAACTCACGATAAAGGTTAGGCATACGAACACAAGCGTCATGCCCCAAACGTACATGGGAGGCGATTTGCTCTGATAATTCATTTCAGCCATTCAGTTTTGAGGATACGATGGTTTCTGCATCGCTTAATCGTTCGATGCGCATAATTTCAGACGTACTGAATCTGATGCTGAATCGCTCTTCCATCGCAGTGACAAATTCCAGATGAGCCAGCGAATCCCAGCCGGTCAATTCCGCTGGTCCATATTCAATACGCAGGGAGCCCATATTGACATGAAAACATTTTGCCGCTGTTTGTAGTATACCCGTTTCCACATCAATGCCTTCTGCTGCGTCTGAGCCTTTCAATAATTTTCCAGCGATTCGTTTCAACTCGTCCGTTTGAATTTTTCCAGAAGGTCTTTTAGGCAAGGAAGGCATGACACATATTCGCGCGGGTATTTTGTACGGCTCGAGATATTTTCGGATAAATTCAATAAGTTCACCGTCCGGTAAAGCTCCGTTTGATTTATATACGACACACGCGACAACAATTTCTCCCCATGTGTCGTCCGGATAACCTATCGTAGTTGATTCCAAAACATTCGGATGCATGTTGACAACTTCGGTAATTTCATAAGGATTGATGTTCATCCCTCCGGATTTGATAATCGATTTCTTACGGCCTGCAATTCGGTAGAAACCGCTATCATCACGCGATCCAAGGTCGCCGGTATAGAACCACCCGTCTTTCAAAACTTTTCCCGTTTCCTCTGGGGCATTACAATAGCCTTTCATGATGTTGTCCCCCTTCATTATGATCTCGCCCACCGCGCCGCCCGGAACATCCTCTCCATTTTCATCTACAATTCTTACTTCGCAGTCCGCAGGTTTGCCGATAGTTCCTGTTCGGTAATCATTATCCGTCGGCCCGCAGAATATGCCGCCGGTTACCGTTTCCGTGAGCCCGTAAAAATTTGCAACTCTGGTTTTAAACCGTTTCTCGAAACTTTCCCAAAGGGTCGTTTCCAGATATCCGGCAGAACATATAATAAAACGAAAATCGGCTGTCGCAAAACTTTCCTCATATCCGGTTGCTAACTTGTTTATGAGAGCAAGCATGGTCGGAACGGTTTCAAAATGTGTAATACGGTAAGTGTAAACAGAATCCAATATGCTGCCGATATTTTGAATACTGAATTTCATCGGACGAAATACCATTGCGCCATTAAAGAATGC
>JAEUSJ010000257.1 GCA_016788215.1 bacterium | reverse complement strand
AACCTGTGAGAGTTAATGCCGCGCCGCCTCCACCGGTACCGTACGTACTCCCTATTACCAACCCTTTTATCAAATTATTGGATGAGGTGACGGTCATAACATCTCCAAAACTGCTGTTGACAATCATGATATCCGGAATACCGTCCGCATTACTATCGCCATCGATCACCGTAAAATCTGTTGATATGGCCTGCAGGGAGCTGTATAGTGAGATGACCGATCCGCGCGGGATCTTAAATACAATGGTGTCTGCCTGAGTGCTCAGGTTCGTCGAATCGATTATTTCGCGCAAGGTTCCGCCTTCAGTGTCGTCCCCGGTATGCGTTACAAACCATTTGCCAGGCGTCGTCGAAGGGATCGCACTTACTGTGCTCGAATATGGGCTTTCGTATCCGTTGTTATCAACAGCCATGATGTAGAAATAATAGATCGTCCCGTTTTGCAAAGGCGTCGAGCCGTCCAACGTCGTGATCGTCTTACCGGTCGTCGCCGTAGAATCCGCCAGATAATAGGTGTCATTGTTATCGCTTGCCCAAATATAATACTTGGTTACATCGGATTTGTTAACCGGGCTCCACTGAAGATTCACAGAACTAACATTGGATGCCGCCACAAGGCCAATTGGAGCCGAAGGTATTCCGTCAATTGTGAAGCTCTGTTCGGCTTGAAACTTCGAATTGCGGTAGATCTGGTCGATCGATTCCACGCTCCAGTAATACGTTCCGTCAGCCAAGTCCCATAGTTTCCAGCTATTGCTATGGCCGGTATTTCCCATCGCTTGTATAAGCCTGAATCCGCCGGTATTGCCGCTGTCAACCACTTTGGCCAATGGCGACATGACCTGCACACCTGCAGGAGTTTTACCAACACGTAGATTGTAGGTCAATCCGTTTTGAGGTGTTTCGTTGTCCGTCGATTTATTCCAACTGAATGAAACCGTATCCAAGGAAGTTGTTGTCGCCAAATTTGTGGGATCGCTTGGCGGAACGTTTAATACTGAACCGCCGTTCTTATACAGTTTTGTAACATAATTGTTGTTGATGTCAACACCTTCAACCATTACATCCAGGTCACCATCTCTGTCGTAGTCAATAAACGATGCGCCGGGGGTGTATTGATTACCTCCAAATATCGGCTCTATGCCAATATCAATCATAACAAACGATCCTCCGCCATCGTTTCGCGCGACATAAGATTGCCGACCTGTGTCATCGGTCGGAGTACCGGTCACGAACAAGTCCAGGTCGCCATCATTGTCATAGTCGCCCCAAACTACCGCCGCGCGTGCCAAACCGGTCAGGCCGGGATTAATATCCGTAAATGTATCATCACCGTTATTCTCATAGACGGAGGCATAACGTGTCCCGGCGCCCCCTGTTGAACCGCTGAAAGCAATGTCGAGATCGCCGTCATTGTCGTAGTCTCCCCAAACGGCCTGCCCGCGATATATGCTGAGTACCGGTAGATTAGCACTAATATCGGCAAACGAATCATTGCCATCGTTTCGATAAAGAAATATACCGAAACCAACAGCGCCGTCACCGAGAACCAACAAATCAAGATCATTGTCATTGTCATAATCGCCCCATGCGCACGAGCCGTTTGCATGGCCTGGTATACCCGTGTCCACTAAATTAAACTCGCCATTCCCATCGTTTCGGTATAGAAACGATCCCTGGGAGCCCGAACCTGCATCATTACCCATCAGAAAAAGATCCTGATCGCCGTCGTTGTCATAGTCGCCCCATGCCATTGCCGACAAAGCTGTTCCGGCCATGCTATGAAGCACATCGGAGAAGGTTCCATTACCGTTATTCTTGTACAATTTCAAAGTTCTTGAGCCGCTGCCGGAACTGCCTGCGTAAGCAAGGTCAAGCAAGCCATCATTGTTAAAATCCGTCCAGGTAACAGAACTTCGGTGAATCTCTTGCTGAAATTGTGCATCGATTTCCGTGAACGTATCGCCATTATCATGTCGATAGAGTTTGGCAAAGCCATTTTGAAAGGGGGGGTAATAGTTGTCATCCGTTGCCCCAACAATAGCAACATCGTAATCGCCGTCGTTGTCATAATCTCCCCACATAAAATTACCATCCGCTCCATTGATGAAGCCTGTTCCGGTTACTTCCGAAAAATTAGTGGGCGTTGCGCTGACTCCCGCATACCCGGTATCATTGAGCGAAACGTCGACGATGGTCACTCTGAAATAATATTTTTTGAAGTTGATAAGGCCGGTATATGTGATCGTTGAATCCGTTGTAGAGTCGACCTGAATAACAGGATTTGGTAATGTATCTCTGAAAATTCTGTACCGAAGCACGTCGATTTCGGTACTATGATTCCACAAAAGCGTGACTTTTTGATCTCCGACTTTTGCTTGAAGGCCGGACAATGGACCAAATAAAACGCCGCCAAACAGCGTGCCATTATAGTTATTTACAGTGGCATCCTCTACAAAAGTGCCGCCTCCCTCATCCAAATGCCACAACGCGGTAAGTCCTGATTCATTGCCTACGAGACCGCTCTGATAAATACTGAATACTTCTGAAGGGGTGAGCGCGCGGTTCCACGTATTCGCTTCATCCAGCAATCCTAAAAAATAATTATAATATGACCCGATGTTGACCCCATAACCCAAATAGCTGGTAGGGCCTGTTGCGACACTGTCAACAATAGCACCATTCTTATAAGCTTTCAAATAACTTCCTTCTAATACCCAGGCAATATGAATCCATTCGTCGGCATTATATGGAATACCGACTTGAGAGTAGCCGCCGCTCCAATTGTAAAACCATATACGGTCTAGGCCGCCTATAATACCTCTGGAAATGCCCATATATCCGCCTTGATCGGCAAAAATCGACTTTCCCTCATACGCATAGGACATGGTCGGAGAAGCGCCGGTCGGTCTGATCCACATTGACACAGTGCCTGTGGATGAGGTCGTATAATTGTTCAAGGAACCGGGTAAATTGATATAATCGTTTATTCCGTCGAGCATGACATAATTATTGATCTGCGCGGACACCCATGACGGCATTGTCAGCATCGTCAGGACAAAAAGAATTTGTCTCATTTTTTTCATATATACCTCTCCGTTTAGTGCGTTAATTTTTATTATATCATCACACAAAAAAATTATCTAAGAAATGTCCAAAAACCAAAAAATTGAATGCGAGATATCAGTGCAACTGAAGTACTGCCGTAAACGAAACATTGCGGGCATGCCCGAGGCCGGAAAAAATGTGAGTGAACCAGTAATTACTTGAAAGGTAAATCAATACCGATAGCATGTCAAGTTTTTTGATGCCTGACTCGTGCCAACGTTCACAATCTTCAGTTGCGCGTACAAACAAAAACGTCCCGGTCGAGTCAACGATCGGGACGTCGTGCAA
>JAEUSJ010000256.1 GCA_016788215.1 bacterium | reverse complement strand
TAGGATGCCGGTTAAGATCAAAACGAAGAACGGTTGGGAAACAATCACGCCGACCAAGGACTGGCAATCGATGACATTAGAGGGAGTGAAGCCGGAAGAATTGAAAGCGGATGATAACAGTTTTTTTGTCAGCGTAATTAAGCGCGTGATGTACGTGGAGGAGAAGAAGTAACGGCTAATAGACCATCCGTCCACCAGAATAGTTAATTGAAGTAGAATATGAGTTCAAAAAAATATAACGTTTTATTATTTGATGCCGACGGAACGCTTTTCGATTTTGAGCAGTCGGAGCGGCTGGCGTTGGAAAACGCTTTTCGTTCTTTCAATATTGATTACGATATCAAAATTCATCTGCCTTTATACCAGGATATCAATTCAAAAATCTGGACAGAATTTGAAAAACATACGATCACGGCTGACGCTCTGAAAGCGGAGAGGTTTAAACGGTTGTTTGCAAGACTTGAGATTGACGTCGATCCGATTCTATTTAGCGATCGGTATTTGAATATACTTTCGCAAAATGCATTTTTACTTGATCATGCCGCCGATCTGGTGGCAAAGCTCTTTCATGATTATAAAATGATATTGATCACTAACGGACTTTCCAGCGTACAGCATACTCGTTTCCGCAGATCATCGATCTTCCAATATTTCGATTCCGTGATCGTTTCCGAAGATATCGGCATAGCAAAACCGCATATCGGTATTTTTGAGCATACCATGAAAAAAATAGGTCATGATCAAAAGAACGATGTTCTGATAATAGGAGATAATCTGCGTTCGGATATTCAAGGGGGAATTAATTTCGGTATTGATACCTGTTGGTATAATCCGGAAAAGAAAAAAAACGCCAATGGAATAACGCCGACGTATGAGATTAACCACTTGCTGCAACTGGAAAATATATTACAGTTGGAGAATTAAATGCGTGTTAAGGGGAGAAAAAACATTTTTCATTTACCAAACGCATCCATATGAATAAACAAGAACTCAATTACGATTATATTATCATCGGCAGCGGATTCGGCGGCTCCGTATCGGCTCTTCGTCTGTCTGAAAAAGGTTATAAAGTTCTCATCATCGAAAAAGGAAAGTGGCTGACGGGCGATGATTTCCCAAAAACGAACTGGAATCTGAAAAAGTGGCTTTGGCTTCCCGGCATAAAATGTTTTGGTTTATTCAAAATAACAGTTTTTCGTCACATTACGACGTTAACCGGAGTAGGCGTGGGAGGCGGTTCACTTGTGTACGCTAATACTTTGCCCGTTCCTAAAACAAAATTTTTTACAGCCGACACCTGGTCGCATCTGGCCAATTGGGAAAAGGAATTGAAGCCGTTTTATCCCGTTGCGCAACAAATGCTTGGAGCAACCAAAAATCCGCGCCTGGAATTCGGCGACGAAGCATTGCGTACGTTATCCAAGCAGATCGGCAAGGAGGAGCACTTTGAAGCGACACAAGTAGCCGTGTATTTTGGTGAACCGGGCGTTACGGTAAAAGATCCGCTCTTTAATGGCAAAGGCCCTGACCGAACGGGCTGTATTTTTTGCGGAGGCTGCATGCTCGGCTGCCGTCACAACGCAAAAAATACTTTGGATAAAAATTATCTTTACTTCGCTCAAAAACTCGGCGCAAAGATTCTGGCTGAATCGGAAGTGTTTGACGTCAAGCCTTTGGATGAAAACGTCGGTTCGACCGGGTACAAAGTAAGTTGGAGATCATCAACATCATTTATCAAACGCAAAGAGTCGGCTACCGCGAATGGAATTATTTTCGCAGGCGGTGTTTTGGGAACGGTTAAATTGTTACTGAAATTAAAAAAATCATCACTGCCCAATCTATCCGACAAAATAGGTACCGGAGTACGGACAAATTCTGAAAGCCTGCTCGGCGTAACGGCGTATAATAAAAAAACTGTTTTTTCGGACGGCATTGCCATCGGTTCGATCCTGCATACGGATGAGAACAGCCACCTCGAGCCGGTACGTTATCCCGAAGGCGCGGGATTCTGGCGCTTGCTCATGTCGCCCGTTGCGCACGGACGATTTTGGTTTATTCGCATGGCCAAAGCGATCTGGGACATTCTTACGCATCCCGTTAAAAATTCGCGCGTATATTTCGTTTCAGACTGGGCTAAACATACGCAAATTCTTTTATTTATGCAGACGATCAATACGACGCTGCGTTTTTCGAGAGGATTATTCGGGTTAGGTTCATCTATCGAAAAAGGGAAGAACCCGACGGCATTTATTCCGGAAGCAAAAATGCTTGCGGAGAAATTTGCGCAAATCACGAACGGTAAACCCACGGCATTGCTGACGGAAACTATATTCGGTATTCCAACAACCGCACACATATTAGGCGGATGCGTGATGGGAAAAGATATAAGCGAAGGCGTCATTGACAAAGACAATCGGGTTTTCGGCTACGAAAATATGATGATCTGCGACGGTTCTATGATATCCTCCAATCCGGGCGTGAATCCATCGCTTACCATCACAGCGCTCAGTGAACGCGCGATGAGCAAAATTCCGGCTAAGTCGACGTTCTCTCACCAGTGACTTTACAAAGGATCCGTATGAGAAAAGTGATTCTGTTTGGTATGATCAAATCTTTTCTATTGGTTTCTCTGGTTTATGGCCAGAATGATAACCGCAATCTGGAAAAGTTCGTCAGCTCGATGGCGGGAGATATTGCCAAATCCTATGTGGCGCCGTTAGTTTCCGGATTCGGATCCAGCCTCAATTCCGGCTGGTTTCACCGCACGCCTGCCGCCAAAAAATTTGGTTTTAATTTTGAAATTGGAATTGTCGGTATGGCTACTCCATTCAGCAAAAGAGATAAAACCTTTTCTGCATCAAGTAAAACGCGGCTGGATTCCACTCAGGCCGCCGCCATCACGAATTTCATTTACGCAAACCCCGCTTTTGATGGATTGACTGCGGAACAATTGTATGTAATTCAGCAGCAGTTGATCCAGCAGATCACAGCGTCCGCGGTAGGGATTCGTGCGACGGGAGCAACTGCCGCCGGAAGTGAAACCGACAGCCTTCGACTCAGGTATGCAGGCGCAGATGTTACGTACTTGGATCCACGAGATAACCAAACGCATACGATTTCCCTGTCTACCAGCGGGCTTCAGGCCACATTGCCCGTTACGGGACTTGGTCTTCCGCTGGTTGGCCTCGCGGCATTTCAAATAACCGTCGGAACGCTTTACGGAACCCAATTCACTTTTCGATTTTTACCGCCCAGAAAATCCAATAAAGAAATCGGTAACTTTAATTATTTTGGATGGGGCTTTCAGCATAATCCGGCCATTTGGAGCGAGAAGAAGTTGCCCGTGGACTTGTCGATCGCGATGTTTACACAAACGATGAGACAGGGAAACTTTTTTGAAATGAGAGCCAGCGCGATCGGATTCACGGCAGGTAAACAGTATGGCAAACGCTTACTAAATT
>JAEUSJ010000255.1 GCA_016788215.1 bacterium | reverse complement strand
TTGACGAACTTTTTTTCATCTCGTCGAGGCTTGACTGCTCCATCTGCTGTTTGTAGCCATATGCTTGCAAGTATTCCTGCTGAGCGTTGACAAGATCAGGGCTATACAACTCCATGAGAGCTTCGCCTTTTTGGACAAATTTTCCCGTGTAGTCCGCGTATAGTTTTTCGATCCAACCCATATACTTAGTGTTCACGTTATAAACGCGGGTTTCGTCAAAATCAATTTTTCCTACGGCTCGAATTTCTTTGGTCAGCGTTCGTATAGACACCGGCTCCGTTTTAACTCCCATATTTTGGATAGTGCGCGGATCGATTTTGATTCCTTTGGCGTCGCTCCCACCTTCATATACCGGAACGAGATCCATACCGCAGTCCGGCGCTTTACCCGGTTTATCGGATGTAAACCAGGGGTGCATAGGATCTTGGTAGTATGCAATTTTTTTCTCGCCACCGGAGGATGCTTCCTCATACACAGGTACATAATCCATACCGTCAGGGGCTTTTTTTGGCGTTTCCGACGTATTTTGTGGATTCATCGGATCGCGATAATACATTATTTTTCGCTCTGCGCTTGTATCAGTCGATGCGTCATTACTTGATGGGCTGAAGATGATCCAGCCTACTCCCAAACCTACGACGATACTGATAAGGGCGATGGATATAATTTTCATAACAATAACCTCCTAACGGGATAACGTTTCATTGATTTCATTTAAGCTCATTCCGACAGCCTGTTCAATTTTGGCTGTATCGGAAACAAATTCCATATTGGCCATGTAATAATCCTGCTTCGCCATCAGTAACATCCGGTATGCGTCAAGAACCATGAGAAATTCTGTTTTGCCAACTTGATATTCAGCAATTAAAAGTTCCAGCGAATGTTGTGCTTGCGGAATAATTGTATTTTTGTAAACCCTTGTACGTTTATAGTCTCCTTCGATCCTTGATAATGACGATTGAATATCAAAACGTACCATGTTGCTCATGTCTTTGTATTGATTTTGTACCTTCGAGATATTAAGCCGGGTTTCCTGAACACGGCCCTGATATTTACCTTTGGACCACCACGTTATGGGAATATTGACACCAACCATCAGCGACCAAAAATCACTGGATGTGTTAGTCATGTTCTTGTATTGCCCTTTGACCATGAGGTCGGGATAAAACTCTTTTTTTGCAGCTGCTAACTCTGAACGATTCATCTCAATTTCAAAATTCATAGCTTTCAATTCCGGACGAACGTTGTCAGCGAGACCGGTTAAATCTTCGTAAGTGTAAAGAGGCATTGCGATATCCAAATCCGGAACCGGACCCAACGCCGTATTGGCGGGTTGGCTTATGAGCGTATTAACCATAGCTGCAACGACCTTATTATCTCTTTTCAATTGAATAGCTTCTTCGATAAGCTTGGATAGCTCAGTCTGTGCACGGACAACATCCGATTGTTTCCCCATTCCAACTTCTAATTGCTTCATCGCGATATCGATCAGGCTTGTCATGAGTATTTGGTTTGCATCATTGATTTCGAGTTTCCGCTGAATCAGATACAATTCGTAGTAAGCCGTTTTTAAATCTAGAATGAATTTTTTTTCCGCTGCTTTATAAGTTTGTTCGAACATACTTGCGTTATTCGTTGCAACATCTCCCATTGCTGACAGCTTACCAGGCCAGGGAAACATTTGTTGTATGAAGTAGTCCGTTTCCATGTTTTTGCGGATGGGAATAGGAAAAGACCGGATGGGAACTTGAAAAAACTCGATTCCAACCTGGGGAGCATCCCATGCAGTTACTTGATCATACTGTGTCTTGGCGGCATTAGCCTGATCCCGCAGCGACTGTAATTGAGGGTTATTTTCCAACCCTTCGCGCAGCAATATGTCAAGGCGTAAAGTGTCGCTGACAGCCTTTTCTTGAGCCCGCAGGCCGGGCACCAAAAAGAGTAATAGGATCAATTGATTGATTATTCGGTTCATGATATAGCACCTCTATTTAATGCGTCCTTGAAATACACCCCAATTGAAATTATTCTGATATTGGGGATAAATAATATGAGTAAACAATAACTCAAAGACAGTTCAAGCGCGAGTTATACGATTACACTATTTTAGTGGTGTTGAAACAGGGAAAGATTAAATGAGGAAGGTTTGAAGAAAACAGAGTTTGTCTTTTGCGGAAAGATAAGAGTGGGTGTAGCTGCTAAAAATTAGCTTAGATGTTGGTAAAGGAATAAAATCAAGAGAAGCCGGAGCAACTATTTCGGTAGTATTATATTTTGAATCGGTCTTGACGGTATTTGGCAAAACTTCATCAAACTTATTTGTCTGCCCCGACTGCATCGAAGGACAAGCGCATTTATGTGCTGATTGTATGGATAATGTGTTCGAGGAATTAGAGTTATGACTATTTTTTGTTTTGGATTCCGAATTACAACAACTCATACTTGTGCTGTCATTCGCTGAGCACAAAATCCTCATGCCGGGACTAATATTTACCGCTATTAGTGCAGTTATTATTACTGCCGATACCCCGGTTTTCACTATTTTATTATAAATCAGCATAAATTTTTATCTATTAACTACACTTTTAACGCAGCCCTAACCAATAAAGTTCCAATTATTATAAAAAAATTTTTTTTAAATTCAAATGACTTTTGTCATGTTTTTAAACAAAAGCAATTTTTTCGCTAATTTTTATATTGATCTGTATAGTCAATATATTTTCTGGAATCGCTAATTAAATCCATTTTGTCATAAATGATTGCATAAAATGTGTGGAGTAAATAGTTATGACCATCTTGCTTTGACAAATCATCTAATAACAATTTACATTCATCATAGAGTTCATACGACATCAACAGGTTAGCGTAGAGCATTTTATACGCAACTGAGAGTGTATCGTTATTCATGATAGACGCAATGGTTTGTCTTTCCTGTTCTAATTTTTTGATCTCTTTCGTATCCAGAACGTTGAACCAAACCGCCGAAGGAACTTCGGAAAGTTCGGAGAATACATCCCTGACAAACCAATAATATTGTCTGCCGCTTGAAAGCGATACATCCGTGCCTATGTTTAGGCTGTTGCTTTTAGTTGTTTGATCGTATGAAAAATCATTCTCATAACACCGAATTGAAACCTCGTATTCACTTCCGGATTTAGACAATATCGTCCAATTCAGTTGTTCAGGTAGTTTCCTCAAACGGGTGTTTCGAGGATAAACCATACTGATGTTGTCAGTCGTATTGGAGCGGAAATTGTTTCGTGGTTTCTTTTTTGCGGATTCAATCCAGTTTTGACTTTGTATGCCCTGTTTAAGTAACTTTTGGAGTGTGGCGTCACATTCGGATTTACCCTCCAACCTAAATGATTGGCTGTATGTAGCTATTTTCCCATCTTCTTCCAAAATGGTAATCGTTGCTTTTTCACCTAAGAAAAGCGAGTCTTTTGACGCCAGGATAGTTCCGGTTTTCAGCATTG
>JAEUSJ010000254.1 GCA_016788215.1 bacterium | reverse complement strand
CGCCGGAAGTCCATTTTCGATGACGGTGTCGAGAAATTGGAATTGGTAGTACTTTTCTGATCCTTTAGACAACGGGCCCACGACGGACGTATTATTAACCGTTATCTTACTTTGACTGAAGTCATCGATCATTCCAAAATCAAAATCGTCGTATTCGACAAATTTGGGTTTGTGAATATGCCGGTAAGCCGTTTCAATTTCCCTTCGCTGTTCTGATTTTTTCCAATATAAGTCGGAGTGAACCAGCGTCACGGCCTCTGTTTCGTTTCTATTTTTTTCCGTGTTGAATACCGTAAGAAAAGATTTCGTGTATGATTTCAGTTTATACGATTTCAACCGGGCTTGCATGGACGCATCTTTTACTTTTTCAATGATGCGGTCTGCGTTCAGTGAGTCGCCGCCGGCGAACGCTGACGGGGAAACGAAACAGATCATGAGTAGAAAAAGGGAGCCGAATTTCGACATAGTTAGTAGAATGGTCTTAATGAAAGAGGTCTTGCGGCATGAAATTTAGGTTAATATATTCCATCAGTCAATATTAAATTCAAATGGGTCATATTTCAAAATTCCAAATAGCAAAGAATCCAATGTGCTAATCGGGTTTACTCATATACGTCATGGTGAGCCCTTCGGCAGGGCTCAGGACAGGCTTGTCGAACCATGACCAAGTTTAGTAAAATCAGTCTTCGACTGCGCTCAGACTGAAGATTCTCTTCCATTTGTGAGCCAACCCGATAGCACATAATCCAATGACCAAAGAATCAAGGGCCAACGGTACTGTTTGGATGCTTGGAATTTATTTGAGATTTTTTTTTGTGATTTGGTATTCTAAGAAGTAACTATAAACGCCTAGTTTTATGAGTAAAGAAAATCATTACCCTGAGTTCGTAGCCCGTTTTTATGACGTGATTTACGATACCATTCGCACCTCAGTGGATCATGATTATTATTTGGCAAAGATGAAGACGTCGCGCGGGCCTGTTTTGGAGGTAGGCGTCGGAACCGGAAGACTCTTTGCAGACGCATTAAAACAAGGTGTGGATATTTACGGCATAGATGTCAATCAGACCATGCTGGATCAACTTCAACTGCGAATTCCTGCTTCGGAAAATCATAGAATTAATCTGGCGGATGTTCGTGATTTTTCATTGAACATGAAATTCGATCTCATGGTCGCACCCTTCAGGGTTATGTCGCACTTACTTAATGTTGAAGATCAGTTGGCCGCATTACGTAGAATTAAAACTCATTTAGAGACTGACGGAACTTTTATTTGGGATGTTTTTGTTCCCGATCCGGTATTATGCAGTAAGGGTTTGGAGCCGACGATGGAATTTGACGGGTTCTGGAAAGAGGGAAAAAAGCTTCAGAGGATCATTTCCGTCAAACCGGAGCCTTCTCGGCAAATCAATCATGCCACTATGCGGTTTATCTGGGATGATGATGACGGGAAGCATGATGAAACATGGACTTTTCCACTGCATTATTTTTATCGTTATGAAATAGAGCATTTATTGCAGATAGCCGGGTTCAAAATTATCGATCTTTTTGGCGACTTCCAGGAACATAAATTAGACGATACGTCTAAGGATTTTGTCGTGGTTTGTGGGAAATAATTGTTTGAATGAGTTACGCCCGCCTTTTTTTCACTTGAATTTCTGCCAAAAAAAGCATATTCTTTGCAGTTTACAAACACATTGCCAGCCGTTGAAAAATGACGATTTTACAAGGTTTTATAGACATCATATCGTTTTAAGGCAGGTCGTTTTTTAAAGAACGCATCCAAAGCACATCATCATATCAATACGTAGGAGTAGTAACATGAAGTTTTCTGTTTCACAGGCTGATCTGAGCAAAGGGCTCTCACGCGTCATCAGTGTCGTTCCTGCCAAAACGACTTTGCCGGTGCTGGGTAACATCATGTTCAAGGCGCAGGACGGTTTTCTGCACTTGACGGCAACCGATCTGGACGTGTCGATCACAACCAAGATACAGGTTGACATTAAACAGCCGGGAAGCCTTACGGTGCCGTCGAAACAGTTCAGCGAATTGATCAAAAACCTGCCCAATATTCCGTTGGAAATTTCTTCCGATCCGCAGTTTAAACTCTCCGTCAAGTGCGATAAAGGCGATTATAAAATGTCCGGTGAGTCGGACGACGATTACCCGGCTCTGCCGATGATCGATGAAAAAGGCTCGCTCAAAATGGACGCCAAAGCGTTATCGCGTATGATCGGGAAAACCACGTTTGCTGTTTCTTCGGACCAGCTTCGGCCTGCGCTGACCGGCGTTCTGTTCCAGATATTTGACAAGGAATTCCGTCTCGTTGCCACCGACGGGCATCGCTTGGCCAAAATGGTATGCACCAAATTTGAATCCACGATCAAGGAAAAAACCAACGTGATCGTTCCGACTAAAGCGTTGACCGAAGTTGCAAAGGACATCAAGGACGTGGTGAATATCAATATCGGGCAGAACCATATCCGGTTTGACATGGGCGACACGCAGTTATACAGCCGTATTTTAGATGAAACGTATCCCGATTACGAACGCGTTATCCCTGCAAATAACGACAAAAAACTCACGGCCGATACGCACATGGTGGCGGACGCATTCAAACGCGTTTCCATTTTTGCGAATCCGATCACCCACCAGATCCGTCTGGCGATGAGCAAAAAAAATATAGCAATCTCCGCAGAGGATATTGACGGCGGAAATACCGGTATGGAAAAACTTCAAGCGGAATACGAAGGCGAGGATCTGCAGATCGGATATAATTCACAGCTTGTTCTTGCGGCGCTCAATAATGTGGACACGCAGGAAGTGGTGATCCAATTTAAGAATTCCACCAGCGCGGGCATTATTATGCCTTCGCACCAGGTGGAAAACGAAAATCAGATGATGCTGGTCATGCCGGTTCGTTTGAACGATTAACGACTCCATTTAGGCCTGATGCAAATTACACAGTTACGGCTTAATGACTTTAGAAATTATACATCGGCTGAATTATCATTTTGTGAAGGTATCAATTTCATTCAAGGCCACAATGGGCAAGGAAAAACCTCGGTCTTAGAAGCGATTTATTTTCTTTGTTTGTCCCGGAGTTTTAAGACGCAGGACGATACCACGGCTATACGTTTTGATGCTCCGTATTTTGATATCGAAGGAAGATTTCAATCAAGTTCTTTGGAAATGAATGCGCGCGCGATCTGTCATCGTACGGAAGGCAAATCGGTTCTGATCGACAAGAAACGGCTCGACCGCTTGTCGGAACTCGTTGGAAAATTTCCATCCGTCGTTTCGTCGCCTGAGGATGTTCAGATCGTATCCGGTTCACCCGGAAACCGGCGGCGATGGATCGATATCGCTTTGTCGCAGATGCACGGCGTGTATTTGAAGGATCTTCAAGAATACAGGCAGGCGTTGCGTCAGAGAAATGCCTTATTGAATTCGCCGGTTATTCGTCCCGATAACCTGGATGTTTGGGATAAAGAATTGGCGCAAACGGGCTCGACGATCATCCTGCGCAGAATGGATTTT
>JAEUSJ010000253.1:2077-3560 GCA_016788215.1 bacterium | reverse complement strand
GACGACGGGTTTTTCTACGTCTGTAAATTGAATCACGTCGGGTGATCCGTATTGAGTGTAGGTGATTGCTTTCATAAGGTTGACTCCGGATTTAATTTTTCTCCAACCTCATCCCTATCTCTTCTCCTGGGAGAGGAGCAGGGCACGTACTATTTCAAAGGGAGAGAAAAGGGTGAGGTTGGATTTAATTTTTTTGACCTGATCTTTTATCTTAATGATCGCTAGCTCTATATTTTCTTTTACTTCCTCATCACGAATACGAACAAACACGACGCCGTATGTTTCAATGATCTCTTGGCGCTCCGCATCGTATTTCTTTGCTTCTTCGGAATCGTGTGAATAACCATCTACTTCAATCGCCAGCTTCAATTCCGGACAATAAAAATCCAGGACAAACGGCCCAACGCTGAACTGCCGGCGGAATTTGAATCCGTCGATCCCGCGATTCCTCAGGTTTTGCCAAAGCATATGTTCACTGCGTGTCGAGCGCTTGCGTAATGCCCTGCGTTTTTCTTTTTGAATTTTTTGATTGAATATTTTGTTCATGGTTCTAGTCTCCAACCTCACCCTGTCACTCTCCTCGACGAGGAGAGGGAACGTACTGTCTGAGTTAGTATGGACTTGCAACATTTTTATGGACAGACGGTTAAGCGACTTGTTTAATTAATGACTCCATTTCTGATGGCGTTTTATAACCAAGAGTAGAATGTATTCTTTTTCGATTGTACCAGATTTCAATGTATTCAAAGATCATTGATCGGAGTTGTTCCCGGTTTGCTTTTCTATACATTTCAGGAAGTTCTGTTTTAACGATCCTGAAAAAAGATTCTGCCACCGCATTGTCCCAGCAGTTTCCATGGCGGCTCATACTTTGACGGATACGGTAAGCGTCTAACATATCTCGAAACGTCTTACATGCATACTGGCTTCCGCGATCTGAATGAAAGATCATTTCGCTAACGGGAGATCGTTTTTTCACCGCCATCCGGAAAGCCGCCAGGACTGTCGATTCTGCAGACAAATCGGCGGAGAGGGACCATCCGATAATCTGCCGATCCGCCAAATCCATGATCGTTGTCAAGTAGCTCCAACCAGACTGGTGACGTAAATACGTAATATCACTAACCCAAGCCTCACAGAGCCGTTGTGCGTTAAATTGTCGTTCCAATAAGTTCTCCGATATAGGAAGTTGATGTTTACTATCGGTCGTCGGACGGTATTTCCGTACATACGTGCAACGAATTCCCATCCGTTTCATTCGACGCTGCACGCGCTGGCGGCTGACTTTGACGCCGCCTTTCATCAGTTCCATTTGAATCTTAGGAGCCCCGTAACGCCGTTTGCTCAAGCTCCAGATACGACGAACCGCCTCATCGATGGATACTCGCCTGGTATTTGTAATGGGCACTTGTCCTTTGTCTTTCCACTGGTAATAACCGCTGCGCGACACCTCTAACACCTGACACAGCTTTTCCACAGGATA
>JAEUSJ010000253.1:0-2069 GCA_016788215.1 bacterium | reverse complement strand
GCACTTGTCCTTTGTCTTTCCACTGGTAATAACCGCTGCGCGACACCTCTAACACCTGACACAGCTTTTCCACAGGATAACCATCGCGCTGCGTGTCGATAAATTGATATTTCATACCGTGTGTTTGCTGAAAATGGCCAAGGCTTTTTTTAAAATATCCCGCTCCATGCGTATATCAGCCAGTTCGCGTTTTAACTGCGTAACCTCATCTTCATTCTCTCCGCCATTACCATTACCTGGAAAACTTTTATTTCCAGTAGCTTCAAACTCACTTCGCCATCGATAAATTAATTCCGGGCGAATGCCAAGTTCTGAAGCTAAATCCCGGATGCTCTCCCGTTGATAACTCAAGCGAACCGACTCCAACTTGTATTCTCGGCTAAACTGACGTCGAGTAGTACTCATGATTTTCACCTCGCTGTTTGATCAATTTAGCTTAACTTCCTGTCCAATCAAATATAGCAAGTCCAGGTTGGCAATCCGCGGCTCTTCGATATTTTTATCTTCGAGGAAACGAATAAATACGAGCCGGTCGATCGTACGCTGAACCGCTTCGGTGAGTTCCTCGCTCCCGAGATCCTGATTATGTTTTTTAAATGACTTCGCCAGCGTCAGGCGTATGTCGTCAAGCTTCACGAGAAAGGCTTCATCGATCGGAAGATTGGCGCCTTTGTGAGAGATGGCTTGAGCGCCTTTACCCTTGCCTTTGGGTTTTGGCAATTCCGACGCGCGTTTTTCTATCGACCCTGCGGCTACGGCATCGCGCCCGAAAAGATGAAAGATCCGGCTGAACTTTTCTTCGTTGGCATATTCCGAATAATGGAAATTTTCAATACGCCGATCCAGCGCGGAATCTATGTCCGGCATGAAACGGCAGTCGATGACGTGAAATTCTTCGAAGTCCGTCAAAACGGAAATGGGAATTTTCTTGTTGTACGCGTATCGGATGATCTGGTAATAATCGTCGGGATTGGCGAGACTTCGTGACGGCTTTTTTGCTTCGACGAAAAACTTCGGGTCGCGGAAATTCGGCCCGATAAAGAATGCGTAATCCGCGCGGCGCTGGGACTTGCCCGTCTTTACGGATTGCTCGATCTTTACTTCCTGTTCGTACGGGTTCTTCTGAAGTTCGTGATTAACATCCCATCCGAGCGCGATGAGAAATTTATCAATAAAATCCTTACGCGCTTCTTGTTCCTGATAATCCGGAGCAAGGTATGTGGCTTCGTGTTTTTTGAAATCATTAACGAGTTGCCGGACGAGGTCGATAGACTTTTTCATAGAAATTAATATTCATTTAATTAGAAAGAGCTACGATTGGCAGGGGAAATGTACAGTGTCAGGTTGGAAATGTCAATGAGATTTATGGAATGCAAACCTACAAGATTTATCGAATCGCTTATCAAATCCAAGAAATTCTATCAATCCGAAATCGGACATTGAATTGCATCCATCCAAGAAACCTTAAGGTTTGAGCCTGGACGCGTCCCTTCATGCGCAGATAGGAAATTGAACGGCGATTCAGATCGATGTTCTATTTAACAAAAAAAACGGGCTGACGAAATTGACTTCCGCCAGCCCGACTGCTTCAAAAACACTTACTTTCTCTTATCCATCGGAACGAAGTCCCGAGTTGCCGGACCGAGATAAACCTGCCGCGGACGTGAAATTTTTTGTTCCGGATCGGTTAGCAATTCCTGCCATTGCGCGAGCCAGCCTGACGTACGCCCGATCGCGAATAAGACGGTAAATATTTCCGCTGGAAACTTCATCGCTTCGTAAATAATACCGGAATAAAAATCCACGTTCGGGTAGAGTTTCCGTTTCACAAAATAATCATCCTGCAACGCGATACGCTCCAGTTCGATCGCCATCTCAAGCAATGGATTCTTCCCGGTAACTTCGAATACCTGTTCCGCAATATTTTTGATTATTTTCGCGCGCGGATCATAGTTCTTGTATACACGGTGTCCGAATCCCATTAGCAACACCTCGCCCGCTTTGACGCGTTTGATATATTCCGGAATTTTATCTTTCGAGCCGATCTGACGCAGCATACGCAATACTTC
>JAEUSJ010000252.1 GCA_016788215.1 bacterium | reverse complement strand
TTAACAAAAAAGCCGTCCCAAATATTCGGGACGGCTTTTTGATTAGATAAGATTATCTGCTAGAACGTATATCGCACGCCCAGCTGCATCTGCCAGCGGGAACCGACATTAGATCTTAAATAACGTCCCTTCACGAGATTCGGATCTTTTAAAAACGAGAATACGGGTTTGTTATCTGAAGAACGAACTCCTCTGAATGCAATTGGAGATAGATTTTGATTATTTACAAATAACGATTCGCCCCAATCCTTATTCAAGAGGTTCATCAGGTTAAAAATATCCATGGTCAACTCAAATTTACCGTAACGATCTGTGACCGGAATTTCCTGCGCCAATTTGAAGTCAACACGGTTAACCCAAGGCGAACGGCTGGCATTTCTTCCAATGATTTTGCCGCGAGCTTTGTCCAATGCAGGGTCGTCGCTAATGAAGTCGTCCAAATCGACCCATATCTGGTCAGGCGTACGCGTATCGGAGGCGTTTGATCCAACTAATACGATATCATTTTTGTCTATCGGAACGTAAATCAAATCATTAGAAAACGCGCCGTCTGCATTCACATCGCCGTTGTAAGTTGTAGAATACGGTTGTCCAGAGCGGCCTGAATAGAAGAACGAAACCGTTGTTTTCCAATTCTTCACGAACTCAAGGCTCTGCGAAATAGAAGCGATGATTGCATGGCGCTGTTCATAGTTCGAAGTAGCAGTTATATCTTTGTTGTTAGGATCGCCTTTAGTAGGATTAAACTGCCAATTTGAAAATGCGATACTGCTGGTCGCGCTGGTCACGTCCGTCGAACGTCCTAAAGTATACGCAACTTGTGCATACAGTCCTTTGTCGTATTTGCCTGCGAAACCTGACTCAAAGGTCTTCTGTAATTGTACTGTAAAGTTATACTGATAGCCATTCTTTGAATTGGTCAGATACATGACATTACTGTAAGGCCGATTAAGATTTAATGTATCCTTGCGAGTCGGCGAAATCGTAGGTGATCCTGATCCTGCGGTAATAGTGCCTGGAGTAATAACTCCAAATCGAGGTCGACCGTCATTCGGTGAATAGCTTTGAGGACCGGCAAGGCTTATGTCCTGGAACATTGCATCGTAAATCGGATCAGATGCAATCAATTCCAGTGTTCCGATTAAGCCGCCCGGGAGTTCGTGATCTACTGCAAGATTTAATCTTGCAACCTGCGGGTATTTAAAATTTTTGTCCATAATGTTAATCGTCGAGCTGTAGCCCTTGACTGCAGCGCCGACTCGATTGACGATCGGTTGATTAGTCGGGTCTTCATTAAAAATCAGGGGTCTTACTTCATTGCCGGAAGTAGTAAATTGTACGGTTCCAAAATCAGCTCCGGTGTTAGAGTATTGATTGGAAATCCACACATAAGGGCTACGGCCTGAGAATATACCAAGACCGCCTCGAACCTGGGTTGCATTATTATCAAACACATCCCAATTGAATCCCATACGCGGTGAAAACAGAAGGTTTCCAGTGGCCACTTCGGAAGTGCTCTTGCCGTAAGCTGAATCGAATGTGGCGTTGTAAGTCGGCTTGTCACTGATGATTGGAACATCGATGCGTAATCCCAATGTTACTTTCATATTGGGCAGCACTGACCAAGCGTCTTGGACATAGAACCCGAGTTGAGATACGCTGAATTTCGCAAGAGGTGTTCTGCTGTTGTCACGAAGTCCGGTGGCGGGATCGACCGGATATGTTAAGAAATAGCTACGAATCTGATTGGTGTCGCCGTTAGCCGACCTGATAAAGTTTGTTAAGCTATTAAATTCATAGCGTCCGTTATATTGCGGCAGGAATGAATTTTCAAATGAGAAAAATTCATTATGAGTACCGGCTGTGAACGTGTGATCTCCCATGAAATACGTCACGTTGTCCGTAACTTCAAGAACACTTTGTTTCAGGAAATTGAATTGTGAAAACTGCTCGGTGCCAACAATCATCTGAGATCCACCGTTTCGAATGATGGTAGTTGGAAAACGATCAGCTGGATTGCCGCGTTTATCATCTATATACGAATATCCCACGGTTAATTCATTATAAAACGATTTGGCAAGAGTACTATTGAGCTGCATCACAGTTGAATTTGTCGTATTCTTGAATATGTAACCGGCGTCGCCAAAGCGGAAGCCCGTGCTGCTACTTGTTGCGCTTTGCCCGGTAACACGTCGCAGGATTTCTTGCTCTGCACCAACATAGTTATGCCGAACGGTTAAACGATGGTTGTCTGATATGTTGTAATCAAAACGAATAAAAGCCTTATTGCTTTTTATCGGTACGTTGCGCATTCCAAATCCGCCCGGGTTGTAGCCATACTTTGTATCCAAGAAATCTAAAAGAGCCTGTGCGGTGTCAACCGGGATGGCGATGAAATCTGTAGCATTACTGTCGCCCGTGATTCCATAATCCGTAGGGTCCGTACGACGCGTAATTTCAGCATTAGCGAAGAAGAATAACTTGTCTTTCATGATCGGACCGCCGACACGAAAGCCCGCGGTTTTTTCGCTGAAATCGGTGATCTTGACGTCGTTAAGTTTGTTTCTTACGAGATCCTGGCTTTTATAGAAATAATATCCTGAAGCCTCAATGTTGTTGGTTCCGGAACGCGTGATCGCGTTGATCCCTGCGCCTGTGAAACCGCCCTGACGAACGTCATACGGGGCAATAACGACCTGAAATTCCTGAATAGCGTCCAAGCTGATAGGGGAAGTACTCGCTTGTCCGCCGGGAGTTCCGCTTGCTGCCAAACCGAAAAGATCATTATTGACGGCGCCGTCGATCTGGATATTATTAAATCGGTTATTACGGCCTGCAGCGCTATTGCCGGCAAATTGAGGAGTCAACCGCGTAAAATCGCCGAAATCACGGCTCAGAGTCGGCATGGTCTGAATTTCCAGATTGGAAACGGTTTTAGCCGCACCGGTTCTGGATTCACTGATGATTGGATTTCTCTCGGAAACAACCACAATGGCTTCGCCCTCGATCGTTTCTTCTACCACTTTGAAATCAACGCGGCGATTTTCGCCCAGAGCCAGCGTGATGTCTTCACGTCGGTCTTCTTTATAACCAATATAAGTGACAAATATCGTGTAAGGACCGCCTACGCGCATAGCGGGTATATTATAGCGGCCGTCTGCACGGGTTGCCGCGCCGAATCTTGATCCGGAAGGCACGTGGAGCGCAATGACGTTAGCGCCGTACACGGGTTGTCCGTTATTATCAGTAACGAGACCATTAACCGCAGCGGTGGTCACGCCTTGGGCTGAAACCGTCTGCGAAGAAAATAGGCAAGCAAATACCAGAATCCCTGCGCAAAGCCAGAGAATAGGTTTGCTCATGAGCAAAGAGGGTAATTTCTTTGACATTCTGAGTTCTCCTTCTAAATTAGAGTGAATGTTAGAGTGACAGATAGGATAGTTAGTTAATACTTGCATGTAAAAAAGAAATCTGAAAGGTTGCTGACGCATAAGTAAATCTGGTTAATTTATGCGTGAAGTGTTGCGAAATTATTATATAATTGTTAAGAATTCTGCAAGCTATTTTT
>JAEUSJ010000251.1:2098-3580 GCA_016788215.1 bacterium | reverse complement strand
TTTTGATAACTCGAGCAGTAATCCGATGCTGGATATTTTGGATAAAAACGGGAGTATCCCGAGGATCGATTTCGGATACTACGAGATAATCATGACAACCGATATATTTAATGTGCTTTTAAGGCAAGATTTAAGAACCGATCTGTTAAAGCAACGAGATGCGGAATATGTGGAATCGGCACTGGAGGGTTTTCAGACATCTCAGATTACAATGAAGCCGTACAAAGAGGCTGCACAGTTTATTGAAATAGCGGCAGTATCCTATGATTCGTTTTTAGTTCAAAAGCTCGTAACGGTTGCTACCGATCTGCTAAAAAGACGGACGGCGGAACTGGACAAAGAAGGATTAATAAAAGGGATTGATTTTATCGATGAACAAATCGAGCTCACTAAAAATAATTTAGAGAAAACTGAATTAGCCCTTCAGGCATTGAAGAAAAAAACGGACATGACTTCTAAAGATGAGGAAGGCCCTTTAAATAAGATCATTTTAATGAAGGACAAGCTTGCGGAGCTGGAAACGCAGAAACAGGTGCGTGAATCCAATTTGAATGCGTTAAATTCCCAATTGGATTCCATTCAGCGCCGGATGACCGGCAACGCGGTTAAGCCTGAAAACGAATCAAAGGAAGAATCAAAACTTAAAAGCCAAATTGAAGAATTGAACGCAAGAAAAGTGCAAATTTTTGAAAGACTCGGAGCTGATGCGTACGAAAATGTTGAAGTCAAAAAAATTGACCAGCAAATCAGCCAGCTTCGCGATAAATATTACGCACTACTTTCTGCGGTCGATACCGACGGCGAAAAACCGATAGTCGGCGATTTAAACGAGCTTTGGAAAAATGTATTCGGGAAAAAGAATAACGAGGAAATTGAGTTGATTTTACTAAAAGGACAAGCGCGTTTATACGCCGGATTGATCCGTAATTTTGAACTCAAAAATCCAAACCTTCTGCAAGACGCAATTGACATCACCCGTTTAAGCCGATCAAAACAAGTTTATGAAGAAACTCTGAGTTCGCTCATCAAGCAAAAGGAAAATTTTTCTATCCAAATGTATGGCACGACCGGTAATTTGAAGATCATAGATCCAGCTAAGCCGCCGATTCCGATCTATAATAAAGTGTTTACAACGATCTTTATCGGAGCGATGGTCGGCTTGTTGATAGGCGTGGCCTTGGCGTTTGGAATAGAGTACCTGGACACAACGATCAAGAGCATAGAAACGATCGCCGGCATTACTAATATTCCTATTATAGGAAAGATACCTCCGATTCCTCGTGAGGACTTGGCGGAGAACGCCAACGGCGTTGGACAGTTGACGACTAAAATCTTTGGAAAGAAGATAGATGATGAGGACGATGATAAAAACATGATTCGGAAAAAAGCAATGATATCCCAACTTAATGCCCGCTCTTTTATTTCTGAAAGGTATCGCGCGTTGAGAACGAATATTCAGTTTGCAAATATTGATACGCCGAT